>NZ_JBFAAL010000008.1:0-296704 GCF_040639715.1 Micromonospora sp. NPDC023737
CCAACCAGTCCGGGGTAATAAATCAATTTGGCACTGGCTTATCAAGCACCCTGTTGAGTTCTCAAAGAACAACCACACACCATCCGACAAACCCCCACCAAAAGGGCCCATCATCCGGGGCATTTCGCTCCGGTCCCGCCGCTCCCGCGCCGGGCACTTTTACTACGTTACCCGCCGATTTCCGCCCTGTCAAACCAGTGTTTCCCGGTTTGACACGCTTCCACCCTTAACACGGGCACCCCGAATCCACCGGCTTCCGCCGCCTTCATCACAGGAATCAACAGACCGGCCGCCACGGTCACCCGCAAGCTCGCCCGGCACCCTGCCGACCGTCGACCATACCCGGCCGGTTCCGCCTCACCAAATCCGCCTCACAGCGAACCCGGGGCACCGCCCAGATCCCGAGCCAGAGAAGACAACCCCTCCGACCCGAAAGCCTCCGCCACGCTCCGGCCTCCAGGACTTTCGCCCCGTTTCGTCCGTTCCGCGCTGGCAGAGAGAAAGTTACGTGACCGCGGGGTTGATCGTCAAATCCGGGCTCGTGGGTCAACTCGCGCCTGCTGTCGCCGCCGCCGAACGGCAGGGAGCACCCGCTCGACCTCCGCCAGCGACCACGTTGTGAGGGTGGCCGGCGCGGCCCCGTGTGACGCCGGCTCGTCGGCTGGCACGGCAAGGACGCCGTCACCCCATCCACCCAGCAGGAATGGGTCCCTACCAACTTCGGCGCACTGCTGGCAGGCCCGATGTCCTACGGAAGCCGGAGGCACGGCCGCCCCGCCGGTCCGTGCGGCGGCAGCCGGGACGGCCGTACCTCTGACTCCCCGGCCGCCCCGCGGGTCCGTCCAGCGGCAGCCGGGAGCCGGCGGCACGGCCGCGCCGCGTGCCACGCCCGCATCGGGCAATTTCTACAAGATCCGCTGGTGATAAACTTTCTGGCGTGGCAGCGGCCTCCTGGCAGGCGGTGACGGCGCTGGTCGACCAGGTCCGACGGGCGCTGTACGACTACGTCCGCAGCCAGGACCACCCGGTGACGCGGGACGAGGCCGCCGACGCACAGGGCATCTCACGCAGCCTGGCGGCGTTCCACCTCGACAAGCTGGTCGCGGCCAGGCTGCTGCAGGCCCGGTACGAGGCGCCGGCTGACCAGCCACGCGGCCGGGGCAGGACGCCGAAGGTGTACGAGGCGGCGCCGGGATGCATCTCGTTGACCATCCCGGAGCGCCGCTACGACCTGATCGGCGAGATCCTCGCTCAGGCGGTCGCCGAAGATCCGACCGACGCGAGGTCGGCGGCCCTCCGCCTCGCAGAGCAACGGGGCGTCACCATCGGTCGTCAGGCCGCGGGGCGCGGCACCGTGGCGGCGCTTCTGGACGAACTCGGCTTCGAGCCGGTCGACGACGACGAGCTGATCCGGCTGCGGAACTGCCCGTTCCATCAGCTCGCTGTTCAGCAGACCGAACTGGTGTGCGGCCTGAACCACGCGTTCATCGCGGGTCTGCTGGACGGGCTCGGCCGGACGGAACTCCACGCGCGGCTGGTCCCCACTCCGGGGGCTTGCTGCGTGCAGGTACGTCCGGCCTGACCCGTCGCGGTGCCTAGCCGAGGAGATCGCCGAGTGGCACCTGCGGGTCGGCGAGCTTGGCCAGGTCGACGGCGGTGCCGCCGTGTCCGGCGCGCACCAGCGCCTGGATGTGGTCGGTGACGTCCCACACGTTCGCGTTCATTCCGGCCAGAACCCTGCCTTCGGAGACCCAGAACGCCAGGAATTCCGGCGCCTTCCCGTCCGCCACGGATGGGTCGCCGCGGAACACCACCTGGTCGTAACCGTCCGGGGCCGCCCAGCCCGAGTACTCCATCCCCAGGTCGTACTGGTCGGAGAAGAAGTACGGCAACCGGGCGTACTCGACCTGCTGGCCCAGCATGGAGCGGGCGGCGGCCGGGCCGCCGTTGAGCGCGTTCGCCCAGTGCTCCACACGGATGTGCCGGCTCAGCAGCGGGTGGTAGGCGTTGGCCACGTCGCCTGCGGCGTAGATGTGCGGGTCGGAGGTGAGCAGCCGGGCGTCGGTGACGACGCCGTTGTCGACCTTCAGTCCCGCGGCCTCGGCCAGCTGCGTGTCGGGCTGGATACCCACACCGACGACGACGGTGTCGGCGGGCAGTTCGGTGCCGTCGGTCAGGAGGACCGACGACACCCGTCCGGAACCGTGCAGCTGTCGAACCCCGGCGCCGAGGCGGAAGGTGACGCCGTGGCTCTGGTGCAGGTCGGCGAAGACCCGGGCGACCTCGTCGCCGAGAACTCGCTGCAACGGCAGTTCGGCGACGTCGATCACGGTCACGGTGGCGCCGCGTTTGCGGGCGGCAGCGGCGATCTCCAGACCGATCCAGCCCGCACCGATCACCACGAGCTGGGACTTGTCGGTGAGGGCTTCGGCTATCCGGTCGGACTGCGCCAACGTGCGCAGGTACAACACCCCGTCCAGATCGGCACCGGGGACACCCAGGCGGCGGGGCGTCGAGCCGGTGGTCAGCAGCAGCTTGTCGTACCCGATCCGCTCGCCGCCGTCGAGGACGACGTGGCGGGCGATGCGATCGATGGCGGCGACCCGGGTCCCGGTACGCAGCTCGACGTTGTTCGCGTCGTACCAGCCGGCGTCGTGCACGTACACGTCGCTGCGTGGGGTGCTCCCCAGAAGCAGGCCCTTGGACAGTGGCGGCCGCTCGTAGGGGCGTTCGGGCTCCTCACCGAGGAGGATCACGCGGCCGTCGAAGCCCTCTTCGCGCAGCGTTTGGGCGGCTTTGGCGCCGGCGAGGCCGGCGCCGACGATGACGAAGGTGAGGCTGTTGTCCATGCCGCTCTCCGATTCGGGGATCACTGGGCTCCGGTGAGGGAGAAGAACTCGGCCCTGGAGCGGGCGTCGTCACGCAGAGTACCGAGCAGGGTGGAGGTCACCGTGGTGGCACCCGCCGCGCGTACGCCGCGCAACGTCATGCACATGTGCTCCGCCTCGATGACGACGCCGACGCCCTTGGGCGCGAGTTCGAGGGCCAACCACTCCGCTACCTGCTTGGTCAGTCGTTCCTGCACCTGCGGGCGGTGAGCGAACAGCTCCACGACGCGGGCGAGCTTCGACAGTCCGAGGATCCGGTCGCCCGGCAGGTAGCCGACGTGGGCGACACCGATGAATGGGAGCAGGTGGTGTTCGCACACTGACCGGATCGGGATGGATCTGGCCAGCACGAGTTCGTCGTATCCCTCGTCGTTGGGAAAGGTGGTCAGGTCGAACGGGCGCGCGGTGAGCAGTTCGGCGTACGCCGAGGCCATCCGCCGTGGTGTCGCGCGCAGGCTCTCGGAGTCCAGGTCGATGCCGAGCGCAGCGAGGAATTGGGCGGCGGCCTGTTCGGCGGCGACGAGGTCGCGTGCTGGTTGCTGGTTCACGCGGCGTGGGGCGGGTGCGATGGTCACGTCCGCGGCTCCCGGGGTCGGTGTGCAGGTTCCGCGGCGCGGCCCTCGTCTTCGGCGAGGGCCGTCGCCGGTATCCGTCATCCTGTGCTCTCCGGCGAGGAATTTCAATAGCGGACGCTGGTTAAATTAGGATTCCGCGCTCACGGAGGTGCCGACTGTCCCGGGCAGGTCGCGCGGGACCATGACCGACAGTCCGTACGTGCCCGCGTGCCGGCCGCGCATCGCGAGCGCGTCAGTTCCTGCCTCTTCCTGCAAGCGGAGTACGGACGCCACGATCGTGTCGTCGTGGCGTCCGTACTCGCGGCGGTCAGCGTGGAGTGTTCACGTAGTGGCAGGCGGAGGGCTGGGTCAATTTCCCGTGCCGGAGCTCGACGGGGACGGGCTGCGGGTCCGAGGGGAGGTCGGTGCCGGCTCGCACGAACTCCTCGTTGAAGACGATGTGCCGCATGGACTCACGTCGGTGCGTGTAGGCCAAGTGGATCATGCCGTCGCCGGTCTGCAGCAGGTAGGGATACGAGAACTCGGCACCGGGCTCGGACTCGACGTCGACGTGGCTCGTCCAGGTCTTGCCCTGGTCGGTGGAGAGGGAGAGCCGCAGGATGTTCCTACCCGAGGTGATCGGGTTGTGCGCCAGCACGAGGTTGCCGTCGGCGAGCTTGATCAGGGCCAGCCGGGCGTTGTTGTTCGGCAGTCCCGTCGACTCCGCGGTGGTCCAGGTGCGGCCGTAGTCGAACGACTCGGTCTTGTAGATGGCCTGGTCTCGGGTGCGGAGGTAGGCCAACAGGTGGCCAGGTTCGAGTTCGACGGTGGCTGGCTGGATCGCACCATTCGGCGAGGTGGGCCAGTCCGCGTCGTTGTCGGACGGGTGCGGCACCCAGGTGGAGTAGTTGTCGCTCGGGATATACCAGCCGGACGCCCATCGCGTCTCGCTGTAGATCGGGACGAGCACCTCTCCGTTGGACATGCGGAACGGTTGAGTGCCGAAGAGCCAGCCCCATTCCTCGCGGATCTGCTCCGGCGCGCTCCACGTGCGGCCGTTGTCCGTCGAGCGGATGAGGCGGAGGTCGGCTTCCGTCCAGCCGTCCCCACGGATCGTGGAGAAGAACAGGTAGGTGGTGCTGTCGTCGGCCCACAGCACGGCGTTGCCGTCCGGCTTGTCGGGTTCGTCGAAGATCACCCTAGGTTCGGTCCAGGTTTTGGAGCCGACCGGGAGTCGACTCATGTAGGTGGCCACGTCGTCGGCCTTTTCCTGGGTGCCGGCGTAGAAGGCGTAGAGGAGGTCACCGTTGGGTGCCTTCTCGATGGACGCGACGTGGACGCCGGGATAGTCCGGATCTTGCGGGTGGATGTCCTGACGGCAGGCGTAGGCGCGAAAGGCATCGCTGTGTCCGGGTGGTTCCGCGGCGCGGGCCACTGCGGCGGCCGGCAGCGCCAGCACGGCGGCGAGGCCGGGAACCAGCACTCGGCGCAGCGTGGTCAGGTGTGCGATCACGATCTCCCCTTCGGTTCTGTTCGGTGGCACGGGCGGTGGGCGACGCATGGTCGGCCAGGTGGTGCCCGTGCCCGTATCCGTGCCTGCGCGCTGCGCCGCCTCGGGTGCAATACGCCCCCATTCGCATGATCAGGTTCCGCGTCTGATCGCCCCTGCAGTTGAGACCGGCCACCGGTCGAAAGCCGGTCTCGCGCCACGGACATCGAGGGCAGGTCGCCATCGGTGCGGGCAGGTTCCGCCGACTGCCCACCGGCCCGTGTGGACGCTCGCCCTACACGGCGCATGGATGCACATCCGTTAACCGTCTACTGTTAACAGTAGGTTGCCAGCGACTCAACTCGATGTCAATGGCGTACTGGCCTGGGGCGGGGTCACCAGCCGGCCGCGCGCCACCCAGTGTCGAGCGCGCACGGTGACCGCTCAGGCACCATCGGCGGCGGGTCTCCTGACCGGCAGGCTCGACCACAGTGCCGGCGCCGAGGACTCACGCGCGGCGCGCCGTCCATGACCAAGAAGACCGCGCTGAGGGTCACGCCGCCGAGGGGGAAGCAGGCCGGTGCTGCCCATGCCGCAGTCAGTTACGGGGTGACCTATCGAAAGAGAGCGGACCGATCAGAGAAGGTCGGCGACGTCGGATTCAAGGGTGCGTCGATCCTGCGGGGAGATCGGGTCGAGTGGGGCACGCAGCCCGCTCGCGGGGATACCGCGCAGTTCGAGGACCGCCTTCAGGTGGGCGAGGTTGCCCTGACCGGTAACTGCGACAGCGCGGCGCGCTCGCTCCCGGGCGACCGCCAGCGCCGCCGAGTCCCCGGCGCGCAGGGCGTCGCGTACCTCGAGGAAGGGTGCCGGCAGCGCAGAGCTGACGCCGGAAACCACGCCCGCCGCTCCGAGGTCGACCACCTCGGCGAACTCCGCGTCAGCACCGGAGTAGACCGGGATCGTCCGGTCGAGCGCGGCGAGGTACCGACCGACGGCGGCGCTACCCGCACCGCTGATCTTCACTCCGGCGAGGCCTGTGTCGACGAGCCGGGCGAGCAGGGTGGGCGTCACCGACGTGGTGGTCCGCGCTTCGAAGAGATACCCGTAGATGGGCACGCCGGTGGCCCGCCCGACCAGGGTCTCGTAATACGACAGCAGGGCCGACTCGGTGGCGGCGTAGTAGTGCGGTGTGAGTGCCGCGAGGCGGCGGGCACCGCGGTCCACGGCGGCCTGGGTGAGGGCGGCCGCCTGGTACCGGGACGCTGCGCCGACGTGCCAGTATGTCCGGTCAGGGCCGAAGGCGTCACTGGCGGCGGTGCAGACGGCCAGGCGCTCGTCATCGGTGAGAGTCGTGAACTCGCCCGTCGTTCCGGCGACGAAGATGCCGTCGAGGGGCACCTCGGCCAGTTGTGCGTAGGCCGCCTTGGTCGCGCCGATGTCGAGCGCACCGGCCTGGTCGAAAAGGGTCGGCACGGCGCTGATCAGGTTGGCGTCGGGGTAGCTGGTCATGAATTGCTCCGGTCTGAAGGGGCGAGAAGAGCGAACGCGATCCTGCGGCGCTGCCAGGTGTAGGTGACGGCGAGCCCGTCGCGGGTCCGGACGAGGCAGGGATAGGAGAATTCGTTGGCGCCGGTGGTGGTGACGCCGGAGTCGGCCGACCGGTAGGTTTCCTCGCCGGCGCGGTCCCGCGATTCCTCGAGGCTTGTCCAGGGCTCCCAGGTGGCACCGTCGTCGGTCGAGGCCGAGATCAGCAGCGGCGCACGCGATGCCCAGTCGCCACTGGTGGGATTGTGGGCCAGGTACACCGTGTCGCCGCGGGTGCAGATGCTGATGCCGGAGTTGTTGTTGGGAACGTTGCTCATCACTCCGGCGGACCAGGTCTCACCGTCGTCGTCGCTGCAGGAGAAGACGAGCCGGCCGGCTGTGCTCCGAGCGAGGAGGCGCACCTGCCCCGTGGCGGCCTGCCACAGTGCGGGTTGGATGATCCCCGCGCCGGGGAAGGTGCCATGGTCGATGAGGATGTTGTCGGTGCGGCGCCAGGACCAGCCGTCGTCGTCGCTGATGTCGACGAAGGAGTCCCACCGGGGCGTCGCTCCCCACGTCTCGGTGGAGGCGCCGGCGAGTAGCTGGCCGGACGGCAGGCGAAGAGGTGGTGTGCGTACCGGTCCTCGTCCGCCCGGCGTGTCGGGTGGGAGTGGGTGTGGTACCGACCAGGTCTCGCCGCCGTCCATGGAGGTGGTGTGGTACGTCCGCCACGCCGAGATGGTCTTGCCCACCTTGAAGAACAGGCGCAGCGCTCCGGATTCCTGTCGGTGCAGGACCGGGTTCCAGCACGGCGCGAGGTCGCCGCTGACCACCCTGGGTGGGGTCCAGTCTGCGCCGGCTCGGGTGGTGAGCCAGATCTGCGAGTTGGGTGCTCCTTCGTGGTCGCCCTGAAACCAGGCGGCGACGAAGGAGCCAGTTGTTTCGCAGAGCGTGCTGCCGTGGCACTGGCCGGGCACGTCCCGCACGACGAAGTGCTTTTCGATCAACTGCCGACCCCGGCCGGCTTTCGCGGTTCCGGCGTGCCCGGTGGGGATGGCCGTTTCCTTGCCTTCATCCGGGAGCGGATGCGAGGCACGGCGATCGCCAGGACCGCGGCGACGAGGAGGACGACGGCGATCGGGCTGGTGTAGATCGTCTCGAGCCCGCCGAGCTCCATGGAGCGACGGAAGTTGCGCTCGGCCAGAGGTCCGAGGATGAGGCCGAGCACGATCGGTCCGGCGGGCACACCGAACCTGCGCAACAGCAGGCCGATTACGCCGAAGAGGAGCATGAGGCCGACGTCGAAGACGCTGTTGTTGACCGCGTACGTCCCGACGATGCAGAAGGTCACGATGACCACCCACAGGAAGCGAGTGGGTAGCTCGAGCAGCTTGGCGACTCCCCGCATCCGAAGGAGGCTGAGGCCGAGGGTCAGCAGGGTCGCGAAGAGCAGGATGCCCGAGATCGAGTACACCAGATCCGGGTGCTGCGAGAAGAGGCTGGGACCGGGCTGGATACCCCAGATGATCATCGAGCCGAGCATGACGGCCATCACGGAGTCCCCCGGCACGCCGAGGGCGAGCGTGGTCAGAACGGACCCTCCCACGCCGGCATTCGACGAAGAGTCCGCCGCGGTCAACCCCTCCAGTGAACCCTTGCCGAAGAGTTCGGGCTCCTTGGAGACCCGCCGCGCCTGGTCCCAGGCGACGATGCCACCGATGTCTCCGCCCGCCGCCGGCAGGATACCGACGACGGTGCCGACGGCCGACCCCACGGCGACGGGCTTGATCATGGCCCGGTTTTCGGCCTTGTTCGGCCACCAGCGGCCGAAGCTGCGCACCGCCTCCTGCTGGGCGTGCCCGCGCTCGACCATCTGGGTGAACACCTCGGTGATGCCGAACAGCCCGATGATGACCGCGATGAACGGGACGCCCTCGACGAGTTGCGGGATGCCGAAGGTGAAGCGGTCGGAGCCGTCGAGGGGGTCACGGCCGATGGTGCCGAGGGCGAGACCGAACAGACCCGCGATGAGGCCCATGACGATCTTGCCACCCGATACCTCGATCATCATGGTCAGCCCGAAAACCACGAGGGCGAACATCTCCGGCGAACCGAACTCGAGCGCCAGGTTGCTGAGCGGAACGGCCGCGACCATCAGGACCGCGATGCCCACCAGGCCGCCGATCGCCGAGGCGTACGCCGACGCGGTGAGCGCGAGGCCGGCTTTTCCCTGACGGGCGAGCGCGTAACCGTCGAAAGTGGTCGCGATGGAGGCGGGTGTGCCGGGGGTGTTGATGAGGATCGCCGGGATGCGATCGCCGAACTGCGCGGCGACCAGGATGGTCAGGAGAACCGCCAGTCCGGGCAGCGGATCCATGGTCAGGGTGAAGGCGCTGGCCAGGGCGACCGCCATGGTGGCGCTGATGCCTGGGAAGGCACCGACGAGCATGCCGATGGCGGCGCCGACGAGGATGCACAGTGCGATCTGAACAGTGAATAGAGCGCCGAAGCCGTCGAGGAGAGCGTTCATACCGGAACTCTCAGGAGGAGCGCGAACAGGGCGTAGAGCACCACCGTGATGCCGGCGGGGAAAAGGATCAGGTCTTTGATGCCGCGGCCGCCCGCGATCCACGTGAGGGCGGCCACGAAGACCATCCCGGACACCAGGAAGTGGATGTAGTACCAGAGCAGGCCGAAGGCGAGGGCGGCCAGGACGAAGCCGGCCACCCGCAACACGCCGACCCGGGTGGCCGGCTCCGCGTCGTCGCGCTTGGGCGGGGAGAGGAACGCGATGACGATGTGCAGGACGGACAGCACGACGATCCCGGCGCCCAACGTCTCCGGCCAGATGCGGGGACTGACGGCGAGGGCACGGTCAGGCAGCTCGATCGCGTGGGCGAGCACGAGGATGGCGACGCCCAGCGCCAGGAAGACGCAGCCCAGTGCTGCCTCGCGCCACGGCGAGGCAGCACTGAGCTCACCCTCGGGGGTCGGGTGAGACGCGGTCATTTCTGGTAGATCTCGCCGAAGCGCTGGAACTCCGACTGGGCGAAGGCGGCGGCGTCCTCCGGTGAGGTGGCCATCGGGGTGTTGCCCGCCTTGCTCATGACGTCGGTGAAGGTCGCCGAGGACGCCGCCTTGTGCACGGCGTCGGCGAGTCGCTGCTTGACCTCGGACGGCAGGTTGGCGGGGGCGCCCATCAGGCCCCAACCACCGATGACGAGGTCGATGCCGAGTTCCTTCGCGGTCGGAACGTCAGGCAGCGAGGAGACCCGCTCAGGTGCCATCACGGCGAGGATCCGCAGCCGGCCGTCCTTTGCTGCCGCGCCGGACTCGCTCACGCCTGCCATGACAGCCTTGACCTCACCGGACACGCCGGCCGCGACGGCGGGTGCTCCACCGTCGTACGGGACGGGCTTGAAGGTGACCCCGGCCGACTCCCCGAGGGCGAGGGTCGCCGCCTCCCAGATCGCACCGGCACCTGAGTTCGAGACGGTGATGGTCCCGGGAGCGGCCTTGGCCGCGGCGATGAACTCCGCGAGCGTCTTGTAGGGGCTCTCTGCCGGGACCGAGAGAGTCGCGGGCGCGTTCATGACCTGACCGAGGATGGTGTACTGGTCGGGCTTGATGTCGGCGCCCTGGTGCCCGAGCATCGCCACCTCGACGGGGATGAATCCGATGTTGTAGCCGTCCGCCGGCCGCTCCTTGAGGTAGGTGAGGCCGACACGGCCCCCGCCGCCCGTACGGTTCTCCACCACGATCGACTTTCCGAGGTCGGACTCCATCTCCTTGGCGAGCGTCCGGGCGGTCAGGTCCGATCCCCCTCCCGCTCCGGCATGGACGACCAGGGTCAAATCCTTCGACGGGTAGTTCGCGGAGGACGCCTCTCCCCCGCCGCCCCGGTTGGCGCACGCGGTCACTGCGAGACTTGTGGCGACGGCCAGGGCGGCTATCGCGACCCTTCTTGATCTCATAAGTCGTTCTCTTTCTGCAGGGGTGGTGGGGGTACCGCGGACTGCAATCGCGAACAGGTCGTCTGCAGGTGACGGTGCAGCTCGACCTTGACTTCGGCGACCTCGCCCGCGGCGATCAGCCCGGCGAGGTCGCGGTGCTCCCGCGCCGACGTTGCGAGGTCGTCCATGCGTTTGCCGGAGGCGTACAGCAGGCCCTCGATGGTGGGACGGAACTGGTTCCACAGGACGCCGAGCCGGGTCAGACCGGCGGCGTCGAAGAAGGCGCTGTGGAAACGGATGTCGGCTGCCGTGAAGTCCGTCGAGCTGCGGTCGGTGACGGCCGCATCCATGTCGGCGAGTGCTGCTTCCAGTTCGCGGGAGAGGTCATCTCGCCTGGCGGCGATGGCACGTTCGACCGCCAGCAGCTCGAAGGACTCTCGGAGGGCCATCAGCTCGTCGATGTCAGCTGCGGTGAGCGAGCGGGTGACGACGTTCCGGCCGGTGCCGGCGACGAGTCCCTCCGCGCGCAGGATTTTGATGGCGTCCCTGACCGGGCCCCGGCTGACCCGGAAAGACTCAGCCAGCTCCTCCTCGACCAGGCGTGTGCCCGCGGCGAGTTCGCCCATGATGATGCGGCGACGCAGCTCGCTGGCGAGCCTTTCCCCGAGGGACTCTACTCTGATGGGGCTGACGTTCAGCACTTGACCTCCCGAAAACTGTTAACAGTTAACACTTGGTTTCATCGACGGTCAACGGTTGACGAGGCGAAGTCTCCCCGACCTTCACCCGCACTCGGACAGGCGGAGTCGCGACCGCCCACAAGCCTCTTCAGATCGGCACGGGCGAGATCGTCGGGGCCCAAACACTCTCAGCCGCACATTGGACGACATCTTCGAACGCACCACGGGCGATCGTCTACTTTGGCCGATAGTGCGGTCATTTACCCGGCCGTGCGCCTGCATCGTGCCTCAACTCAGCGCTACGACGCGGCGACGTAGCGGTTGCTCCAGGCGGACTTCGTCCCTTAGGCTCCGGGTCGCGAGAGCCAGACATAGGCTTTCGCGATCGTCACCCCTGTTCGATTCTGTTGGATTCGCGTACAGGCAGGAGGGAGGTCGACTCCCCCACGCCGGCCCTCACGGCCGGCTCTTGCCGGCGTAGGCAACGCGACCGCGGTCAGGATGGAACTCGCAACTGGCGGCGCACGAACTCCCCCGGCCGTCAATCAACCGCCGCGTCGCCCTGGCACGTGCCTGCTGGTTCGGCATCCGCTGATCAAACCCACCTGCAGAAGGGACGATCGATGCGTGTGCACAGCTCGCGGCACCGGTTTCTCGCGCGCTGCGTCGTACTGATGCTCGCCGTCGCCGCCGCGGCGGTGGCGACCACCCCTGCCACGGCTTCCACCTCCGGCGCGTGGACGGTCCGTGGGCCGTCGCCGGCAGCGCCGGTGTCGGCTTCCGTGACGCTCGACTCCGACGGTGCGTTGTCGCTCGCCGTCGATCACCAGGGCAGGAGCGTGCTGGCCCCCTCGGCGGTCGGCATCGAGACCACGGCCGCCGACCTGACCAAGGGTCTGAGCTTCATCCGCCGTGAAGACCGGGTCGTGGTGGAGAACTACGTCATGACCACTGGAAAGCAGCGCGTCCGGCACGCCAGGTCGGCGGAGTCGACGCTGTCGTTCGCCGGCGCGAGCGGCGCGCGGATGGATCTCGTGGTCCGCGTCTCGGACGACGGTGTGGCCTTCCGGTACGTCCTGCCCGACGCCGCAGGCGTCACCGTCAAGCGGGAGGCCTCCTCATACACCCTGCCGACCGGCGCACCCGCGTGGTTGCTGCCGTACACGCCCAACTACGAGGCGACCCGGGTCGAGACGACCGCCGGCGCCGCCGCGGCAGGTGAATTCGGCTTCCCGGCTCTGTTCGAAGTGGACGACACCTACGTCCTGCTCACCGAATCGGATGTGGACGGCCGATACTCGGGTGGCCGCCTCACTCACCAGACGGGATCGAGTTCCTACGCGGTCAAGCTCGCCGACGCGGAGGTCACCTCGCCCGGCCCGTTGGCCACTCCCTGGCGTACCGCGATCGTGGGCGACCTGGCCACGGTGACCACCTCGACGCTCGTCGACGACCTGGCACCGGCGTCGAAGCTGGCCGACACCTCGTGGATCCGCCCGGGCACGGTCGCCTGGTCATGGCTGTCCGAGCACGACAGCCCCCGGGACCCCGCACGCCAGAAGCAGTACGTCGACTTCGCCGCCCGCAACGGATGGTCCTACATCCTGATCGACGAAGGCTGGGATCGCAGCTGGGTGCCGGACGTGGTGCGCTACGCGCGCGCCCGGGGTGTCGAGGTGCTGCTCTGGTTCCACTGGACGGCTCTGGACACCGCGCAGGAGCGGGACGACACGCTGTCGCTCGTGAAGTCGTGGGGCGTCGCCGGGGTGAAGGTCGACTTCATGGACTCGGATTCCCAGGCGCGCTTCAAGTGGTACGACGACATTCTCCGCAAGACCGCCGAGCTGCGACTCATGGTCAACTTCCACGGCGCGACCATTCCTCGCGGAATTCAACGGACCTGGCCACACGTCATGACGCTCGAGGCGATTCGCGGCGCGGAGCAGTTCCGTACCCGGGCCGCGACGAACACGATGTTCCCGTTCACCCGCAACGTCGTCGGCGGCATGGACTACACCCCTGTCGCGTTCGTCGTCTCCGACCGCGACACCACGGACGCGCACGAGGTGGCGACGTTCCTGGTCTACGAGTCGGGCTGGCAGCACGCCGCGGACAAGCCCGAGAACTACGACTCGCATCCCGAGGCGCTGCGGACCCTGAACCAGCTCCCTACGACGTGGGACGAGACGCGGCTGCTCGGCGGACGCCCGGGGCAGGAGGTCTACCTCGCCCGACGGTCGGGTCAGCGGTGGTACCTCGGTGGGATCTCGGCCGTCCCGGCGAAGACGTTCCAGACGCCGCTGACGTTCCTCGGCAAGGGGCGATGGCTCGTGGAGACCCTCCGCGACGGCCCGGACGGCCTGGTCCGGGAGGCCCGCATCGCCGACGCGCACGACTCGCTGACGGTGCCGGTGGCCACCAACGGTGGATTCGTCTCGGTGATCTGCGAATACACCAAGGGAAGGTCGACCTGTGACCAGCCGGTGCGGCGGGTACCGCGGACGGATCTCGTGGTGACACCCGACCAGGCGCAGACCGGACCGGGCGGCACCATCGACGTACGGGGCACCTTCACCCTGCCCACCGGCGGCCCGATCAGCGACGTCCAACTGCGGGTGACCCCGCCCGCAGGCTGGCGTGTCACCGGCGAGACGGTGTCCGACAAGCACCTGCGCGCCGGTGAGTCGATCAGCGGTGCGTGGACGGTCACCGCCGCCGCCGAGGCCGCCCCCGGGTACGTCGACGTACCGGTCGTCGCCACCTACCGCGTCGCCGACGACCCGCAGCGGCGCCCGGTGCATGTCGAGGAGGCGGTGCGCGTCTTCGTACCGCCGCCGAACCCGACCGGAACGGCGTACGTCAGTGACCTGCCGTTCCTGAGCGAGAGCAACGGGTGGGGTCCGGTCGAGCGCGACGGTTCCAACGGCGAGATGAACGCCGGCGACGGCGGCGCCATCTCCATCGGCGGCAGGACGTACGCCAAGGGCATCGGCACCCACGCGCCCAGCGAGATCACTGTGTGGTTGGGTGGCGTCTGCACCCAACTGCAGGCCGACGTCGGCATCGACGACGAGGTCACCCAGTCCGGCTCGGTCGCGTTCGAAGTCGTCGGTGACGGTCGGCCACTCGCCGACACCGGGATCATCCGGAGCGCCGACGGCGCGCGCACGCTCGGAGTCGACGTCAGCGGGGTGCGCACGGTGACCCTGAGGGTCACCGATGGTGGGGACGGTAAGAACTTCGACCACGCCGATTGGGGTGACGCGCGGGTGACCTGCGCGTAAGTGGTCTCCAGCGGGGCCGCCACGGCCCCGCGGAGGGGCGGGGGCCGGTCACCACGCCGCCCCCGACCCTTCGCACCACGGATTCACGCGTCGCCCGGGCCGCTGTCATGTCGCCGGCGCCGGCGATGATCGCACGGAGCTAGGGCGTTATGTCGTCCTCCGGTGGCGGCGACTTCCGCTTCGAGACGAACCCGAACCGCACCAGCAAATACACTATGAGCGCCACGATGATGACAGTCAGAAAAACGCACGCGATCCCCCCGGTGATGCCCATGTCGCGAAATTATCCTGTTGTGCGCAGCGGGAGATTCGGTTTCGAAAGATACTCGATCAGGTGAGCGCGCCTGGGCCGGAGCTTCCCCACTGACCGCCCCGAGACGGGATCGTCAGGCATGCGGCGGGACGGCGTTCAGCCGGCCGCTGAGGGGGCCTTCACCAACTGGTACATGACGTGGTCCTGCCACCGGCCGGCGATGTTGAGGTACTCCGGCGCCATCCCGTACCGCACGAACCCGCTGCGTTCCAGCACCCGCTGCGATCGGACGTTGTTCAGCAGGGTCTCCGCCTGCACCCGATGCAGCCCCAGCTCCTCGAAGGCCACCCGCACGATCTCGTGTACCGCCTTGGTCGCGACCCCTCGACCGTTGTGGCTTGCGCTGACCCAGTAGCCCATGGAGCACGACTGGAACGGGCCACGCACGATGCCGTTGAGGGTGATGCGGCCGATCACGCTGCCGGAGTCGTCGAGGATGACGTGGGGCAGTTTCGATCCCTGCTCGTGCTGCTGGAGGTCGGCCTGGACGACGGCGTGTTGGCCGTCTGCCGTGAAGTAGTCCTCGCTCCGGATCGGCTCCCAGGGTGCGAGGAACTCACGGTTGACGCGGAACAACTCGGCCAGGGCCGGGGCATCCTGCAGGGTGATGAGTCGGCTGATCTTCACCCGGCCATCGTCCCAGGCGGCCGGTGCCGTTCCTGGCCGGGCCGCGCCGAAGCTCCCAGGGGGTACGTCAGCGACGGCGTCGTCGAGGAGCGCGACCTCGACCGCGCAGGGGGCTGTCATCGAACGCTCAGCCAACTCTCGGCGACTTCTTAACCAGGCGACGCATCGTAGGACGGTCCCGCCTGGCGGCACCCGTCAGCAGGGGCGAACACCGCACGCGCGTCTCAGGGACGAGCAGCCTGCTTGGGAGATCATGACCATGCCGAGTCAGAGCAAGAGCCGAAGCGCTTCCGCGGCAGCCGCCCGGGAAGCGGTCGAACGCGCCCGGCGACGCGAACGCCGACAGCACCGGCTGTTCTGGGGCATCGGCGGCGGACTGGTAGCTGTCCTCCTGGTCGCGGTCGGCCTGGCCGTCGCGCTGAACCAGCCGGCGCATGGATACTCGGGCGCTGCGAACATTCCGGCCACCCCGGCTGCGACCGCCGAGGGCCGTACCGACCAACCGCCGTGGCCGACGCCGGATGACGCCACGAACCGGGTAGAGGCGGCCGGACTGCCGATGCTCGGCACGGAAGGGACCATCGAGCACATCCACGCCCACCTCGACGTGATCGTCGACGGTAAACCGGTCACCGTACCGGCGCAGATCGGCATCGACGAGGCCAGCGGCCAGATCAGCCCGCTGCACACCCACGACACCACGGGCGTGCTGCACGTCGAGTCGCCGGTCAAGGCGGACTTCAGCCTCGGCCAGTTCTTCACCGAGTGGCAGGTGGCGCTCTCGGAGAATCAGGTCGGTGGGCTCACCGCCGGCGACGGCAAGGTCCTGCGCGCATACGTCAACGGCAAGGCGTACTCGGGCAACCCGGCCGGCATCGTGCTGCACGCACACGACGAGATCGCCCTCGTCTACGGCACGCCCGCCCAGCAGGCCAACCCGCCGTCGAGCTACGCGTTCCCGGCCGGCGAGTAGCCCTCGATGCGGTACGCCCCCCGGCAAGGCGGTGATGAGTGCCGGCCGCGCCGGACTTGATCCCGCCGGCCAGTGCGCTTCGCTTGCCGAGCGGGCTCAACCTTGCCGGGGTGCCGGTCTCAGGCGGCTTCGAGTGAGTCGAGCCAGGCGAGCAGCCGGGCGCCTTCGCGGTCCATGACTCGTGGCTCGCGCAGGGCGTTGGCCAGCAGTGACATGCCCTGGTACGCACCCACCAGCGTCAGGGCCAGGCCGTCGGGCTCGGGCAGGCCCAGTTCGCGGAACTGTTGCTCCACCCAGTCGAGCAGCAGCCTGATGACCCTGCCTGCTTCGGCATCCAGTTCACCGTCGTCGCGTTTGTCGAGCTCCATGGCGAGGGTGCCGGTCGGGCAGCCGTAGCGGGCGGCGACGTCACGCTGGCCCACCCAGGCCTCGACCAGGCCTTTGAGCCGTTCGCGGGGGTCGGCGAGCTGGTTGAGGCGGTCGGTGAGCAGTTCCAGCTGCCGGGTGTGCTCCGACAAGGCGGCGACGACGAGCTCGTCCTTGGTCTTGAAGTAGTAGTACACGTTGCCCACGGGGACGTCGGCCGCGCGCGCGATGTCGGCGATGGTGGTGCGTTCGACTCCCTGTCGGTGCACGACCTCGGCGGCGGCCACCATGAGTCGCTGACGTTTGTCGCTGGCCGTCCGGGCTCGACCCGAAGCCTTCAAGTCAGTCACCTGACTAACTATAGGTGCCCGTCCCGTGTTACGGTCCTCCCGCTCATGATTGAGTCAGCCAACTAACTAACAATCTCTGGAGCGATACCGAATGATCATCGTTACGGGCGCCACCGGAAACGTCGGCCGCACCCTGGTCCGCACCCTCACCGAGCAGGGGCGTGAGGTGACCGCCATCTCCCGCCGCATCACCGCCTCCGATGTCCCGCACGGCGTCCGCACGGTCCCCGCGGACCTCGCCCAACCGGCCGCCGGCCTGCCGTCCGCGGACGCGGTCTTCCTGCTGGTCGGCGGAGACCTGATGATGACCGGCGATCCCGCTCAGGTCGTCGCCCGGTTCGCCGACGCCGGCAAGATAGTCCTGCTCTCCTCCCAGGGAGTGGCCACCCGCCCGGACTCCGTGTCCCACGGCCTGGCCTTCGCCGCCTTCGAGCAGGCCGTCATGGAATCCGGCATCGGATGGACCATCCTGCGTCCCGGCGGCTTCGCGTCCAACTCCTACGCCTGGGCGCCCTCCATCAAGGCCACCCGCACGGCTGCCGCCCCCTTCGGGGAGGTCGGCCTCCCGGTCATCGACCCCGACGACATCGCCGCCGTGGCCGCCGCCACGCTCACCCAGCCCGGCCACACGAATACGATCTACGAACTGACCGGCCCCGAACTCACCACCCCGCGCCAGCGCGCCGTCGCCATCGCCGACGCCATCGGCGAGCCCGTCACCTTCATCGACCAGACCCGGCAGGTGGCCCGCGCCCAGTTGCTCACGTTCATGCCGGCCCCGGTGGCCGACACCACGCTCGACATCCTCGGCGCCCCCACCGTCCACGAACAGACCGTCAGCCCCGATGTCGAACGAATCCTGGGCCGCTCCCCCGGCACCTTCGCCGACTGGGCCAAACGCAACGCCGCGATCTTCCGCTGACGGGCCGGTAGTCCCAGGTCCGGCCGGTGCCGCCCTCCTGCTGCTGTCCAGGCGGCAGGAGGGCGGACAGACCCGTTGAAACTCCCCGTCGAGACGTGACTGTCTGGTGGGCCGTCCACCTGACGCGACCCGCCCGCTTCGGGCCGCCGGCCGCAACGGGCCGGCCCGGTTGGCGTCCGGGCCGGCCCTGTGCGTGGGTAGGCGCGGGGTTACGGCGCGGTGACGCCGTCGAGGATGCCCACCGCGTCCGTGCCAGGGGTGACGACCAGCTTGCGGGTGAGGGTGTACGAGCCACCCGCCGGCACGTCGACGTTGAACCGGCTCATCACCCAGTTACCCGCGGCGTAGACGTCGAAGGCGGCGGCCGGCGTGCCGTAGACGAGACCGAAGACCTGCGGATCGGTCCCGGTCATGCCGATGTACGGCCTGGTCGGGGTGTACGCCGTCGTGGCGCCCGGCGGCACGACGCCGGCGCCCGGAATGACACTGGCCTGGCCCGCCGCGTCGTGGTCCATCGCGTCACCGGTCCACACCCTGACCGGCGCCGAGCCGGAGTTGCTCAACTGCGTCGAGACCGTGGCGAAGTTGTCGCCCGGCTTCAGCGTGTACGTCGTCGTCGCCGTGAGACCCGGGAAGCCGATGACCGGCCCGGACGCCCGGACGACGGCCTTGTCGCCGCTCGCTTGGACGATCTGGACGTCGGTCGCCGTGACCGACCGGATGTTCCACGCGCTGTCGCCGGTCGGCTGGGTCGCCGAGACGTAGGGCAGGTTGATCCAGTCGAACTGGTCGGCCATGCCGCAGACGGCGAGGTCGACCGGCTTGCCGCGGGTGCCACCGGAGAGCTGCACGTCGTTGTAGGCGTCGGCGATCGCCATCGAGAGTTTGTCGTTCTCGAGCATGACGTCGCCGTAGCCGGCCTCGACCAGACCCGCACCGATCTGCTTGCCGTAGCTGGCCTCGACGGTGACCTTGCTCAGCGCGACGTCGGCGACGCCGCTGCCCGAGGCCGGCACGGCGACCGTGCCGCTGGTGCTCTGGTAACCCAGCTTGGACACGCGGACGTCGTACCGACCGGTCGGGGCCTTGACGAGGTACCTGCCCTGGGCGTCGCTGCTCGTGGTCGCGACCACCGTGCCCGCCTGTTCGAGGACGACCCGGCCACCGGAGACGGCAGCGCCGCCCGCGGTGATCGTGCCGGCCGCGCGAGCGGCGTCCGGGACGGCCGTGTCGTGCAGGTCGATCTCGTCGGCCCACTTCGCGATGTTGCCGGTGGGGTCGCCACCGGCGGTCGCGTAGTCGGTCAGGTGGTAGAAGCTGAACTGCCTGGTGGCGCCGGCCGCCATCGTGGCGTCGTAGTAGAGGCCCTCGACGTAGCCGTACGCGCCGACCGCGGCCGGCGTGTCCAGTGCCCACGCCAGACCGTGGGCGGCCTGACCGTTCGTGGTGGCCGTGTCAGCGCCGACGTAGACGTAGTTTCCGGTCCAGCCGGAGGTCTTCATCCCCGGATTGGTGCCGCTGAACCCGGGGATACGGCCGTTGTCGACCGAGCTGTCGGGATCGATCATGTAGTTGAAGTAACCCTGGTAGTCCGTCGTGCCGGTGTTGGTCAGCTTGACCGTCATCTTCACGATCGGAGCGTCGGGCAGGGTCTCGTAGCGGACCTGCGCCTTGATGGCCGGGTCCGCCCGGTACTGACCGTTGCCGACCACGGCGGCGCCGTCGACCTCGAGGTCGGGCAGGTCGAGCTGGTCGTTCGGCCGTTCCCACGAGTTGGGCGGGGTGAGGCTCGGACGCAGCAGCATCTCACCCCAGTCGAGGGTTTCGGCGCCGTTGACATCGTTGAGCATGAGGTCCGACAGCGCGCCCTGGCCCAGACCGCCGACGCCGTTGTTGCCGGCGGCGTACGGCGTCACAGAGGCGCGGATCTTGTCGTTGGCCAGGTAGTAGTACTCGGTACCCGTGACGACGTCGGTGCGCGTGCTGCCGTTGCCGTAGTCCGGCGCGTACGTCGACCTGCCGGCGACCGGGTGGGTCACCTTGATCAGCTTCAGGTCGGCAGTGGTGTTGCCGGTGCTGCTGACCGTGACGCGGGCCGCCGAGCGGTCGTCGGCGATCAGACCCCGCTTGGCCGCCGTGACGGTCCAGGTCGACGCGGGCAGGCCGATCCGGTAGTGGCCGTCGGCGTCGCTGCTGGTCACCGCGGTGTCCTGGCCGGCGGCGACGGCGGTGACCTTCGCGCCGGCGATCGGAGCACCCGTCTGCGGGTCGCTGACCGTGCCGGTCACGGTGGCCCAGCGCTGTGCGGACTCGCCGCCCGGCACGTAGGCGTAGAGGTTGCCGTCCCAGGCGCCCGTCACGACGGTGTTGCCGCTGACGGCCGGGCCGGCGCCCACCCAGGTACCGATCTCGTGGCTCCACAGGATCTGACCGGTGTCGGTGGCCAGGGCGTAGAACCTGCCGTTGTTGGCGCCGACGAAGAGCGTGTCGCCGGCCACCACCGGGCTGGACATGACGCCACCGTGGTAGATGTCGCCGGGCAGCACCCGCTCCCAGAAGACGTTGCCGGTCTGGGCGTCGAGGGCGACGACGGCGCCGCTCGGGAAGCCCATGTAGACGATGCCGTTCTTGACGGCCGCGGCGCTCGGCGTCGAGCCGCTCGAGACGAGCGAGGAGCGGGAACTGCGGTAGGTCCACAGCGTCGCTCCGGTCTTGGCGTCACGGGCGGTGATGCCGTTGTTGGCGCCGATGAAGACCTTGCCCTCGGCCGCGGTCGGTACGCCGTCCTGCCAGCTGCCCAGCGATTCGGTGCCGGTCCACTTGCGGGCGCCGGTGGCCAGGTCGTAGGCGAGCACCCGGTCGGCGGTCTCGTTGCCGACGAACACGGTGCCGTCCAGGACGGCGGGGGTGCCGTCGCTCATCTGGCTGCCGGACATCGGCGAGGCCCAGATCTGCCGTCCGGTGCGGGTGTCGAGCGCCTTGAGGACGCCCTGGCTGCCGATGCCGAAGCGGGTCTGGTAGGGCCAGAGCACGGTGTGGCCGGAGACGGCCGGCGAGTAGTAGCCGTAGGTGCGCTGGTTGTTGGGGGCCGGTGCCTGCTCGGGTACGGCCTTCCAGCGAAGCTCGCCGGTCGTCGCGTCGACGGCGTAGAGCTCCGAGCCGAGGGTCGGCGCGAAGATCAGGCCGTCACCGTAGGCGAGGCTGCCGTGGATCGACTGCGGCACCTCGAAGTTCCACAGCTCCTTACCGTCCTTCAGTCCGACGGCGTGGATGCGGCTGTTGCCGTCGCCGTTCTCGTCGCGGGTGCCCGCGTAGACGACGCCGTCGTGGATGACCGGCGACCCGGTGAGGAAGGTGCCGTTGGTGCGGAAGCTCCAGGCGAGGCGGCGACCGGCCTCCTGCGCCGGTGCGACACCGGAGTGGGCATCGTTGCCGTGGTGCTGGTCCCAGTCACCGCCGGCGACCGGCTTGAGCGCCGGTTCGCCGGTGAAGGTGAACTCCGCCGACCGGGTCCAGGTCTTGCCCGCCGCGTCGACCACCTTCACGTCGATGCGGTGCTCACCGACCTTCTGCAGGCTGTTGGGGAGGTTGCTCTGCCAGGTGAACTCGCCGCTGTGGTGCAGCGGCATCCAGTTCTTGCCGCCGTCAATCCGGTAGCGCGCCGAGACGACCTCGTCGCCGGTGTCGTAGGCGTTGATCTGGATGCCCGGGAACTTCGCGGCCGGCATCTTCGAACCGGGTGCGGGGCTGACGATGGTGAGGTGTTCGTTCTCGCCGTACATCCGGAACGGGTTGTCGAAGCCCGGACCCGCCATGTGGATGTAGCGGAAGCCGCGGGGCGCGTTGTCGATCGTGTAGGAGCTCGACACGGTCTGGATGTGCTTGGCGGTCGAGGCGAACGCCGAGTGGTTCTCGACGTGGTTGGAGTGCTCGTGGCCGACCAGGATCAACTGCGCCTTGTAGTGCTCGAGCACGTCACCGAAGGCGTCGTACGTCGACGGCGAGCCGAACGGGACGTTCATCGGCTGGTGGGTGAGCACGACGACCTCGATGTCGTTCTTCGGGTCGTCGTCGACCGGAACGCTCGCGGCGAGGTCGTCCTTGAGCCAGTCGAGTTCCTCGTCGAACGGCGCCGAGCCGTTGTTCTCGAGCACCACGAAGTGCCGGTTGCCGTAGTTGAACGAGTACCACTCCGGACCGACGTTCTTACGATAGTTGTCGATCTTGTCGGCGTACGCCGACCCGCTCGCGTACTCGTGGTTGCCGACGGCCGGCCACACGCCGACGGCCGACTGCTGGGTGCCGCGACGATACGTGTCGAACTGCCCCTGGCTGGCGTTGTTGGTGAGGTCACCGCTGACCGCGATGAAGCGCAGGTCGGTGCCCGTGGAGTTGATCTCGCGGATCTGGTCGGGCAGCTGCGCGTTGACGTGCGGGTCGGCGATGTTGGCCCAGGAGAAGGTGTCGCCGTCGGAGAGGCGGTCGCGCACGAGCGCGAAGTCCGCGGTCGGCGTGGCGTCGTCGGCGAGCTGACCGAGGTTGGCCCAGAACCGCGGCTCCTTGTACTCGTCCAGGCCGAACCGGTAGCCGCGAGGCTGGCCGGCCCACACGATGTCCGTCTTGCGACGGTCGGTGGAGATCGTCAGCGAATAGGAGCCGTCGGCGGCGGTCGTGGTGGCGACCACGCCGTCGGAGACGCGGACGCCGGCCAGACCGGCCTCACCGTCGTCGCGGACGCCGTCGCCGTTCGCGTCGACGTACACGACGCCACTGACGGTGGCCTCCGGCGGGTCGATGGCGTACGCCGCGTACGACGCGAGCGGACCCGCCACGACGCTGGCGGCGAGCGCCAGCGTGGTGGCGTACAGGACGACGCGCAGGCGTGCGCGCGTCCAGATGAACGCGGACATCGGGATCCTTCGGGATGGGGGTTGGGGATGGGTGTCAGGCCAGGAACGAGGAGCGTTCGACGAACCAGACCAGACCGGCACCAGCGACCGAGACGGTCGCCGCGGCGGTGCCGAGTGTGAGAGCGCGAGCGGCGACCGGCCTGGTCATGGCCCTGCGCAGGAACAGCAGTCCCGGGAAGGCGAGCGCGATGATCGCCAACTGGACGAGTTCGATGCCGACGTTGAAGGAGACCAGGTCGGCCAGCGTCGAGGCCGACAGCGGCCCGTCGACGCTGAGCGCGCCCGCGAAGCCGAGCCCGTGCAGCAGCCCGAAACCGAAGACGACGGGCAGCCGGTGGCTGGTCCTCGGCGAGAGCAGGTTGTCGACCGCGACGAACGCGATCGACAGCGCGATGAGCGGCTCGACGATCCACCCGGGCAGGCTGACCCAGCCGATCGCGGCCAGCACCAGGGTCACCGAGTGTGCGACCGTGAACGCCGTGGCGACCTCGACGACGTCGCGTAGCCGCTTCGCGCCCAGCAACAGCGCCAGCAGGAACAGCACGTGGTCGAGCCCGAAGAGCAGATGCTCCGCCCCGAGCCGGACGAACCGCGGAATATCGGTGAGCAGGTCGGTGCGCCCCACCGTGACGCTGGTGCGGGCGGAGTCGAGCAACGTCGAACCGCGGCGGCCGTCGATGTCGTAGGACACCATCGTGGTGGTGTCGTCGACGACGCCGTCGGAGGCCTGGAAGATGTCGCTGCGGACGGTGAGCGCGCCGGACGCCGCGCAGCCGTAGGCGAGCGCGACCTGCACTGCACCGGAGTCGGCGAGTTCGATGCGGGCGTCGTCCTCGGCGCTGCACCCGATCGCGCCGCGGCTCAGCCGCAGCCGCTCGCCGACATACGCCGCTACCGCCCTCGCGTGCGCATCCAGCGATCTGCGCCGAACCTCGGTCGGCACCTCGGCGGCCGCGCCGTCCACGCCGACCGCGTCCGGGCCCAGGACTCCGTCGAGACTGAGCAGTCGGGCCAGGACGTCGTACTCCACATCGACGACGGCCACGACCCCGTCACCCTGGCTGCGCAGGTCGACGGCGACCGAGGTCGCGCGGACGTGGGCCTGCGCAGGAGTGGCAACGCCAAGCAGGGCAACGAGGGCAGCGATGATCGCCAGTAGACGCACAGGCAAGCACTTTGCAGTGCTCGCTCGGCGCCCGGCAATAAAGAGACGGCTCAATTCACCGAGGCTTCCGCTGCGCGTCACCACCCTCGAATCCGGGCATTTGCACCCGCGAGTACGTGGCGTGTGGCCGCGTCAAGAGCAGGACCGTGCTCGACGTCCGGCGACGCGGGCCACACGAGGCCCGACGGGATCCACGGTTCCGGTTTGCCGACACTCGAACGTACGGCGAAGGCTCGGTGGCCGGCAGACCTTGACGCATCCGTATCCGGTGCGCGTGGATAGGGCGTACACATACGGTGGCCAGCGCCGCCGCGACGGTCCGAAAGAGAGGATTCACATGACAGTCCCACGCCTGCGCGATGCCGCGCTGGCCACGGTCGTCCTCGTGGCTGTCGGGTCGACGGTGGCGCCGGCCTCGGCCGATGCGGCACCTGGCACGCCTGGAGCCCCCCGGTACTCGGCCGGTGCGGCGAGCGTCGGTGATCCGTACTTCCCCGACCAGGGCAACGGCGGATACGACGTCCAGCACTACGACCTCAACTTCTCCTACGACCCGGCGACCCGGTTCATGGACGCCACTGCCACCATCACCGCGATCGCCACCCAGGACCTCGACCGGTTCAACCTGGACTTCCGCGGCCCGGCAGTCTCGGCGGTGACGGTCAACGGGCATGCGCACGACTTCGTCCGGGCTGGGCAGGAACTGATCGTCACCCCGCGTCCGAAGCTCAAGGCCGGACACACGTTCACCGTGGTGGTGAGGTACGCCGGCGTACCGGGCCCGATCACCGACCCGGACGGCTCGATCGAAGGCTGGGTGCCCACCGACGACGGCGCCTTCGTCGTCGGGGAGCCCCAGGGGACACCCGCGTGGCTGCCCACCAACGACCACCCGACCGACAAGGCCACCTTCCGGTTCACCGCGAAGGTGCCGGCGGGACTCACTGCCGTCGGCAACGGCCAGCTCCTGTCTCAGCAGACCCGGGACGGCTGGACCACCTTCACCTGGGACTCGACCGAGCCGATGGCCACCTACCTGGCGACGATCACCATTGGCAACTTTCTGGTGACCGAGTCGACCACGCCCACCGGAATCCCGGTCTACGTCGCGATCGACCCGCGACAGGTCTCCGGGTCCACCGCTGCCGTGACACAGATCCCGAAGATGATCGACTTCTTCTCCACGATGTTCGGTCCGTACCCCTTCGCCTCGACCGGGGCGATCATCGACCGGGCCCCCGACGTGGGCTACGCCCTGGAGACGCAGACCAAGCCGATCTTCTCCAGCCCGGCGAGCGTCGGCACCATGGCCCACGAACTGGCCCACCAGTGGTACGGCGACAGCGTCTCCCCTAAACGTTGGTCGGACATCTGGCTCAACGAGGGCTTCGCCACCTACGCCCAGTGGATGTACACCGAATACAACGGCGGCGCGTCGGTCAGCCAGACCTTCGACAGCAGCAGCAACTACGGTCGGGCCCCGTCGTCACCGTTCTGGCAGATCGTCATGGCCGACCCGGGTCCCGAGGAGATGTTCAGCAACATCCCGTACAACCGGGGCGCGATGACCTTGCACGCGCTGCGCGGCAAGGTCGGCGAGGCTGCGTTCTTCCGCATCCTGCGCGAGTGGGCGGCCGGCCACCGGTACAGCCATGCCGCGACGGCCGACTTCGTCGCCCTCTCCGAGCGGGAATCCGGGCAGAACCTCACCGCGTTCTTCGATGTGTGGCTCTACCAGAAGGGCAAGCCCACGACCTGGTGACGGAGAGCGGGGCCCGCGACCGTTTCGGCCGCGGGCCCCACCCATGTCTTGGAGGGCGGGCTGAACCGCCCGTAACTCCGCGGCCGGTCAGCGAACCGATCGAGTTCGACGTCGTTGGAAGAGGGGGCCACCGCCGGCCACGCTGGCGGGGGTGCCTCGGTCAGCTCGGGTAGCCCGTGCCCTGCGGCGGGGACTGCCAGTGCGTGGCGTCCGACTGCCGGGGCTCGTTCGCAGTATCGCGGCGCAACGAGTCGATCCACTGTGGCCCGCCGACCATTGCCGGCTCAGGTCCGTCGGCCTTACCCGGCTCCGTCGGATCCTCACCCTGCTTCGTCGAACCGAGCCCGTCCGCGCCGAGCGGGCGATCCCGCTCCGATGCCGGCGGAATCATCTTGTCCGGGACGTCGACCGTCTGCCCATCGGTGTCCGGCTGCGGCCAGCGCCGCCACCGCTGGACACTGACGACCCCGACCACGAGCAGCAAGCCCAGCAGCAGCGTCGTTCCGGTCCGTACGGGGGTGAGCAGGTCGATCTGGTAGCCCGCCACGCCCAGCTTGTGACTGAGTAGGTCCAGCACCCATGCCGGGCTGAACAACAGGCCTAGGTAGCTGACCGCGTACGCGAGTCCGGTCAGCACCGAGCCGAGCGGGGAGACTCGGACGGTGGCGATGAGCCCGAGGAGAAGGCCGGCTGCCGCCAGCACGAGCAGCGGCTTCAGCAGGGCGCCGGCCCCGGGCGCTGCCCCGGTGTCCTGCGCATCCGCGAACACTCGCAGGGACCGGCCTTGTCCAGCGGCGAGCAGAACCCAGGCCAGCGGACCCACGATGAGCGCGGCGATCACGGTCTTGATGTGTCGCATTCGGGCAAGGTACCGAGCTTGGCTCGTGGATCGATCACTCGATAAGCAAAACTTAACTCTCCGTTACGCTACGTCGTCCGGCGTAGCTGACGGTGCCGAAGGTCGGCCGTCAGCGCGCCTAGCGCACAGTAAGTTCCGCACCGATCCCGGCGAGTTCTCAACGACTGCTGATGGGCAGCCGCTGGGCCATCATTGCGCTTACGTTGCCGGCGTTGAATCGCTCAAACAGTGACGCGACGACACCTTCAGGTTCAGTGGCGAGTAGATAGGCCTCAGACATTTCGGCTCCCTGTTCGTGTCGGTTCGGTCCGGCCACAACTGGATGCACGTGTGGGGAGTCGGTGGAACGGCTCTGGACGACGTCGCCTCAAGGAGCGAGGTCCGCAAATCGCAGCTATACCGGCACTTTGAAGACAAGCCAGCGCTGGTACGGACAGTGGTCGAGTTTGTGGGCAAGCGACGAAAACCGGTGAGCCAGAACCCTGAGAAGGTGAGGACGTTCGCGGGCCTGCGGCGTTGGCGGGATGCACTTGTCGAGCACAACCGCCCGTGGTCGCTCGCATCATTGGTTCTGGTGAGCACTCAATGCGATTCCCGGTCATCATGCCCGGAGTCGACCTTACGATGAGGTCTCAACATGGAGGTGAAAGACATGCCGACGTATATCGCGTTGCTGAACTGGACCGATCAAGGGATCCGAGGCTACAAGGACACCGCGAAGCGGGCCGAAGCCTTCGCCGCGGCGACACAGGCGCTCGGGGCCGATCTCCTGAACATCTACTGGACCGTCGGTCCGTACGACCTCGTGGCCGTCGTCGAGGCGCCCGACGACGAAGCCGCCGCCGCGGCGTTCCTGCAGCTCGGCGGGGCAGGCAACGTCCGTAGCACGACCCTGCGTGCCTTCGATCGAGAGGAGATGGGTCGGATCATCGCCAAAACCGCTGGCTAAGGCCTTCGACACACTGCCAGGCTGGCGCCCAACGAGCCGGCCATGGTCTTAAGAGGTCCTCAGGGCAGCCGGCTACTGCCGTCTGAGTGCGCGCTGGTACACCCAAGTGAGCTTTGGTTAGAGTCGTGGCCGTCGGGCGGGCGAAAACTAGACTGGCCCGGCCCATGCGAGCCCCGCGGCGGCAGGTGAAATGCCCGGTACCGGGAGTGCCTCGGGAGCCAGACTCCGATCGGGATCGAACTGACGTGGAGACCCCGCTCACCTCCACCGCAGGCGACCCGCCCACCGCAGGCAGCACCGTCGCCCGCCCCAGTCGCGGCCACCACCGTTGACGCTCGTCGCCTGCACCTGATGATCAGACTGGTCCCATCAAAGCGGTGAAGGAACGTCCATCGCGCTGCGGTTCTCAGACGTCATCGCGCCCGCACCGCCGTTCAGGAACATGACCAGAGTGTTGGTGCCTACGATGAGGCCGTTGCACTAGGCAGGGTTAGCCCGGCGACGACGGCCGGCAAGTGCTTGCGTGCATGGGCGTGCAGCGAGGGCAGGTGTTCGGTCCCGACTGCGGCCAACCAGGCATCGAGGTCGCGGCCGAGGTGCCAGGTTGGCGCACTCACGGACCCGCCGGGCCACAGCGGTCAGACGCGGGTGTCTGTTGAGCGGGGCGTCCAGGCGACCGCCCGGTAGCCGACCATGAAGATCATGGGGGGTGTCCATGCGCGGGCCTGGACGGGGTCCGATCTGGGCGGCCGAGCTGTGGCTACGCCAGCGGCGGCGCAGGTGGCGAATTCGGCGCGAACGACGGACCGAGCGGAATCTCCGCCGGCGGACCGACGAGCGGACCGACCATCGGATGAGCTGGCGGCACTATCGCGGACTGCGTTGGGCGATCATCGCGACCGCCGCGGTACTCGTGGTGTGGACCGCTTACTCGCTGGTTCTGACGGTTCTCGACACCGAGCCCCGCTTTCTGCCGGTGTCAAAGTGGTGTGCGGGACAGCCGCCGAGGTCGTACTACTGCGGGCAGGTAGAGGGCTTCGTCAAGGGGCCGCTGGTCCTAGCGCTGGGCATCGCAGTCTTCCTCTTGTGGCGGTATCTACGGGTCCGCCGGTGGTACGACCACAACGCCCTGCGTAACCGTCGGATGGTGGTCCCCACCGCCGAACGCGACATCAGCGGCGTCCACGTCGTCGGTCGCGACGAACTGTGCGATCTAATGATCGAACGGCTCCGCGACGAGCACCACCGTCGTCCGCTGCTGCTGGTAGGCGGCATCGGCACCGGCAAAACGGCGACTCTCGTCCGCCTCGCCGAGCTGCTGATGGCCACCGACGTCGTACCGATCGGGATCGACCTACGCACCGTGACCGCTCCCGAGCAGCTGGACTTCCACCGACTCGCCCAGGCACAGCTCGAGCGCACCATCGACACCCAACTGCACGCCGCGGGCGAGGCGGACAAGGTGTGGCGACGACTCTGGCTGGAGAATCGCATCGTCGTGCTCGCCGACGGCCTGGAGGAGGCTCTCGCCGACACCGACCAGCCCACCGACCGGGACAGCCTGCTGCGGGAGGCCATTCGAGGCGCGGTCCGTGAGCGACTCCCCCTGGTGGTCGCATCGCGCCCCGCCGATCCACTGCGCGGGCTGGACGCGTTGCTGCTGCAACTGGAGCCGCTAGCCCAGGGCGCCGCCCTGGAGTACGTGCAGAGCCGCAGCCGCCGCTCGGACGCCGGACAGCGGTCGGACCGGATCATCGGGCTGGTCAAGGCCGCAGACGTGGCCGACTCACCGTTCTACCTGCGCGTCATCGGCCAGCTCTACGAGATCGACCGCCTCGACCGCGTCGAGCCGGAGGGCCGGGGCAGATCCGCGCTGCGCTGGAGTCTGCTGGAGGAGTGGTACCAGGCCACCGTCGCCGGCGACCTGTACGAGGACTACGGCATGCCGCCGACCGAACGGTCCGACACGATCGAGGTGCTCTCCGCGCTCGCCTGCCTCGGTCTGCGCGACAACCAGCAGTCGGTGCGCACCTCCGCGCTCAGCGGCGCCGACGGCACGCCAGACGCCGGCCGTCAGTGGATCCTGGCCGAACTCCGATGCCGGCTGCACAAACTCAGCGCCGACAACCCTCAAGACATCGGCCTCGCCGAGACCACCGGGGACGCGCTGAACATCGTGGTGAAAGGGCAGGACGGCGTGCGCTTCCAGCACGGAGTGATTCAGGCGTACCTCGGCTCGCGCTTCCTCACCGCCGCCCTGCGCGACGACGCCTTCCTCGAGCGGGCCTTCACCCGCCACCACGGTCCCGGACGGGAACTGCTCTCGGCCCTCACCCTCTACAGCCGCAGCGGCGGTGTGTTCGAGCGGCTGGACGGGCGGCGCATGCCGCCGTCCGCACGCGGAAGGCTGCACCGCCTCGGTGAGGCCATCCGGCAGACCGTGCCGCTCTGGCCGACCGTCGCGGCCGCGACGGTCACCCGGAGCCGGTCTATCAGCCTCGTACAGCGACTTTGCGCCGAGGCGACCCGGACGCGGAACCGCACCCGGGCCCTGGAGATGTTCGCGACGGCGCTGGAGATGGACGCCGCCAGCGGGCACACGCTTCACCGCAAAATCGCCGATGCCATTCGCGGCGCGTGGCCCGTCTACCAGGCGGACGGCTCGGTCACCGACCGCCCGCTTGAAGACGCCAAGATCGCCCTTGTGCACCGGTACGGCGACGCCGCCCGGCAGCTCGGGAAGGGGTCCCGGCAGGGCAGCGGGCCCCGGGGCCCGCATCCCGAGCCGCAGTACCGGCAGCTGTTCCAGATGATGACCGAGGAGGCGTCCTACCTGCCGCGGCTGGCCGCCGCTCGCCAGATCGCCAATGGCGGCGACGCGGCCGTCCGCGCGCTGCACGACCTGCTCGATCAGCCGCCGGAGGCGGCTGACACCCAGGGCCGCGAACGCGTGGAGGAGCTACGGACCTGGATCGCTCCGTCATTGTTCCTCTTCGCCGAGGGTGCGTATGCCCCCGGTGAAGAAGAATGGCAGGGCGTGGCCCGGGAGACGCTGCGGCGCTGGGTGCACCGCCTGGCCACCGACGCGCCGGACGGGGCCCGCGTCTACGAGCTCACGCTGGCGCAGGGATTCCGGCTGGCTGCCAACTGCCGCACGTACCCGGCGCACCGCAGCACTCTGATCGAGGAAGCCGAAAAGGCGCTGCGACACTCCCACTTCTGGTACTCACACCTGGCACTCCTGCAGGCGCTCACCCTGCTGGCCCTGCCCAGGGATCCCAACGAGACGCTGCGCGAGCGGGGTCACGGCTCGGACCCACGCGGCCTGGTCACCTTCTGGACTTCCATCGCCGGCGGTGGGCACCGCGCCCCTGAGCGCGGAAGCGGTACGACACACCCGCTCGTTCTCGAGGTCGCCGACATGTGCGTCGAGACGCTCACCGACCGGCACCCGGAACGGCACCTCTGGGTGGACGAGCGGGAGATCGTCGGGCGGGTGGGAGCGGCCAGCCCCCAACCCGGCGTCCGCCGGATGCAGAACTCCTGGCTGCCGCCATCACACGGCTGGGCCGTCCTGGAACCACGCGCGCAACGGCTGCTGGCCGACGTGATGCTGCTGCTCAACCTCGCCGACCGGGGACAGGACAACGCCGAACGGGCGCGCAGGCTCAGCCGGGCCAGCCGCGCCGAGCTGCCCCCGTGCCTCACCATCGACCGCAGTCCCATGCGCGTCACCCTCAGCCGCCGCCAGGCCCACGACGTTCAACCGGGCTCCACTTGCATCGACGACTGCCCGTTCCGGCTGTGCCCGCTGCCGCCGAAGGGTGACGAGCTGCCGTACCAAATGGACGAAGCCTTCTGCGCTCACCAGATCGACCTCGTCGGCCACCGGTTTCACGTGCCGGGGCGGGCGAACTGGCATGGGGTCAACCGAGAGGACCTCCGGACGTTCTGGCGGGAGATGTCCGAACGCATGGCTCCTGCCTGGCGGAAGTAGTCAAACATGCGGCCACGCGCTTCGTCGCGGTCTGACGCAGGAGCCTCGCCTATTGCACGCAGGCCCGCCGACGTCAGTAGATGCCGGCGAGGTTGTGGTGCCGATCTCGACGGCCGGGTGGCCAGATTGCGGCCTTGACCATCTGGCTCATCGCTCACCGCCGAACGCGCCGGTCGGGTAGACGTAGACGTGGCCACATCGGCGGGCGATGTTCGGCGGCATCCGCACCGGATGCGGGGTGAGGCCGCCGGCCATGACCGTCAGCGAGACTTCGTCGGTGTGCTGAGGGCAGGTGTACACGGAGGCGTCCAAGGAACCACCACCGTAGACCTCGATGCGGTCGCTGGCTGCCGCGCCGCAGCTGGGCAGCACGAACGGTAGGGCGCTCACCCGTCAGGACTCGCTTCCCGACCGAGGGCACCGCCGGTGGGTGGGATCACCGCGTCTGGCCGATCGTCGAACGTGCAGACGGTCGGTTGGTCCGCACCAGACCAGTCACCCGCCTGGCGCCGCCGGCACTCCGGCTCCGGACACACACATCGCCAACCGAGTTCGGCAGACGGGATCCGGTCGCCACCACAGCCATGGCTGACGATCCCGACGAGGATCACGGGCGCACAGCCGAGACACGTCGAGTCCTTGACGATTGGGACACGCCTCCTGGGCGACATCAGATTCCGCCGTCACGGATTTTTCGCTTCAGCGTCTCGAAAGAGGCGGCGGGGAACCTCGCGACGTCCGCCAGACTCTTGCTGCCCCGCAGGTGTACGTTTTCGCCGCCCGCGGCAATCTCGGGACAGTTCGGGTCGCTGTAGTCGCAGCGCAGCGTCGTCCAATTGAGCTTCGACATGTGGGACCTCCGTTCTTGCAGCGCTCGGTCAAAAGCGGCCGGTCGTACGCGGGGGTGGTGCGTGGGGCGTGGCAGGCAAAGGGTCCACGCGCCCAGTTGTCGGCGGACGATGTCGGGCGTGCAGCACCGGCAGCCGTGATCGCCTTTGTGTGCATCAAGCGTCAGGCACGCGGAAAACGTCACGGGCGCTTGGTCGACGGGCGGGTCGAGGCGGCCAAAAGGCACATTCTTTGCCGAAATACCGGCTGATCTCGTCCCCTTCGCCAGACCTTCCGCCAACGCCGGCAAACATCGATGCCGATCATGCTCTCGTGGCTCAGTTTCTAACGGCCTTTACGGGCTCGGCCAGTCACCCGAGGCGCCACTTGACGAACAACAGGGGCTTTGCTGGCCTTGGTGCGACTCCGCTCGCCGCTGCCACGGCTCGACGCGGCGCCCCGAAGGCACCCACGGCACGCGGGCCAACTCCCTACGCTCCAAGGCGGACGCTCCACGCGAGATTTTTGACATGCGCGGGTGGTTGTTCACCAGAGATCGAAAGTCTTGCACTCATCTTCGTATACAACATACGCTCTGAAGGTCACCGATTCGAGGAGCTGCCATCGAACCCCTCTCCCAGCGAGACGAGTCCACGCCGGCTCCGTCCACTACGGGCATCGGTGGTGACGGTCGCCATGCTCGCTGCGTCGCGGCCTGTGCGTCGGCGCCGACAGCGGAGGCGGCACCGACGATGGCGAGAACCAGGCGGCCGTACGGCAGGGCCGCCGACGGCTCGATCGGCGCACTGCCCGACGAAGCCCGCGCGGGGCGTGCACTCCGACGCCTGCCCCGCCTCGATACCACCGGCCTCACCAACCAGTCGGCGGTCCAACACGTCATGCCCATACCCCACTCGCCGAAGGAGCGCGTGACCATGCATCTCCACATCCGTCGACAGCGACGATCACGACCACGAAGCTGGCTGCCCGGCGCCGCGGCATTGGCGCTCGTGGCCTCGCTCGGATTCGCCGCTCCGGCAGCTGCCGCCTTGGAACAGCCGACCGGGCAGCGTCCGGTGTTCGAGAACGGCCGAGCCCAGCCGGTGTACGCCGGTGAAGAGATCATCACCCAGAACGTGTGGGTCGAGGTCAAGGGCATGGACACCGACCGGGACGGTGCCGACGACCGCATCCGGGTGCAGATCCGACGTCCCGCGTCGACCGACAAGGGCATCCAGCTGCCGATCATCATGCAGGCCAGCCCCTACTGGGGCGAGGGTGGGGAGTTCCTGAACAACGACGTCCACGTTCCGCTCTACGCTCCGGAACGTCCGGGCTACGCGCCGAAGCCAGACCCTGGGCCGTTCCCGTACTTCCCGCTGCCCGACAAGCCGTACGACGGAACCGAGCCGCCGCACCAGACCATCAACGGCGGCACGTACCAGAACGAGTTCCTGTCACGCGGCTTCATCTTCGCCCACGCGCAGATGCTCGGTACGGGCAGCTCGACCGGGTGCACCACTGGGGGCGGCCCCGAGGAACACGAGTCGCTCAAGGCGGTCATCGACTGGTTCAACGGCCGGGCCGACGCCTATGACATCGACGGCAACCCGGTCGAGGCCAACTGGACCACCGGCCTGGTCGGGATGATCGGCACCTCCTATGACGGCACGCTGCCGATCGGGGTGGCCACGACCGGTGTGAAGGAACTGCGGGCGATCGTGCCCATCGCGGCGATCTCCAGCTACTACGACTACCGCCGGATGAACGGCACGCCGATCTCGACCAACACCAACCTCGGCGGCGACCAGAACTCCAACCACAACTCCAACATCTCCCGGAAGTATCCAGAGGTGTGTGACTACACCAAGGAAGAGGTCCGGCGAGGTCAGGACCGGCTCACCGGCGAGTACAACGACTGGTGGCACGAGCGCAACTACCTGCCGAACATCGGCAACATCGCCGGCGGCGTCCTGGTGCAGCACGGCCTGAACGACCAGAACGTGAAGCTCCGGAACGCCGCCCAGCTCGTCGACGCCCTCGAGAAGAACGGCATCCCGCACCAGGTGTGGCTGCACCAGGGCGGGCACGGCGACCGAGCGCTCTCGAACAACCGGGCGGCCTGGCTGGATCTGCTCAACCGTTGGTGGACCTACTGGCTGCACGGGGTCGACAACGATGTGCTGGACGAGCCCGCGGCAGTGGTCGAGCGCGAGGACGGCACCTGGACGTCGTACGACAGCTGGCCGGTGCCCGGCTCCGCCGCCACGCCTCTCTTTTTGGGCGCGAGCGGCGACAACACGACGGGCAAGCTCACGCTGACCCGCAATGCCGCGGACGGGCCGGTCACCGAGACCTTCGTCGACGACATGACGATCGACGCGACGTCCTTCGCCCGCGCCGAACAGTCACCGAACCGCCTCGCCTACCGTACGGCGCGGCTCACCGAGCCGGTCCACCTCAGCGGGACGGTGCATGTCTCGACCCGGATGTCGATCAACGCCCGGGCCGGGCTCGTCAGCGCGATGCTGGTCGAGTACCCGAAGTCGGGCGACCCGAAGATCATCGCGCGTGGCTGGTCGGACCCGCTGAAGCGGTTCGGATTGGATCGCAGCTTCGGCATCAAGCCGGGAGCCCCGTTCAGTCACGAATTCGACCTGCAGCCGCACGACTACGTGTTCAGCGAAGGTAGCCAGATCGGTCTCGTCGTGTACTCCAGCGACCGGGTCTTCACTCTCCGGCCGCCACCGGGTACGGAGCTGAGCCTGTACCCGCACCACAGCCAGACCAGAGTCGACCTCCCGATCGTCGGCGGGGCGTCCGCACTCGCGTCCGCCCTGGGCGGCGAGTAAGAGCGAACGGTCCGGCCCGGTCCGGGTGGCGGGGTTTCCGTCCACTCGGAGCGGGCCGGGCGTCCTTGAGCCGGTAGGTCGAGCCACCGGCCGATCGGGTGCGGGCCTGCCACGACTACTCGTGGGCCGTGCCGGCCGATCGGAGCCGGGTGAGCGGCAGATGCCGCACCGCCACGGGCACCCGTACGTCCACCCGATACGGACACCGTCCACATGTTCACCAATGTGGGCGGCACACGGCCTGCCTGGTCGAGCCGAAGTATCCGGGGCACACCTGTACGCCAAATTGCCGCATTTCGGTGAAATCCGGCGCGTCTCGTGCGTAACCTGCCGGACATGGTCTCACGTACCTGGCGTAACCTTTTGCTCACTGCACTCGGGATGGGCGTGCTCGCCGGCGCCGGTCAGCTCGGCATCGCGTTCGCCTTCGGCATCGTCCAGCTCACCGGCGCCTCCGCCGGCGCCACCGTCAACCAGTGGCCCGCCCAGCTGGTCTGGGTGGGCTGGTTCGCGGCGCACGCCGCCGTAGCCGGCACCGTCGTCACCGCACGCCTGGCCCGCAGGCACGGGCTGCTGGGGAGCACGGGCAGATTGGTGGCCATCGCCGCCGCTGCCGCGCTGGGCGCCACCGTTGTGGCACCGCTCTGCTTCCGGCCGGCTCAGGCCGCCGAGCGCTTCTCTGTGGACCCGATCTGGGCAGTCGGCATCTGCGCGATCCTCGGCGCGCTGGTCGGCGCGGGTGCGGCGATCGCCGTACTGGTGAAGCCGCCGCTGGGCTGGAACCTGGCGGCGGTGGGCGTCGTGGTCTGGCTGGTGGCGCTCGTCTCGGTCGTTCCGTCGCTCTCGACCGCCGGACCGTTGCCCGCCGTACGACTCGGTGTGCTCGACGTCGGCGCGGCCGGCCGGCAGGCGGTCCTGATCCTGCCGGCGGTGGCCCTGCTCATCGGTTTGGTGACCGGCGCGCTGGCTCGCTGGCGCGGCCATTCGCCGCTGGTCAACGGCGTGACCGGCGCGGCCGGCATGGTCCTGGTCGCGTCCGCCTACCTGACCGCGGGTCCGGGCGACGCCGTCGACAGGTACCAGATCACGCCGTACTACGGCGCGCTGCTCGCCGTCGCCGCCGGTGTGGTCGGTTCGGGGGTCGCCGCGTCGTTGCGCTGGCCGTTCGCGCGCCGCGCCGCCGAAACGCCGGCCGACGAGCCGACCGAAATCCTCCGTCCGCTGTCCGCCGAACCCGCCGTGCCGCAGGCCATGGTGCCGGCCGCTGCTGGTACGACCGCCGAGCCGGAGCCCCTGGCCGGCGCGCGACCGGACGCCGGCGCGACCGCAGCTGGGTTCTCGATCGCAGCCGAACCGCTGGGCTTCGGTGCGCCGGCTGGCGACCGGGACGCCGGCCTCGTACCGGCTGCCACCGCCACAGCGGGCCCACTCGCCGAACTATCCGCACCGGACGACCTCGCTGCGGCCGCCGACGTCGACCACATCATGGAGACATCGGAGCCGGAGCCCGCGACCGTGGCCCACCTTCCCGCGGTTCCCGGCGGGAGCGGCTCCGGGACGGTGGAGGCGGAGGCCGCCGGCCACATCGAGCCCGACGGCGCGCCGGCCGACGGGACACTTGCCGCCCAGGGGACCCGGCGGATGTACCAGCCGCCGAAGACCGATCGGGTACGGGTCCAGGCGACCCGGCCGGTCGTTCCGGCGCGGCGGGTGCCACCCTCGACCGAACCCGTCGCAGGTGCCGAGGCGACCCACCAGGCCGGCACGCAGGAGGGGCCGGAACCCGTCCTTCCACCTCGGCACCGACCGCCCCTGCCCAACCTGGACCGGGCCGCGACCTGGGACGCTCTCGCGACCGCACGGCGCGCCGGTCCCCCGCCCACGACCGACGCCGCCGCGACCGCCCCGGCATCCGCCGCCGAGGCGGGACGGGCCAACGGCCGGCTGGGCCTGTTCCGGCGCAACAGGCCCCGGGCCGACGCGGACGGCGCGGGCGCCCGAACGGATGGCGAACCGTTGCCGAGGCAGGACGCGGAGTTCGTCGACTGGGTGAACCAGCTGGGCAAGCCGGCGGCGGATACTCATGGCAGCGGTGGAAAGTCCATTCGCTCCACCGGACGCCACCCCAGCGGCTGACCTCCGCTGTCAGGCCCGCCGCCGCACCAACGAGCTGATCGCGCTCGGTGTGCCGCAGGAGTTGACCGGACACGGGCGCTCGGACGGGTCGTAGTGCCGAGAGTTGCCCGAGCAGAGGAAGCGAAGCCGAAGCCATGACAGACATTCCACCGGGGGCGCCCGCCTGGGTCGACCTGGTCACCACCGACCTGCCCGGCGCGGCGCGCTTCTACGCGCCCCTGTTCGGCTGGGCCGTCGCCGAGGCGGACCGGCAACCCGCCACTGACGGTCACCTCGTCTTCCACCAGCAGGGCAAACCGGTGGCCGGTGCCGGGCTGCGGGCCGACCCGCAACAACCGCCCGCCTGGATGCCCTACCTGGCGACCGCGGACGCCGAGGCGACCTGCCAGCGGGTGACGGCCGCCGGCGGCTGGATCCTGAGCGAGCCCATCGACGTCCCCGGCTCCCGGCGGACGGCGCTCTTGGCCGACCCGGCCGGGGCGGCGTTCGGGGTGTGGCAGTCCCTCGGCATGCCGGGGGCCGAGGTGTTCGACGTACCCGGCTCGCTGACCTGGCCCGAGCTGGCCACGCGGGAGTGGGACGGGGCGAAGGAGTTCTACGGGTCGGTGTTCGGCTGGACGGCGGAAGACCAACCGATGGGCCCGATCAACTACACCACCTGGCACCTGGACGGCCGGCCGGTTGCCGGGATGATGCCCATGATCGGCGACGATTGGGGTGACCTCCAGCCGCACTGGATGATCTACTTCGCGGTATCGGACACCGACGCCGTCGCCGACGAGGCGCAACGGTTGGAGGGGCTGGTTTCCGTGCCGCCGACCGATCTGACCCGGGGCCGGTTCGCGGTGCTCACCGATCCGCAGGGAGCGTTCTTCTCGATCCTCGGGACTACGCCACCCTGATCGGTACGCGGGCGCGGCCGCACCGGCACCACCGGCGGCCCGTCGCGCCGCCACCATCGTTTCGTTGCGGCCCGCAACGGTGGACGAGCCCCGGTCGATCACTGATGGATCGACCGGGGCTCGTCTGCTGGAGCCGGGTCAGGCGAGGTCGAACCGGTCGAGTTCCATAACCTTGGTCCAGGCCGCGACGAAGTCGACCACGAACTTCTCGCGGGCGTCCTGGCTGGCGTAGACCTCAGCGAGGGCCCGGAGCTGCGAGTTGGAGCCGAAGATGAGGTCGACCGCGGTGGCGGTCCACTTCACCTCGTCGGTGGCCAGGTCCCGGATCTCGTACACGTTCTCCTCGGACTCCGACGCCTTCCACCGGGTGCCCGGGGAGAGCAGGTTGACGAAGAAGTCGTTGGTGAGCACGCCGGGCCGGTCGGTGAGGACGCCGTGCGACGTGCCGCCGACGTTGTTCCCGAGGGAACGCAGGCCACCCACGAGAACGGTCATCTCCGGGGCGGTCAGGTCGAGCATGTAGGCACGGTCGACGAGCAGCACCTCCGGCTGGGTCTTCTCACCGGCGCGCAGGTAGTTGCGGAACCCGTCAGCGCGCGGCTCGAGGACCCGGAAGGACTCGACGTCGGTCTGCTCCTGGCTGGCGTCGGTACGGCCCGGGTGGAACGGCACGCTCACCTCGACGCCGGCGTCGCGTGCCGCCTTCTCGACCGCGGCCGAGCCGGCGAGCACGATCAGGTCTGCGAGCGAGATCTTCGCGCCACCGGCGGAGTTGAACTCCCGCTGGATGCCCTCGAGGGTCTCCAGGACCGTCGCGAGCTGCTCGGGCTGGTTGACCTCCCAGCTGCGCTGCGGCTCGAGGCGGATCCGCGCGCCGTTGGCACCGCCACGCTTGTCGGTGGACCGGTAGCTCGCGGCGGAGGCCCAAGCGGTGGAGACCAGCTGTGCGGTGGTGAGGCCGGACGCCAGGACCTTCGTCTTGAGCGCGGCGATGTCGTTGTCACCCACGAGCTCGTGGTCGACGGCCGGCACCGGGTCCTGCCACAGCTGGGTCTCCGGGACCCACGGGCCGAGGAAACGGCTGACCGGGCCCATGTCGCGGTGCAGCAGCTTGTACCAGGCCTTCGCGAACGCGAGCGCGAACTCGTCGGGGTTCTCCAGGAAGCGGCGGGAGATCTTCTCGTACGCCGGGTCGACGCGCAGCGCCAGGTCGGTCGTGAGCATCGTCGGCTTGTACTTCTTCGACGCGTCGAACGGGTCCGGGATGATCTCCGGAGCGTCCTTGGCGACCCACTGCTTCGCACCACCCGGGCTGGTGGTGAGCTCCCACTCGAAGCCGAAGAGGATCTCGAAGAAGCGATTGCTCCACTGCGTCGGCCGGTCGGTCCACGTCACCTCGAGACCGCTGGTGATCGTGTCCGGGCCCTTGCCGCTGCCGTGGGTGCTCAGCCAGCCCAAGCCCTGCGCCTCCAGCGGGGCGCCCTCGGGCTCCGGGCCCACGTGGTCGTCGGCGACAGCGGCACCGTGGGTCTTGCCGAAGGTGTGCCCACCGGCGATGAGGGCGACGGTCTCCTCGTCGTTCATCGCCATGCGGGCGAACGTCTCGCGGATGAAGTGCGCCGCCGCGGCCGGGTCGGCGTTGCCGCGCGGGCCCTCCGGGTTGACGTAGATGAGACCCATCTCGGTCGCACCGACGTCGGCCACCATTTCCTTTTCGGAGGCGTAGCGCTCGTCGCCGAGCCAGGTGTCCTCCGGGCCCCAGAAGATTTCCTCGGGCTCCCAGACGTCCTCTCGCCCGAAGCCGAAGCCGAAGGTCTTGAAGCCCATCGACTCCATGGCGACGTTGCCGGCGAGCACGAGCAGGTCGGCCCACGAGATCTTCTGACCGTACTTCTGCTTGACCGGCCACAGCAGCCGGCGCGCCTTGTCCAGGTTCGCGTTGTCCGGCCAGCTGTTGAGCGGGGCGAACCGCTGCGCGCCGTCGCCGGCGCCGCCGCGACCGTCGTGGATCCGGTAGGTGCCCGCGGCGTGCCAGCTCATCCGGATCATCAGGCCGCCATAGTGGCCGAAGTCGGCCGGCCACCAGTCCTGCGAGGTCGTGAGGACCTGGATGATGTCCTGCTTGAGGGCCTCGACGTCGAGCTTGGCGAACTCCTTGGCGTAGCTGAAGTCCGCCCCCAGCGGGTTACCCTTCGGCGACTGGGCGTGCAGCACCGACAGGTCGAGCTGGTTGGGCCACCAGTCCCGGTTGGTGCGTGGACGACCGCCGGTCTTGGGGGTCGGCGAGTCGATGGCCGGGTTCTCGCTCTCGCTGCCGTGCGCGGTCACCGAGTCGTGCGCGACCGGGCAACCGGCCGCCGCCTTCTTGTCCACGCCCTGCGCGCTGGAGGGCTGGTCCTGGGTGTCGCTCATGAACTTCCTTCCGAACTGACGGATCGCTGGGAGGTGCGTTCGGTCGCACAGCCGGGGCAGGTGCCCCAGTAGACGACCTCCGCCTCGTCGACCACGAACGCGTGATCTCCGGAGGCGGTGAGACAGGGAGCGTGGCCGACGGCGCAGTCGACGTCGGCGATGGCACCGCAGGAGCGGCACACGACGTGGTGGTGGTTGTCGCCCACCCGCAACTCGTACCTCGCGGTCGCCCGGGCGGGTTGGATGCGCCGCGCGAGACCGGCGTCGGTGAGTGCACGCAGCACGTCGTACACCGTCTGGTGGGAGACCGTGGGATGGTCCGCCCGTACCAGTGAGATCACCGTGTCGGTGTCGACGTGCGGATGGTCGCGCAGCGCCGCGAGCACCGCCAACCGGGGCCCGGTCACACGCAACGAGGCCGCCCGAAGCTGGGCCTCGAAACCGGACGTCATGTGCTGAACATAGCCCAATCTTCTGGAACTGCTCAAGATTTGACTCGGCTTCAATCCACTCAGTTCGCCGCAAACTCGTTCCACGGCTCGTCCCCGCGCGGCCTCGGCAGGCGGCGGCCGCAGTCGGCGGCGGTTGAGTTCGGCGGCGACCCTACGGGCGCGGTCGGCGCCGCGGGACCCGAGGATCAGCCGTTCCCCGGGTCCGTCGTCGGACATCGGTCACGAGGCTGCGGCCCGTTCGCGGATCTCCACCGCCATCTCGAGCATCTGCTTGGTGCTGGTGAACCAGTCCTGCAGATTCAGATCCACGATGAGCTCGTCTGCGCCAGCCTCGGCGGCCGTTCGGACATCGTCCATGATCTGGTCGAGGGTGCCGACGAACGGGGCTCGGCCAGGTCCGGCCGGACGGTCGGTGAAGGTCACGTTTCCTACCACGATCATCTCCATCCGGCTCGTGTCCCGGCCATAGCCAGCGGCCATCTCCCGGATACGGTCCCAGCTCGCACGCAGTTCTGCGGCTCCAGCCGGCCCGGGGGTGCCGAGGAACGGCAGCCAGCCGTCTGCGCGTCGGGCTATGCGTTCCACGGCCTTGGACTTGGTGTCGCGGCCGATGTTGCTGCCACCGCCGCCCAACATCACGGGGATCTTCGACACTGGCTTGGGCAGCACCGAGGCACGGTCGATGGCAACGCGAGGGCCCCGGACGGTCACCGGATCCGGCCCCCACACGGCATCGAACACGTCCAGCGTCTCGTCGAGGTAGCGGCCGCGGTCCGCTCCGGTCGCGCCGGTGGCCCGGAACTCGTCGGTGGACCAGCCTGCGCCCAGACCCGCGACCAGGCGGCCACCGCTGATCTGATCGATCGTGGCCAGCTCCTTCGCCAACTGGACCGGAGCGTGGAGTGCAGCGATCAGCACAGAGGTACCGAGGCGCACCCTTTCGGTCGCCACCGCCGCTGCCGTGAGGACTGCAAGCGGGTCGGCCGCCTGCCGCTGGCTCTCCGGCCACGGCATCTCGGGCGCCCCGGCGTACGGGTCGGCGGGCGCCTCGGGAAACAGCAACCGCTCATAGGTCCACAAACTGGCATAGCCGGCTGCTTCTGCCGTTCTGGCCGCTTCGACCAGGTCGTGCCGTAGGTCGACGCCCAATCGTTGGGGCAGCCGAAGTCCGAGCTTCATCTGGAACCTCCGGTGTAGTCCGTCGTTGTGGCCGCCGCGGCACGGGGTGAGCCCTGTCGCAGGGACGGCCCCGCGACCGGACATAGCACATATTTCCGCCGTTCTCGGTCCACCCGCCAAGTCTCAACCCTCACACCGATGTGAAGGTCAATGTAGGTTTGGGCACATGAAAATCGGCGAGCTCGCGGAGCGTACGGGCACGTCCCGGCGGCTGCTGCGCTACTACGAGGAGCAGGGGCTGATCACACCCAGCCGCGGCATCAACGGTTACCGCGAGTACCAAGAGCCACACGTGTACGTCGTGCAGCAGATCAAGGGACTGCTCGATGCCGGACTGCCGACCCGAATCATTCGGGAGCTCCTGCCGTGCCTGGACAAGCCGCAGACCATCTACGTCCCCGACGTGACACCCGAAATGGTCGACACACTGCAACGCGAACAAGCTCGGCTGTCCGAACGCATTGAGTGCCTGACCCGCAACCGGGACGCGATCGCCGACTACCTCGAGACGGTGCTCAAAGTTCGTTGCGGCGGCGACACGCCGCAGCTATCGCCTGCCCGGTGTGACTGAGGCATCATCATGGCGGTGAGCTGAGATGCCCACGTCGGCCGGCAGAGGCATCAGACCCGCCAAGGACTCGCGGCACGCATGAGTTGAGTCAGCGCTGCGAGACGAGTTCCCCCAGGAGCAGCCGATGATCAGTGACGCAACGCTCGTCCGGATCAACGAAGCGGTGCAGTTGCATCATCACCAGGGCCAGCGTGAGGCTGCGCGCGACCTGTTCGCGCAGATCTGGGATGAGATCGGCGGGCAACAAGGCGATCCCCTGCACATTTGCGTCCTCGCGCACGCGATGGCCGATGTGCAGGACGACGTCCACCAGGAGCTGATCTGGGACCAGCGAGCACTGGCGGCGGCCGACCTGCTCACCGACACCCGGGTAGCGCAGGCCGGGGTGACGCTGCCGGTGGCCGGCCTGTATCCGTCGTTGCACCTCAACCTGGCAGAGTGCTACCGCAAGCTCGGTGATCTCGACCGTGCCCGCGAGCACCTCCAGCGTGCGCAGGCGGGAATCGGCGCGCTCGGCGATGACGAGTACGCGCAGCTGATCAAGAGCGGCATGGACCGGATGGTGCAGCAGCTGACCTCCGAGTAGCCGCGCTCTACGGAAGAGAATCAGCCGCGGGCGGCGTCGCCGCGCGACGCCCCGGATCAACCGGCGGGCGGCCGCGACGAGTCCCCCTCCTTCCGCCCACTGCTGCCCTGCCCCGAATGCTCGGACGAGTCGAATATCGACGCTGCTCGACGCGCGAGTTGCGGCAGGTCTGGACGCCGCGGGGACCGGCTCCCTGGCAGGGCGTTCGAGGTGGCGCTCAGCCTTCGGAATACGGCTACCCGCCGGGGCAGCGGGTATCGCCGCCGCTGTGCTCCTGGCAGATCGTGGGCGGTGGAGGGGAAGGCGGGGCCGGGACGAGCTCCCGGTACGCTCCGGCGGCGACCGGAACGGCGACTACGCCCAGACCGAGCGCGATGACCAGGTAGACAGCGGCGGTCCGGCGCAACAGCCCGCCGCGGGCCACGACGGCGATCACTGCCGGGCCGGCCACCACCTCGGCGGCCAAGAGCAGCAGTGCCACGTTCGCCTTACGTGCCAGTACGTCGGCACCGGCGCCCTGGTCGCTGTGCTGGTCCGCCCAGCCCTCGAGGCCGATGCTGAAGATCCACCCGAGCAGCACCAGCGCGCCGATGAGCCATGCCACCGTCAGCAGCGCGACGGCGCCTGGCGCCCACGGCGCCGCAGGTCGGCGATCCACGCTCGCACGATATAGACGACAGGCAAGTGAGGCCAGGCGGGGCGACACGACGGCTCACCGCGTCACCGTCCTTCGGCGCTCACGACACCTCTCCCCCGGAGCAGGTCGTAGTCCGGTCGTCCTCGCGGCGTTGATGGTTCACCTCGGTAGGCCTGGTTCGTCGGGCTGGGCGGGGTTCGCTGTGTGTTCCGCACTGACGGCAATGCTGCCCAGCAGGGCGAGCGCCTGCTCTGAGGGTGTGCCAGGTTCGGCGTGATAGATCACGAGGACTTGATCGTCGGTACCGGCGACGATCAACTTCTCCCGGTACAACTTGAGATCACCGACTTCAGGATGGTGCAGGCGAGCCTGGCTGCTGGTGCGCCGGACGATGTCCTGCCGCTCCCAAAGCCGTCTGAAGCGTTCGCTCTTGAGGGAGAGCTCGCCGACGAGGGCCACCATGCGAGGATCCGTCGTTTCGGTGCCCATGACGGCGCGCAGCTGGCCCACGGCGGCGGCGGTGGCCTGCTCCCAGTCGTCGTGCAGTTCCCGGTCGCGCGGGTCGAGGAACGCGGCGGCCAGCCGGTTGACGCCGGTACGCATGTTTGGCGACAAGGCTTGGGCCAGTTGGTTCGCGGCGAGCACTGTCAGGTAACGGTCCTCGACGAATGCGGGCATGGGCAGCGCGTCGAGCAGGCGGAGCGTGCCGGCAGGTACCTTTTCGACGCGTACCTGCGGGGCACGCTTGGGGCGGGCCTGGGTGAGGGCGTAAAGATAGGTCGTTTCGTCCACGTCGAGTTGAAGGACCCGGGCGAGGGCGTCCAGCACCTGTGCGGACGGCGTCCGGTCGCGTCCCTGCTCCAGGCGCAGGTAGTAGTCGGTGCTGATACCGGCGAGCAGTGCGACCTCTTCGCGACGCAATCCCGGAGTACGGCGGTATCCCGTCGTTGGCAGGCCCGCATCCTCGGGCCGCAGCCGTTCGCGTCGGGCACGTAGAAACTCACCGAACGCGTTGGCCCGCTCCTCCATTCTCACAACAGTAGGTTGCCGCTGCGCTCGGTGACTGTCCCTGCTGTTCCCAGGAAGTCGGGGACCTGTTTGCGCGAATTCAGAAGGACGATTCTGGGGACGGTCAGCCTCACCAGCGATCGTTACGTACTTCGCAGACGGGTGGATAATATGAAAAGTGTCTCGCTCGGCGGCCTCACCGTCTCCGCGGAAGGGCTCGGCTGCATGGGCATGAGCTCCGTCTACGGGGCAGCCGACTGGGCCGAGTCCATCGCCACAATCCGGCGGGCACTGGATCTCGGCGTCACTCTGATCGACACTGCCGCCGCGTACGGCATCGGCCACAACGAGGTGCTCGTCGGAAGGGCGATCGCCGGCCGGCGCGAGGAGGTGCAACTGGCCACCAAGTTCGGCATGGACCTCACCGCGGCGCGCGGCAAGGTCGTCATCAGGAACGACCCTGACGCCATCAAGGCCGCTGCCGACGCCTCGCTGCTGAGGCTCGGAACCGATTACATCGACCTGTTCTATCTACATCGGGTGGACCCCGAGGTGCCCTTCGAGGACTCGGTCGGCGCCCTCGCCGAACTCGTCCAAGAGGGCAAGGTACGTCACATCGGCCTATCCGAGGTCACCGGCGATCAGTTGCGCGCGGCGCACAGAATCCACCCGATCGCAGCCGTGCAAAGCGAGTACTCGCTCTGGACGCGCGACCCCGAGACGGTGGTGGCCGAGGCGGCTCGGGAACTGGGGGTCGGTCTCGTTGCCTACTCGCCACTGGGCCGGGGGTTCCTCACCGGGACCGTCGACCCTGCTCACCTCGCTCCGAGCGACGGGCGCCGCCGCCTGGCCCGCTTCACCGACGAAGCGGCGGCAGCAAACCAGGCCATCGCCGACGAGGTCAGGCGGATCGCGGAACGCAGGGGCGTCGCAGCGGCCCAGGTGGCAATCGCGTGGGTCGCCGCCCGCAGCGAGAAACTGGGCATCCCGGTGGTGCCGATCCCCGGCACCAAGCGGGTGTCATGGATCGAACAGAACGCGGCCGCTCTGCAAGTGCAGCTCACAGCGGAAGACATCGGAGCCCTCGACGATCTGGCCGGTCGGGTCGTGGGCGCCCGCTACTAGCGGGTCCTGCCGGCCCGGCGGCACGTCTTGCCTCAAGGTTCACGTCAGCAGTGGCGATGTGGGTGGTGCCACCGCTCCAGAAGGCCCGCTATCGTGACCAGCACGGCCACCAGGACTGCCTAGACCAGCGCTACGCGATCTGGGAGGGGCAATGACCAGTTTCGTGACGCTGGGTGCTCTCGCGGCCGTTGCGGCGGTCGGTCTCCTGCTGCTGATCCGCCGGCCCGCAGCCGCCCAACGGCTCATCCGCCTGGCTGGCCTGGTGATCACCGTGCTGGTCGCCGCCGTTCTGACCCCGTGGACCGTGCAGGATTCCGGAGCGGCGGCAGGCTATCTACTCGGTGTGCCGGTCCTCGCGGCGACGGTTCCACTGCTGGCCAAGCGTTCCGCTCGCTCCGCCGGGATCGCCGACCTCATCGCGGCGGCCGTCATCTGCGGCTGGGGGCTGTTGCTGGCGCTCGGCATCGGGGTGGTGTTCCTACCCGTGGTGCCGCTCTACGTGGTGAGCGCGATCCGAAGCCTCGCACCGCGCATATCGACCCTCAGCTGATCTGGACACCAGCAGCCATCGCAGCGCCCGCCTCTGACGGTTGCCCTTTGACCTGGGTGGGCGGGACTGGGTTGAGTTCCGTTCGGTCCCGTTGCACGACCGTTCAGGGCAACCGTGGCGATGGTGACCAGCGACCCGTACGCAAACGTCACTCGGCCCACAGAGCCGCCAACATCCCAAGCCAACCCGGAGCGCGAAAAGACGACGCGTAGCCGAACTCGCGGGAGCAGCCATTCCGAGGAACGGTACGTCGTCGTCACCGTCGGCTCGGACCCCGAACATGCGGCCGCCACGTGACCGACGGACCACATGTATTGCGATGGCTCTACTTCCCCAGCGATCTTGTCAGGGCGGCGATACCTGAGTGCCCGGCCAAGACGCCACAGATCAGTGTCGTCGGTGATCCCGTCCGGTCAGGAGCAGTCGAATCGGTGGTCGTAGGGACGCTCCGGGCATGTCGTGCAGACGAAGATGTAGATGCCTCCGGCGTCGCCGAGCATCAATCCTGTCGGATTCTGGAGCGACCGCCACGGATGGTCATCGGGGCTGTCGAAGCCCCAGCCGACCATTGCGGGCCGATCCTCCAGCGGGACCCAACGTCGCTCGTCGCCCCGGCTGAACTCCCAGGTGGCGATGGTGAGCAGATGCTCCATCCGGCTGCCGCACAGGCAAACCGGCCAGTCAGGCGACTGCGTCCAGCCGGGGTAGCCGCCGACCTTGATCCCGGGGGCGACCGCCAGGTCGCTGTCGTACTCCCAGCCGTGGTCTGCCTCGACCCGCCGTGCCGCTTCCAGGATCTGTGACCACACCTCGCGTGGCAGGTCGTACGACGGATACTCGACCACCCGCTCGGGATCGACGACGCACGGGTCGGGCACATACCACGCCTCGGCGTCCTCGGGCGGGGCCGGCATCGTCGCCAGTCGCGGGCCGATCGCTGATCGTCGCCGCCACCGCAGGCGTGGAAGCGGAGCGCTCCAGGGATCATGGTCGAACGGGCACCACAACACCTGCAGCACGTCGGAGCCCTCGGGGAACGGCAGGTCGGGCACGTCGTCGGCGACCAGTTGCAAGACCGGCACGAGCGGCACCCCAGCCTCGGCCGGGTGGTCGTCCAGGCCAATGCCGTCACAGGTCGGCCAAGGCTCGTTCGCCGGCCACAACAGCGGGCCGCCGACGGAGCTCTGCTCCTCCGACGGCGAGCCCTTTCGTGGATGCAGCCGGGTGGTGGTCCGCGCGAGCGCACGCAGCTGCGGGAAGACGGCATCCATATCAAGGGGAGGGTGCGGGGTCGTGTGCACGGCCGAGATCGTACGGGTTGGCAGCGACCGGCTCCAGAACGCCGGCCAGCACTATCAGCGGCGGATCTGCCGCCCCAACTCGATGGCTGTCGGGTTCCGGCTCGCGCCCGTGATGGCCGGCCCGCGACACCGAGAGCGCGCTCGGGTAGGGTCCGCCGGGGGTGCTAGTTGAGTTTCCGGCTGGCGGCATACGCCGTGTGCATCGAGGACGAGCGGGTACTGCTCGCCCATTGCGTGTCACCGACGGGCGACGCTCACTGGACTCTTCCTGGCGGCAAGGTCGAGCACACGGAGGATCCGTTCGATGCGGTGATCCGGGAGGTCGCCGAAGAGACCGGCTACGACGCCTTGGTGGAGCGCCTGCTGGGCGTGGACTCGAGGGTGATTCCCGCCGCTGAGGCGTTGCTGGGGATCGAGCACCAGAACGTGGGCATCTTCTATCGAGTCCGTGTCACCGGTGGCACCCTCCGTCCCGAGGTGAACGGCGATGTCGCCGAGTCGGTCTGGACTCCGATACCCGACGTGGCTCGCCTGCGCCGATCCTCGCTGGTCGACGTCGGTCTCGCACTGGCGCAGACCCTACCGGCCACCGGCCACGTCGCTCCCGTCCCGGTCGGCGGTCTGATTCAGCACTGAGACCGCGATGCCGGCGCCGGCGTCGCCGAACCGGTCCGGGAGCAGTGGCGTAACAGCTCGAATGTGTCGGAGGACTACTTTCCGGCCGCTCCCGGGCAGGATCGACGGGCCGCATACTTGCCAACATGAGCCTTGCGATCCGCCTCTTCGGCGGCCCAACCGTGACATTCAACCTCGGGGGCCTCATCTTCATCACCGACCCCACGTTCGACGCCCCGGGCGAGTACCCGATCGGTAGCCGTACCTTGACCAAGACCGCCGCGGCGGCCGGCACACCCGCCGATGCCGGCCCGGTCGACGTTGTCCTGCTCTCCCACGACCAGCACCCGGACAACCTCGACGCCGCGGGCCGCGACTTCTGCGCCACCGTGCCGCTGGTGCTGTGCACCACCACCGCCGCCGAGCGGCTGGGCTCGCCCGCCCGCGCGCTGCCGACCTTCACGCACATCGACCTGCCGCGGCCGGACGGCGCCGGCAATCTGCGGGTCACCGCCGTCCCCGCCCAGCACGGACCCGACGGCACGGACCACCTGACCGGCCCGGTCACCGGGTTCGTCCTGAGCGGCGACGGGGTGCCCACGGTGTACGTCAGCGGCGACAACGCCTCGCTGCGGGTGGTCAGGGAGATCGCCACTCGGTTCCCGGACATCGACGTCGCGATCCTGTTCGGGGGCGCCGCCCGGACCCCGCTGGCCGGAGACGCGAACCTGACCCTCGACGCGAACGAGATGGTGGAGGCGACCAGGATCCTCGGCGCGTCGACCGTGGTCCCCGCCCACATCGACAGCTGGTCCCACTTCACCGAGGGCCTCGCCGACGTCCGTGCCGCGTTCACCGCCGCCGGCCTGGCCGACCGCCTCCTGACGCCGCAGCCTTCGCAGAGGTCGTGAATCCGCATCGCGCCCTATGAGCGGCAACCGGCGGGTGGGTGCCTACATCGAGTCGATGGCCGGCTTCAGCACATCGGTGCACCACTGGCGGAACGTGGTCGGAGTGCTGGTCCGCGCCGTACGCGCGACGCCGTTGTCCAGGCCGTTGTTCTTGGCGAGAGCCATGTCGAGCAGGGCCTGGGCCATCGGCTCGGAATAGCCGGCCCGCATCATGTTCGCCTTGTACACCTCGCCCGGGATCTGCTGGTAGCGCACCGGTCGGCTGAGCACGTCGGAGATGATCGCGGCCATCTCGTCGTAGGTGAGGTCCTGCGGGCCGAGCACCGGCACCTCGTCGAACCCGGTCCAGGTGTCGTCGCGTAGCAGCCGGGCGGCGACCGCGGCAATGTCCCGGGTGGCGACCATCGGTGCGGGCAGGTTGGGCAGATTAGGGCCGTGGAACACGCCCTCGGCCGCGATCGGGCCGGCCTGCCACCGCGTGTTGTCCATGAAGGACGGCATGGTCAGCGCCCGGTACGGCACGCCGGTGTCAGCGATCAGGTCATCCATGGCCAGCGTCGCGGTGACGTGACCGGCGTGCCCGGCGACCGGTGTGCCCCGACCCAACGCCGAGATACCGACCACCCGCCCGACGCCCCGCGCCGTGAACGCTTCGAGCACCGGGCGCGTGAAGCCCGAGTACGCGGCGTCGACATCGTCGGCGCGCGGGTCGGCCGCCACGAGCCAGAAGACGGCGTCAGCGCCGGCGAACGCTTCGGCCACGACGGCAGGGTCGCTGTGGGAGCCGTGCACGATCTCGACCCGCTCGGCGATGCCCGGCGCGAGCCGCGCCGGGTCCCGGACCACGACGCGGACCGACGTGTCGGCGTCGAGCAGATCCTGCACCAGCCGACTGCCGATGTTGCCGGTCGGCGCGGTAACCACGATCATGTCTTTCCTCGATTCGGTATCGAACTTGACGCGGTCCAGTGAACGCCGGTCGGGTGCTCGGCGGAAGGATCGCTTCCGTCCCGATTGATACCCTGACGGTATGAGTGGTCTGGAGACGCGGCAGCTGCGCTACTTCGTGGCGGTGGCCGAGGAACGGCACTTCGGGCGGGCCGCCGCGCGGCTGGGCATGGCACAGCCGCCGCTGTCCCGTGCGATCCGCGATCTGGAGCGGCAGCTCGGCGTGCAGCTGCTGATTCGCACGACGCGGCAGGTCGCGCTCACGTCGGCCGGGGAGACGCTGCTGGCCGACGCCCGGGTGGCGCTGGACGCGGTCGCCGCGGCGGAACACCGGGCCCGCCACGCCGGGCGGCCAGTACCGACGCTGCGGCTGGCGTTGAAGGCCGACTACGACGCCGGGCTGCTGCCGAAGATCATGGATGCGTACCGGACCCTGCCGGTCGAGTTGCTTCTCGGTGGGCACGGCGAACAGGTTCCGGCGCTGCGTGACGGGCGTGCCGACGTGGCACTGGTGCCGACGCCGTTCGACGGGGGTGGACTGGACACGGAACCGCTGGTGACAGGTCCGCGTCTGGTAGCGCTGGCGGCCACCGACCCGCTGGCCGCGCGGGCGACCGTACGGCTGTCCGACCTGGCCGGGCGGCGGCTCCCGGACGGTACGCCGGCCGAGACGGGCCGTACGCAGCAGCCGCCCGCGAACTGGCGGAGCAGACTGGACCTGTCGCAGATCTTCAACCTGGTCGAAGTCGGAAACATCGTCTGGTTCCTGCCGGACTGGGTGGCCCGGCGCTTCCCCCGCCCCAACATCGCCTATCGACCCGTGGACGGACTCGAGCCGACGACGCTGGCGGTGGCCTGGCCGGCCGAGTCGCGCTCACCTGCGGTGGCGGCCTTCGTGCGCACCGTCAAGGAGATCGCAGACACCACCATGGTCGACGAATCGTCGGCCGCTGGTCAGCCCGCCGTGAGGTGATCGCGGCAACCGAGTTCACCGACGTTGGAGCAGCCCACGCTCGGCCATATAGGCACGCAACGTCTCGGCGTCCTCGGCGGACATCAAGCTGCGTGGGATCACGGTCGCCGGCATCCGGCCGACGTACACGATCCAGAACTCAGGGGTGTCCCGCACCTGGGCGACCCCGTCCCAGGCGATACCGCCGGACTCCGAACCGCTGCGCATCATGATGTTGTCGTCGGTGATGTCGTAGGCGCCCTGGACGGCGTAGCGACTGGAGCGGCGCCGGGCACGCAACCGCACCCACGGCGCGTACAGCATCGACAGCAGGCCACCCACGACCAACGCCGTGCACAGCGCTGTCACCCGGTCGCCCCACGCGAACCCCCGCGAGACGGCGAAGCCTATCGCCCCGACCGCCGCCAGCACCGCGCCGATGTAGCCGTACTTGCGTAGCCGGACACTGCTGAGCGCGGCGGCCACGCGGCCCGGGTAGGTGGGATCGGCCGGGACGTCAAAGCGGATGTGCACGCCAGAACGATAGTGCGCCCACCCGACTCGGTGCGGCGCCTGACGCGCCCCACCGGTCAGATCGCGTGCAGCTGCTCGAACACGGGTCCCTTCGTGGGATCTGGCCGGCGAACGCCACCGGCGGAGCCGACGGACGACTTAGCGTCAGGAAGGACCTGCCGAGCGGCGAGGACGGGAGCGGATCGTGGAGAGACACCGCCGCGACAGCCCGGTGCGGCCGCCTGGGGCGTCGACCGGTCTCTGGCACCAGGGGCTGAACCTCGGCGCCAAGGTCATGCAGGAGACGGCGCCGCTGAAGGGCTTCGACGCGTACGTCGTCGGTTTCCATCCGGCGAAGGACGACCCGTCGATGCAGATGGAGGCGCACCACTACTGCCGTCAGGTCAACGACGACTTCCTGCAGTGCGTGCTGTTCGACGGCAACACCGCCGAGGCGAACCTCATCGGTGTCGAGTACATCGTCTCGGAGCGGCTGTACGGGACGCTGCCCGAGGACGAACGCCACTACTGGCACCCGCACAACTACGAGGTGCTCGGCGGTTCCCTGATCGCACCAGGCCTGCCGGAGCCGGCCGAGCGGGCGCTCATGGCGATGCTGATGAACAGCTATGGGAAAACCTGGCACACCTGGCACACCGGCCGGCTCGACACCGGTCCGGGCGACATGCTGCCGTTCGGTGACCCGATGCTGATGTGGTCGTTCAACCGCGACGGGCAGTGCGACCCGGCCCTGGAACAGCACCGCAACGAGGCCATGGGAGTCGACCGCATGGAGAAACTCTCCTCGCGCTCCGGCCTGGTGGACCGCGCGCACCCGCAGGACGGGGTGGCGCTGCTCGACCGGGCCTTCCCGGACGGCACCCCACTCGCCGCAGTGGTGGACCGCTCCGAGACCATTTGACCGGCGGGACTCGCGGCTCACACGGACGTGGCTGCTCGGTGCTTCCCTCATGTCCGTCGAAGCGGACCCGCCCCCCGCGTGATCACGTCTCGGTCGTGGGCGGGCGGGTGGTGCTCTGCCGTACGACCAGCTTCGGGACGACCAGCGGCAAGGGCTGCGGCTTCGTTCCGTTGATCGCCTGGGTGACGGCCGTGATGGCGCGGCGGCCCACGGCGTCGAAGTCCTGTTGGATGGTGGTCAACGGCGGGACGAGGTATGCCGCTTCCGGGACGTCGTCGAATCCGGCGAGGGAGATGTCCTGCGGCACCCGTCGGCCGCGCTCGTGCAACGCCCGGAGCACGCCGATCGCCATCTGGTCGTTGGCGGCGAACACCGCGGTGGTCCCGCGCATCTCGCAGATCCGCAACCCGGCGACATAACCGCTGTGGGCGCTCCAGTCACCCTGAACCGGCTCGGGCGGGCGTAGGCCCGCTTCGGTCATCGTTCGGCGCCAGCCTTCGATGCGGGCGCGGGCCTCCGCCCAGTCGAGTGGGCCGCTCACGTGCACGATCTCGCGGTGCCCGAGCTGAAGGAGGTGGTCGGTGGCCAGGCGGGCGCCGAGCACCTGGTCGACGCCGACGGTGACGGTGGCCCTGGACAGATCGCCCTCCACGACGACGAAGGGAACGCCGGTGCGGGTCATCCGCACCACGTCGAGAGCCTCGTCGTTGCTGGCGATCATCACGACGCCTTCCACCCCGACACGCATCAGGTGTTCGGTGGCGTCGATGAGGGCGTGCAACGTCACCTCCGACAGGCTCACGGAGGTGGCGAAGTAGCCGGCGGCGCGCGCGGCATCCTCGACGCTCCGGTGGATGCTCGTCGGACCGAACAGTGTCCTGGCCGTGCCGATGATTCCGATCATTCCGGAGCGTCCGCGGACCAGCGCCCGGGCGGCGATGTTGGGGCGGTAGCCGAGCCGTTCGATGGCCTCGAGGACCCGCTGCCGCGTCTCCTGCCGGATACTGGGCGCGCCGTTGATGACCCGCGACACCGTCTGGTGCGATACGCCCGCGAGGCGAGCGACGTCGGCCATGACCGGTGGCCGAGCGGCGGCCGCGGTGGCTGCCGCCTTACGAAACCCGCCCTGGCGGGCCATCCGTTCTCCCATGGGATCAGTTCCTCGTGGGCTCGTGAGTTCCGCGGGTGGTCAGTGTGAGTGACGGGGCACGGCGCTGCCGCTGCCGCCGACGAGGAAGTCGAGGTCCGCGCCCTGGTCGGCCTGCAGGACGTGCTCGCTGTACAGCCGTACCCAGCCCCGGTCGGCGACCGGTTGTGGTGGCTGCCAGGTGGAGCGGCGTTGGGCGAGTTCCGTGTCGTCGACCAGTAGGTCCAGGCGCCGGGCTGGAACGTCGACCCGGACCTGGTCGCCGGTGCGTACGAGCGCGAGCGGGCCGCCCACCGACGCCTCTGGGGCCACGTGCAGGATGCAGGTTCCATACCCGGTGCCGCTCATCCGGGCGTCGGAGATCCGCACCATGTCGGTGACACCGTCGGCGAGCAGCCGCCGTGGCATGGGCACGTTACCCACCTCCGGGAAACCGGGATAGCCGCGTGGTCCGGCGTTTCGTACGACGATCACCGTGTCGGGGGTGACATCGAGGTCCGGATCGTCGGCCGCGACGACGTAGTCCTCGATCCGGTCGAAGACGAGTGCCGGTCCGGTGTGCTTGAGGAGGTGGGCGGAGGCGGCGGAGACCTTCAGCACCGCTCCGGACGGTGCGAGCGACCCGCGCAGCACCACGGTGCCGGAGCCGGCGGGCTGGACCGGCTCGGCCATGGTGCCGATCACCTCGCGGTTCCAGCACTGGGCGCCGCTGATGTTCTGGGCCACGCTCTCCCCACTGACCGTGACGTGATCCAGGTGGAGCAGGGAAGCGATCTCCTTCATCACCGCGGGAACGCCGCCCGCGTAGGCGAAGTCCTCCATCAGGTACGTCCCGGACGGCATCAGGTTGACGAGCATGGGCACGTCCGCGGTGAGGGTGTCGAAATCGTCCAGCGACAGGGGTACGCCGAGGCGTCCGGCGATCGCGAGCAGGTGTACGACGGCGTTGGTGGAACCGCCGATCGCGGCGTTGACCCGGATCGCATTCTCGAACGCCCGCATGGTGAGCACAGTGGACAAACGTTGGTCCTGCTTGACCATGGCGACGATCCGGCGTCCGGCGGCATGTGCGAGCGCGTACCTCCGGGAGTCGACCGCCGGCACGGCGGCGGCCCCCGGCAGTTGCACGCCGAGAGCCTCGGTCACGCAGGCCATCGTGGAGGCGGTGCCCATGGTCATGCAGTGACCGCGGCTGCGGGACATGCCGACCTCCGCCTCGGCGCAGTCGGCCGCGGTCATCCGGCCGGCCCGCATCTCCTCGGTGAAGCGCCAGACGACGGTGCCGGAGCCGATGTCCTGGCTGCGGAACTTGCCGTTGAGCATCGGACCACCGGTGATCATCAGGGTCGGCAGGTCGACGCTCGCCGCCCCCATCAGCAGGCCGGGGGTCGTCTTGTCGCAACCGGAGAGCAGAATCACCCCGTCGAGCGGGTTGGCGCGGACCGACTCCTCCAACTCCATCGCCAGCAGGTTGCGGTAGAGCATGGTCGTCGGTCGCATGAGGGGTTCGCCGAGGCTCATCGCCGGGAACTCCAGCGGCAGGCCGCCGCTCTCCCAGACGCCCCGCTTCACCGATTCGGCCAGGTCTCGCAGGTGGGCGTTGCAGGGGGTCAGCTCCGACCAGGTGGTGGCGATGCCGATCACCGGGCGACCGTCGAAGACGTCGTCCGCGAACCCCTGGTTGCGCATCCAGGATCGATGGATGAACCCGTTGCGGCCTTCCGCGCCGAACCACTGCCCGCTGCGCAGCGGTCGATCGGTGGTCGTCATCAGCACGCCTCCGTGATCTGAGCGGCCGCGGGGGTACGCGGCGATAGAAGTGTTTGATCGGCTGGTGGCACGGTGCGGCCTATCTGAGGCCGCCGACCGACAGACCGCCGCGCCAGTGCCGTTGCAGGCTGAAGAACGCGACGATGAGCGGGATCACCGAGACGAGCGAGCCCAGGATGATGAGGCTCCAGAGGGAGGTGCTCCCCGCGTTGTTCGCCGAGGCGATGCCCTGCCAGAGGCCGAGGCCGACGGTGACCGGGAAGAGGCGGTTGTCGGAGAGCATGGCCAGCGGCAGGAAGTAGTTGTTCCAGGAGGCCACGGCCGACAGGAGCAGCACGGTGACGACGGCGGGTCGCATCATCGGCAGGGCGATCTGGAGGAAGGTGCGCAGCTCTCCCGCGCCGTCGACCCGTGCCGCGTCGAGGAGTTCGTCGGGGACCGCGTCGCGGGCGTACACGTGCATCAGGTAGACGCCGAACGGGTTGAGCAGCGACGGGAGGATGACCGCCCAGATCGTGTTCGTCATGCCGAGCCGGGAGAACATGATGAAGGTCGGGATGACCAGTGCGGTGGCGGGCACCATCAACGCGCCGAGCACGACGGCGAAGCTGAAGCGCCGGGCGGCGAAACGGTACTTGGCGAACCCGTAGCCGGCCATGACCGCCAGGACGGTGGCGCCGATCCCGCCGGCGATGGCGTACAGCGTGGAGTTGAGGATCCATCGGAGGTAGATGCCGCCGTCGTAGGTGAAGAGCTGCTTGAGGTTGCCGAGGTAGTCGATCCGGTCGGTGAACCACAGGGTGTTTCCGCCGCCGAACAGGCCCGGCGCGTCCTTGGAGCTGTTGACGATGATCCACCAGAACGGCACGAGGAAATAGATCACCAGGAAGCCGAGGAGGATCTGCAGCGGGAGGTAGCGTTGCGGTCGGCGGGAGCCGGCGCGGACGCTGGTGCGGTCGGCCATCTACAGGAAGCTCCTCCGCTTGCGGGTGAAGAACAGGAATGCGTACACGCAGATGAACACGACTCCGCCGAGGGCGAACGAGATCGTCGACCCGTAGTTGAAGTTGGCGAGCGAGAACGCCTGCTGGTACGCGTACATGTTGGGCGTGAAGTCCGTCCCGATCGTGCCGGCGGCGAGGTACCGCAGGATCTGCGGTTCGTTGAAGAACTGCAGGGTGCCGATGAGCGAGAAGACCAGGATCAGGATCAGAGCCGGCGCGATCAGCGGAATCTTGATCCGCAGCGCGATCTGCCATCGTCCGGCGCCGTCCATCCGGGCCGCCTCGTAGAGGGACGGGTCGACTCCCTGCAACGCCGCATACAAGATGATCATGTAATAGCCGGCCCACTGCCAGGTCACGACGTTGAGCAGACCGTAGAAGATCAGGTTGCTGCCGAGGAAGTCGGGTGCGGTGGCGCCGAACAGCCCGAAGATGTCGGTGAGGGGGCCGAACCCCTTGCTGTAGAGGAAACCCCACATGACGGCGCCGATGACGGTGGGGATCGCGTACGGAAGAAAGATCAGCAGGCGGGAGAAGCGGGTGAACCGGGTGGTCACCGCATCAAGAATGAGGGCCATCGCGAGCGCGATGACGATCTGCAGCGGGATGGCGACGAGCGAGAAGCGGAACACGAACCACACGCCGGACAGGAAGCTCGGGTCGGTGAACGCCTTCACGTAGTTGTCGAAGAGGACGAAGCTGGTGCCGCCGATCAGCTTCTTCTGGAAGAGGCTCAGGTACAGGGCGTACGCCAGCGGCGCGATGAGGAACGCCAGGAACACGATCCCGAATGGCCCGACGAAGAGCCACCCCATCAGGTACTCACGCAGGTGCACCTTGCCGCGGATCCTGTGCGTCTCTTTCTGCGCACGCGGTGCGCGCTTCTGGGTCAGGAGTGTCATCTTGGTCTCCGGGACGTGGACGCTGACGGCCGAGGGTGGGCCGGCCGGGGACGGCACGGCCCACCCGTCCGGTCACTGAACGGTGAACCCCTGCTCCTTGGCGTACTTCGTCACGTCCTCCTGGAGCCGGTCGGCAGCCTGGGAACCGGTGACGGAGCCCTTGATGATCTCGCTGACCTGCTTTTCCATGGCGTCTAGGTAGTACTGGCCGAAGGGGGCGTACTGGACGCCCTGGTAGGCGTCGGCGGCGGGGACGTAGACCTCCTTGTTCGCCTGCTGGCCGCCGAAGAACGCCACCTTCAGGTCGACGAAGGCGGGATCCTTGAGCGCCGTGAGGTTCAGCGGGAAGATGATCTGGTTGGTCCAGCCGTCGGTGAGCGACTCCTTGTCGGCGTAGAGCCCGTAGGCGACCTTCGCCGCCAGCTCCGGCTTCTTCGCCTGCTTGGTCACCGAGAACGCCGACCCGCCCCAGTTCACCTGCACCGGGTTGGCCGGGTCCCACTGCGGCAGCGGCGCCACCGCGAACTTGCCGGTGTCCTGGCCCTTGCCGACGCCCGCGCCGGTGAGGTAGCCGGGTGCCCACGCCGCCGAGATGTACGTCGCGTAGTCGCCGTTGATCACGCCCGAGATGTACTCCGGGGTGAACTGGTTTTGCGTGCCGACCAGGCCCTTCTTGGCGAGGCCGCCCCAATAGTCCAGCACGTCCTTGGACGCCTGGTCGTTGAGCTTCACACCGATAGCGTTCGGCTGCGCCGGATCAAAGGTGAAGGGCGTGGCGCCCTTCTGGATCTGGAGCGCCATCAGGACCGCCGGGACGTTCGCGCCGAGGTCCCCGAAGAGCGGACCGCCCGCGTCCTTGACCTTCTGCGCAGCCTGCTCGTACTCGGCCCAGGTCTTCGGCGGCGTGATCTTGTACTTGTCGAAGATGTCCTTGCGGTAGATCATGCCCATCGGGCCGCCGTCGACCGGGACGCCGTAGACCGCGTCACCGACCGACACGTCCTTCCAGGCACCCTCGCTGTAGTTGGCCTTGACCGCGTCGAAGCCGTACTGCTTGATGTCGACAAGAGCACCCTGGATCTGGAAGGTCGGGATCCGGTCCGCCTCGACCATGATCACGTCAGGCGCGCCGGTGCCCGCCGAGATGGCGGTCTGGAACTTGTCGTACTCGTCGCCGCCCTGCCCGACGTTGGTCCAGCAGACCTGCACCTCGTCGTTCTGCTTGTTGAAGTTGTCGACGACGAGTTGCATGTTGGGATACCAGCCCCACATCGTCACGGCCGGCAGGTCCTTTTTGGTGATCGTGTTCGTGCAGTTGCTCGCGTCGCTTCCGCCCCCGCCCCCGTCGGAGCAGGCGGCGAGGCCGGCGCCGGCCGCGAGCATGGCTACCGTGGCGAGAATCTGTTTCCTCTTCATTGACGTGATTCCCTTCGGGGGGTCGGGGGGTCGGGGGATGCGCGACGTCCACACGCCGTCGTAAGGGGCTGGCGATCGACCGGGGACAGGCAGGGGGCGAACGCTCCCGGCCTGTCCTGCACGCCGATCCTCTACGCGGAACACGCCCGTGCCTGGCGGGTGCCACCGGGGGCAGGCACACGTCCCGCCCCCGGTGGCGTCGCCCGTACCGGCTCCTAGCGCTTGAACAGACGCGGCGCCAGGTCGATGAGGTTCTTCTGCCACACGTCCCAACCGTGCGGCCCGGGGGTCACCCCGTCGAACTCGTAGCGGATACCGAGGTCGTTCAGCGTGGTCAGGGACGCCATGAAGCTCGGGTACACGAAGTCGGTCTGGTCGCCGACGTACAGGCGCAGCATCCTGGTCCCGCTGTTGATCGCCTCCACGTCGACGCCGGTGCCGCTACCGAACCCCGCCGAGAAGGCCGCGACGTAGGCGAACTGGCCTGGGTACGTCCTGAGCACCCCGAGCGCCTGCCCGCCGCCCATCGACAGACCGGCGATGGCCTGCTGGGACGGCTCGCTCGAGATGTGGTACCGAGCGCGCGCCGTCGGCACGATGTTCTCCAGCAGCTCCCGGTTGAAGTTGGACGAGTTGCCGTTGCCCATCACGACCACCATCGGGACCAGGTCGCCGTCGAGGAACTGGTGGTCGAGGATCTGCTTGGCGCGTCCCATCTCGACCCAGTCCGTGTAGTTCTGGCCGCCACCATGCTGCAGGTAGAGGACGGGATACGGCTGCGCCCGGCTCGGGTCGTACCCGGGCGGCGTCCACACCAGGGCGGTGCGGTCCTGGCCTGCCACGGTGCTCCGATAGGTCATGCTCTCGACCTGCCCGCCCTGACCGGCCGGCACGTCCGACAGCAGGCGCGCCTCCGCCCCCGGAACGAGGAAGGTGCTCCACGTCGGCTCGGTGGTCACCCTCGTCGGGTTGGACGTGTCCTTGACCGCGACCCGGTCCACGATGATCCGGTAGTAGTAGAACCACGGGCCCAGCGGTCCCACTGTCGCGCGCCACCGGTCGCCGTCGCGGGACAGCGGCACCCGTAGCCAACTGCCGCCCGGCGCCACGTTCGCCCAGACCGTGACGTGCTGGGCGTCGGCGAAGTCCGTGGTCGTCTCGAAGGTGACGAAGCCGTCCTCGGTGACGAACGGCGTCGGGGTGGTGCCCGCCGGCGGCGGGACGAACTCGCCGTTCAGCTGCCCGTGACCCGGGCTCGGGCCGTGGTCCGACACGTCACGGAACAGCCGCGGCAGGAAGTCGACGAGGTTCTCCTGCCAGGTGTCCCAGTTGCCACCACCGTCCGGGTTGACCCCGTCGAACTCGAACTCGACACCGGCTCGGCCCAGTGCCTCCGTCAGACGGTAGGTGACGTTGTACGCGGGGTCGGTCACGTTGCCCGTGTACAGGCGCAGCAGCTTGAGCTCGCGGTTGATCTCCTTGGCGTTCCTGCGGTCCACGTCCGGGGCCTGCAGGCCCGAGAACGAGCCGACGTAGGCGAACTGCCGCGGCTTGGTTAGCGCCGCCGACAACGCCGCTGATCCGCCGTCCGACGCGCCCGCGATCGCCTGGTTCGCCGGGTCACGCCGGACGTGGTAGCCGTCCGCGACCGCCCTGCGGAGGTCCGTCAGCTCCTTGTCGTTCGAGCTGTCGTCGTCGTTGATCACGACCACCATCGGCTTGATGGCGCCGGCGGCCGAGAGGTTGTCGAGGATCTGCTTCGTTCGGCCGAGGTCGAGCCAGTCGGTGGTGGCCGCACCATCGCCCGACTGCAGGTACAGCACCGGATAGCCCTTGCCGCCCTTGGCCACGTAGCCGGGCGGTGTCCAGACCAGGGCCGACCGTTGCCCCGTCCTGGTCCGGTACGTCAGCGGCTCGACCCTGCCGCCGGTCCCCTCGGGGGCGTCCGCGAGCCAACGTGCCGACTCACCGGGGACGAAGAAGGTGCTCCAGAGCGGCTCGGACGTCACCCCGGCGCTGTTCGTCGGGTCCTTCAGACTCTTGGTGTCGTCGCCGGTGACCTGGTAGTGGTACTGGCCGGGCTCCAGTGGACCGAGCACGCCCGACCACACGTCACCACGGCGGGTCAGACCGAACTCCGCCCAGCTGGAAGAGGGACCGAAGTTCCCCTCGACGACGACCTGCGACACCGCGCCCACGTGGTCTTGTACGTAGGCGGCCGGGACGCTGAACGACGCGTAGCGGTCTTCCGAGACGCCCAGCCACGGCGTGTCCGCCGCGGCCGGTTGCGGCGTGAACAGAACCGCCGCGACTGCCATGGCTCCGGCGGTGAACGCCGCCGAGAGCCGACGCCCGCCCGTACGGCGTAAGCGCCCATGGTAGCATCCAGTTGTCACGTTCCACTCCTTTTCTGCGCCGACCGCGGATGCGACCCGACTGGCCGGCTCAACTCATCGGTGGATTTCGCTGCTGGTCTGCGTCCATGCCTCCTCACAGGTTCGCCACGGATGCACCTGACGTGATCGCCCGGTGCGGCTTCGGTGTCCGGCGTGACCAGCGGCCGCGCCGGGAGCGTTTCAGGATCTTGTGATGCTTCTCGGCGGCGCGGTCGAGCCGCGGACCACGAGACTTGTCGGCAGCACCATCCGGTGCGGCCCCTCCCACTCGCCGGTCACCAGTGACTTCAGCATCCGCGCGGCCTCGTATCCGAGCTGGTACATCGACTGATCCACAGTGGTCAGCCCAGGCTCGGTCAACGCCGACTCCGGGATGTTGTCGAACCCGACGACCGACAGGTCCCCGGGCACGGAGAGCCCCAGTTCCTCCGCCACTTCCAGAACCTTGAGCGCCATCCCGTCGCTCGCCGCGAAGATCGCCGTCGGCCGGTCCGACCGTTGCAACAAGGCACGCGCCAACGGAGAAGCGGACTCGGGGTTGAAATCACCCCTGCCGATCAACGTCAGGTCGACCGGGACACCTGCGCCGGTCAGCGCGGCCCGGTACCCCTCTTCTCGCGACCAGGCCGCCGCCAGGTTGGATCGGCCGGCGATGAACCCGATGCGCCGGTGACCCAGGTCGAGCAGGTGCTCGACGGCGGCGGTGGCGCCGGCGAGATTGTCGGCGGTCACCGAGGGCGCTGTCGAGTGCCTCGCCGGGTCGATGGCCACGACCGGCGTCCGACTCTGCACCTCACCCCACGGCGTGACCACGATGCACCCGTCGGTGAGAGTGCCCGACAGGCGGGTCAGATGCCGCTGCTCCCAACCCTCCGAATACGACCCGTAGAGATCACTGTTGGCGTAGATGATGAGGTCGAATCCGGAGCGACTGAGGGCCTTCATCACCCCCTTGAGGACCTCTGCCGTGTACGACTGGAAGCTGTGCGTCACAAGGCCCAGGACGTTGGTGCGGCTGCGCCGGAGGCTCGTCGCCACCAGGCTGGACTCGTAGCCGAGTCGCTCGATGGCTGAACGGACCTGCGCGCTCGTGCGGGCGCTGACGCCGTAATGCCCGTTGACCACCCGCGAGACGGTGGCGGTGGAAACGCCGGCCGCCCGAGCGACGTCACTCATCGTCACCGGCGCATTGACTTCGGTCATGCCCGCTCTCTCTGGACTGCAATCGTTATCGGTTACGTTTCCAGGATGTTGTCAACGTAACCGGTAACGATTACGAACACAAGACCTCTTCGATCTCCCGCAACCCGGTTGTGACCGTTCACCCGGCGGCGCACAATCGCGCAATCGGTGACCGGCCGCTGCTGTGGACGCGGGAGCGTGTGTCACCCTCGACGCCCCAATGCGGAACCCGTTTCCGGCGGGTCGTTCGGCCCGGGAACCGGTAGGCGTGATCGTTCGTGGGGATTGATTTCGCAGTGCGGCACGGCCGGCGGCGGAAAAGCGTAATCCGGCACCACGAGCACGCGTCTCGTTCACTTCAGCGCCCGACTCACACCCGTCCCACCGCCGTCTCCGCCGAGCGCCGGCGCGGCGGGCTCGCCGTCTGCACCGAGCGCCGGCACGACACCCTCGCCGGACAGGTCCCGGATCTCGGTCGTGCCGGTATACGCCTTCGGCGTCACCGGCCGGTTCGCGTCCGTACGGATGACGAAGCTGCCGGCAGGGGTGCGGTCGTGGGCCGAGAAGCCGACGTACACCTCGATCTCTCCAGGTTCCACGGTGTAGTTCATGTCGCGGTCGTAGAAACCGAGCTGTCCCGTGGGCAGCTCGAACCGCACCGCCACCCGCTGACCGGCGGCGGCCGACACGCGGGCGAAGCCCTTCAGCTCGAGCACCGGTCGGGTGATCGTTGCCTGCGGGTCACGGATGTAGAGCTGGACGACCTCCTCGCCGGACCGGTCTCCGGTGTTGGTGACCGTGACCTCGACGCGGACGCTGTCTCCGGCCCGGACCTCCGCACCTTCCACCGTGGCCCGGTCGATCGTGAAGGGCGCGTATCCCAGCCCGTGGCCGAAGGCGTAGCGCGGGCTGACCGGCGAATCCACGTAGTCACCGTGCCAGTGCGACCGGCCGCCGGACACCTTGTGGCCGTAGAAGACGGGGATCTGCCCCACCGTACGCGGATACGAGATCGGCAGCCTCCCGCTCGGGTTCACCTCACCGAGGAGCACCTCGGCGATCGCCTGGGCTCCGGTCTCACCGGGCAACCAGGCCATCAGCACCGCGGCGCACTTCTCGTGCAGGAAGTCGCTGCCGACCGGTCGACCGGCGACGAGCACCGCCACGACGGGGGTACCGGTGGCCACGACGGCGCGGACCAGATCCTCCTGTACGCCGGGAAGGTCCAGGCTGGACCTGTCCCGCGACTCGCCCGTGGTCGCCCTGGGCGTCAGCCCCGAACGGTCCCCCAGCACCAGCACGGCGACGTCGGCGTCCGCGGCCGCCGCGACGGCCGCGGCGAACCCATCCGTCGACGGATCGACCACATCGCAACCCGGCACGTAACGCAATCGGTCACCCAGTCGGGCCGTGAGTTCGTCGCACACCGTGGGCACACCGTCGGTGCTCTCGTCGATCTCCAGATCGTCCGGGATCGTCATCATCTCGCCGAGCAGGCCCCGCCGCTCGCGTGCCTCGGTCAGGGCCTCGATGTGGGCCGCGAACGAGTAGTCACCGAGCAGGTGTCGGGCATCGTCCGCATTCGGCCCGATGAGCGCGACCTCTCCGAGGCCGGCGGGCAGCGGCAGGACACCGTCGTTCTTGAGCAGGACGAGGCTGCGGCGCGCGATCTCGAGCGCCACGTCCCGGTGCCGCTCGGCGTTCAACGTCGTCAGAACCGCGCCCTCGTCGACGTACGGGTCCTCGAAGAGCCCGAGTTCGAACTTGTGCCGCAGTACGCGCGAGACCGCCTCGTCGAGCCGGGCCTCGCTGACCTCGCCGGCGTCCAAGGCGTGCCTGAGGGCGTCGGCGTACGCGTCCGTCGCCGGAAGCTCGACGTCGACACCCGCGCCGAGGGCCAGCATGGCGGCTTGCTGCTTGTCCTGGGCGAAGTGGTGGTACGAGTGGAGGTCGTTGACGGCGAAGTAGTCGGACACCACGCTTCCCGCGAAGCCCCACCGCCCGCGGAGGATGTCGGCGAGGAGTTCGCGGTTGGCATGGCAGGGGATGCCGTCAAGCTCGTGGTAGCCGGCCATCAGCGACTGGAGCCCGCCCTCGCGGACCGCCGCCTCGAACGGATACAGGTACACCTCACGCAGCAGACGCGGTGGCAGGTGGGCCGGTGCCCAGTTCAACCCGCCTTCGGACGCGCCGTAGCCGACGAAGTGCTTGGCGGTCGCGAGGACGCCGTCGGTCAGGTCGGCGCCCTGAAGGCCCCGGACGAACGCCACACCCATCCGGGCCACCAGATACGGATCCTCGCCGTAGGTCTCCTCCGTCCGGCCCCACCGCGGGTCACGCACCACGTCCAGCACCGGCGATAGCCCCTGGTGGCTTCCCATGGCGCGCATCTGGGCGCGAACGGCGTCCGCCAGTTGTCGGTTGAGCTCCGGCGCCCAGGTGCTCGCGACGCCGATCGCCTGCGGGAAGATGGTTGCCTCGCGCGCCATCACTCCCGAGCAGACCTCCTCGTGCACGATCGCCGGGATTCCCAGGCGGGTCTCGGTCACCAGGAACCGCTGGATCGCGTTGGCGGCGCGCGCCACCTGCGCCGCCTTCAGGCTGGTCGCTCCCGCGACGCGGGTCACGTGGCCCAGACCGTTTCCGAGGATCGGCCGGGCCCGCTCTGCCGAGAACCGTCCGCCCTCCAGCACCCTGAACGCCCACGTGCTGCCCAGTTGTGCGAGCTTCTCCTCGCGGGTCATTCGTGCCAGCAGATCCGACACCCGTTCCGCGACAGGCGCTGTCGCATCGGCGTAGGTCGCCCCAGCCTCCGGCTTCACAGTGGTCATCCGGTCACCCCAATCGCCGCCACAACCTGTCTTCCGGCCTCATCGGTCGGGACGCTGCTTGTCCCTGGTCGCCGTCCCCCCGGGCACGGCCGCCGCCGCGCTCGCGCCCGGCTCTCGAAGCGTTCGGTCCACTTCGGGGCGGGCTCGGTGCGGCCGGCGGCCGGCGTCGGAGCAAGGAGGGACGGGGACGGTCGCCCTGACGTCTGCCGGCACCGTTCCGGGGTTGCCGTGAGCCCGACGACCGCGAAGCCGATCGCTCAGGTACGCCCGGTCCAGACATTGATCGACGGCATCGCGTCCCTTATCGTAAACGTAATCGGTAACGTTTACATTGATCGTGACCGTAATAGATGACGGTCGTGTTGTCCAGAGCTCGCACAGGCCCCACCACTCCTCGGTTCCGAGCAGCGGCGCAGATCGTGGCGTCGGGATCACGCACGAAGGGAGCCACCCCTGAACACCCACCTCGACGAAGCGCCGGAGCACCTGGCCGGCGCCGAGAGCCCACTCCCCCACCGTCACGGGCCGGCCCGGTCGTGGCGGGACCTGCGAGCCGAACCCGGGTCGATGGTCCGCCGGGAGGTGTCGTGAACACGGCGCGCTTGCTGCTGGACCCACGCCGGCAGGTCGCGCCGGTACCGCGCCGGCTCTTCGGGTCGTTCGTGGAGCATCTGGGCCGCTGCGTCTACACCGGCATCTACGAGCCGGAGCACCCGACTGCCGACCCGGACGGGTTCCGGCGCGACGTCCTCGCGCTCGTCCGGGAGTTGGGCGTCACCACCGTCCGCTACCCGGGCGGCAACTTCGTCTCCTCCTACCGTTGGGAGGACGGCGTCGGCCCGGTCGACCGGCGGCCGGCCCGGCTCGACCTCGCCTGGCACAGCCTGGAGACCAACGCGTTCGGGCTCGACGAGTTCATGCGCTGGATCCGCAAGGCCGGCGCCGAACCGATCATGGCAGTCAACCTCGGCACCCGCGGCACCGCCGAAGCCGTCGACCTGCTCGAATACGCCAATCACCGCGGTGGCAGTCACCTCGCCGACCAGCGGCGCGACAACGGCGCGAGCGACCCGTACGGGATCAGGCTGTGGTGCCTCGGCAACGAGATGGACGGCCCGTGGCAGGTGGGCGCCCGGACCGCACCGGAGTACGGACGCCTCGCCGCGCAGACCGCCAAGGCCATGCGCCGTTTCGATCCCGCTCTCGAACTCATCGCCTGCGGGTCGTCACACCTGGGCATGCCCACCTTCGGCAGCTGGGAACGCGACGTCCTCACCGAGGCGTACGACGACGTCGACCTGATCTCCCTGCACGCCTACTACCAGCCGGTCGGCGACGACCTGCCCAGCTTCCTCGCCTCTGCCGAGGAGATGGACAGGTACATCGACTCCGTCACCGCCATCGCGGACTCCGTCGGGGCGATCCGCAGGTCCAGCAAGAAGATCATGATCGCGTTCGACGAGTGGAACGTCTGGTACCAGTCCGCCGCGCCGTCCACGCCGCCCAGCGGCGAGGACTGGCCGGTCGCACCGCCGTTGCTGGAGGATCACTACAGCGTGGCCGACGCCGTCGTCGTCGGCGGCCTGCTCATCAGCCTGCTGCGGCACAGCGACCGGGTCACCGCGGCCTGCCAGGCTCAGCTGGTCAACGTCATCGCACCGATCATGACCGAACCGGGCGGATCGGCCTGGCGACAGACCATCTTCCACCCCTTCGCCCGCACCGCCCGGCACGCCCGGGGAGCCGTCCTCGACGTGCTCCGTGACGGCAGCACGACGACCACCGACCGACACGGCGAGATCGACGCGGTGGACGCGGTCGCCACCTGGGACGACACCGCCGGCGAGATGGCCGTGTTCCTCGTCAACCGCGCCCTGGCCGCACCCGCCGAGGTGACCGTCGACCTTAGCGGCGCCCAGGTGCAGGGGATCATCGAGTGCGTGACCATCGGCGGCACCGACCTCGACGCCCGGAACACCGCCGACGGTCCGGACCACGCCGCCCCTCGCCCCAACGACACGGCACGACGGGTCGGCTCCGACATCCGGCTGACGCTCCCGGCCGCGTCCTGGAGCATGGTGCGGTTGACGGTCAGCCCCAGCGATCCCACGAACGCCTGACGAGCCATCCGCCTGGGCCGCGCGGGTCGGGCCCGACCGGACGAGCCGGTCCCCGCGCGGAGCAGTGCCGGGCGTGGCCAGCCCGGCCAAGGGCTCCCCGTCACCTCGCCACCGCGCCGAGGTGGCACGCCCCGGCCGCCCACGCCCGGTGTGACCGGGGGTGAGCGGCCGGGGTTTCCCCGCCGGGGCTAAGGCACGGCGCCTGGTGTCACCGGGCGCCGACGGGGGCGCTCTGCGACCCGTTGAAGAGCTTGTCGCCCTGGTAGTGGGCGACGACCGGGCCGTCCAGCTCGCCGTGGACGGTCTTCTTCAGCCGGGCGACGCCGTTGTGCACGGGTGCCGAACCGAGGTACGTGTCGCCGGCGTAGAAGTCGACCTTGCCGGAGGGCGTGGCGGTGCTGGTGCTGACGGCGTCGACCGTCGCGGTCGCGGTGAGCTTGGTGTTGTGCGAGGGGCCCGCGGGCGCGGTCTCGACGTCGAGGCCGGTCGTGGTGGTGCGGAACGCCAGCTCGCGCAGGTAGTGGTTCAGAAGCGGGCGCCAGACGTGCCAGGTGTGCACGCCGGGCACGTTGTACTCGTCGAGTTCGACGCCGGCGGCCCGCAGGGCGGCGGCGTTGCGCTGCGAGTTCTCGGCGATGTTACCCAGGCGGTCCTGGAGCCCGGTGCCGATCATGATGCCGCCGGTCACCGCCTTCATGCGGTCGAGCTGCGCCTGGTTGGCGGCCGGTCCGCCCGCGCTCCAGGCGGCGTGGTAGCCGAACAGGTCGGTGTGGTTGTACATGAGGGTGTACGCCCGGCTGCCACCTGCGGAGAAGCCGCCGAACGCCCGGTCCTGCGGGCGGGTGGAGACGTGGTAGTTCTGCTCGACGAACGGGAAGATGTTGTTGCGCAGCTCGTTGACGTAACCCTCGTTGCCGCCCGGAAGGCCGTTGAAGTCGGTGGACACGATCACCATCGGTTCCACGGCTCGATCCTTGATCGCGTTCTCGAGGATGAGGTGGGCCACGCCCTGCATCGTCCAGGCGGTCGAGTGGTCACCACCGCCGTGGCTCAAGTACAGGGTCGGGTACGGCTTGGCCCGGTCGGGGTCGTAGCCGTGTGGCACGTAGACGACGATGTCGTGTACGCCTGCCGGGTTGGTCGACAGTGGCGAGGTGTACCGCCGGGTCTCCAGCGTGCCAACCTTGGCGACCGGCGCCTGGTAGCCGGTGTCGTACGTCGGGAACTTCTTGCTGGCCGGTACGTAGATGGTGCTGCGTACGGCGCCGGGCGCGCCCGGGTACTGCGGTTGGATCTGCCACGGGTTGGCGGGGTCGTCGTGCAGGGTGCAGCCGGTGGCGAGTTCGTTGGTGCAGTCATGGGTGAACGCGTAGCGGAAGGTGCCCGCGGGCAACGGCGTGGTGAAGGTCCACACCCCGTCGGAGCCCTTCTGCATGGCCTGGATGTGCCACGGGGTGGCCGCGACGTCGCCAGGCTGCCACTCGGCGGGTGGCCGGGCATCGCCGCAGTCCTGGCATGGGATGTTCTCCGGCCGGGAGTAGAACCAGTCGCCGTAGATGTGGACCTGCTGGACGTCCGCGGGCGCCCGGTACCTGAAGGTGACCGAGTAGCCGGTCGGCGGCTGGTCGGTCCGGGTGACGGTCGGCCCAACGGGTGCGGGTGGGGCGGCCGACGCCGGAGGGGCGGCGGCCGCTCCGGCCGCGACGGTGACGGTGGCGAGCAGTGCGAGCATCAGCCGCCGCCTCGGCGCTGGCCTCAGTGGACGGGGAGGTGCAACGGGCATGTTCCTGCTCCCTCTTCGGCTCGTGGTCGGACCGCATCGAGCGGCCGACCGACCATTCGATGGTGAGGTGAACGGATACCAGTGACGGGCGATGTCGCAATGTGAGCGCTAACATCGCTCCCTACCAAAGATATAACCATGAATTTTGTCGATGGTCAATGTTCGGCGAGGAAATCGATTTGACGAATCGCAGGGAATGCAATTAGGGCAAGCAGGATCGGCGCCAGAAGTTTGGCGCGCAGATTCTTTCCCAGGTTTTAGTCGGTCGAGCAGACAGGAGTCGTCGGTTACCGCCACGAAGCACCGGGCGGGAAGCTACGTGTCGACGCGTCATGCCACTCCTGGTTCCAACCTCCCATCGACTCGCCGGGAAATCACCCGGTATTCATCTCGTGGTTCCTCGGGCAGAATCAATGCTGGCGCGGCCGGCCAGGCTCGCCGTCTCGGTGAGGTCGGTCGAGCGGCTCCGGCCGTCGCCCTTGTCGACTGTGGTCACCACGTTCACAGCAGGCCCCTCCTGACGAGGTTTCCCATGAGATCCCGGACGCCGAACTGCCAGGGCGCGCACTGCTCCGCGTGCCGCACCCGGTTGACCAGGGTGCCGAGCGCCGGGCAGCTGATCCGGACCACGTCGTCGAGCTTGTGGGTGAACCCGTCACCGGGGCGGTCCCGGTCCTGCACGGGCGCGAACATGGTCCCGAGCATCAGGACGGCTCCGTCGGGATACTGGTGGTGCGGGCCGATCAACTGCCGCACCAGCGCTTCCGGATCCCGCGACATCCGGGACATCTCCGAGACCGCCTCCAGCTGGAAGCCGTCCGTGCCCCGCACCTGCAGGCGCACCTCGAGTTCGCGCACCCGTTCCAGGCCGAACCGCTCGTCGAACAGCCGGATCAGGGGACCGAGCGCACAGGAGGCGTTGTTGTCCTTCGCTTTGGGAAGCAGGAGCGCCGAGCGCCCCTCGACATCCCGCAGGTTCACGTCGTTGCCGAGGGTGGCGCCGACGATCCGGCCGCTGGACGCGACGATGAGAGCGACCTCGGGCTCCGGGTTGTTCCAGGTCGACGCGGCGAGCACGCCGACCGGGACGGCGGTGCCGACGGCCGAGAGGACCTGCCCCTTGGTGAAGATCTCGGCGTCCGGTCCGATTCCCACCTCCAGGTACTGGCTCCAGATGCCCTCGGCGACCAGCAGATTCTTCAGCCGCTCCGCCTCCGCCGAGCCGGAGACCAAGCCGTGCAGGTCGACCCCGATGTCGGCGAGCATCCGGTGGCGGATGTCCGCCGCGAGTGCGAGGTCACCCCTGGCCCGTTCCTCGATGACGCGTTCGATCATCGAGACCGGGAAGGTCACCCCGGCCGCCTTGAGCGCCTGAAGATCGACCGGGGCGAGCAGCCAGGGTTGGTCGGGGTCGCGGGTCACGGCGCCCGTGTTGGCCAGGATCTCCCCGAATCCGCCCACCCGCCGCCCGTCGAGACGGGCGACCATCGCGGCGGGATCGGGAAGTTCGCAGATGTCGCGAACCGTCGGGAACCGGTGACTGACGTCGAAGACCTCGCCGTCTCGTACGACCACCGGTGACGGGCCGTCGACGGACGGGTCCCAGATCCGGCCGATGAGCACGCTGTGTTCGCCGTCGTACGGCAGCGCGTCGGTGGCGGTCCCGCACCATTGCGGCTCGCCGGCCCGGGGACGTGGCACGGTCATGAGCCGCTCTCCAGGTTGAAGAACGACCGCTCGTCACGAGGACGGATGTCGTAGACGGCGTCACGGAACATGCGCATCGGGTGTGGGGTGAACGGGCGGCGCTCGATCGCATCGAGGTCGACCTCGATGCCGAGGCCGATCCCGGTCGGGATCAGCAGGTCACCGTCGTCGGTCAGCACCAGCCGTTCGTTGGTGATCTCGGGACGCCAGGGTACGTCCGTCGCCATGATCTCCAGGTACCGGAAGTTGGGCAACGCCGCCCCGAGCTGGAGCGTCGCGGCCGTACTGAGCGGACCGCTCGGGTTGTGCGGCGCGAATCCCACATAGCTGGTCGAGGCGAGTGTCGAGATGAAGCCGAGCTCGGCGATCCCGCCGGCATGCGTCACGTCGGGTTGGACGAAGTCGACCGCCTGGCGCGCGAGCGCCGGCGCGAAGCCCTGCCGGCCGTACCACCGCTCCCCCGCCGCGATGGGCACGGGCGACGCGCGGCGGATGTCGACCAGCGCGTCGAGGTTGTCCGGCGGGCACGGCTCCTCGAACCACACCGGGTCGAACTGCGCGATCTCCTTCGCGATCTTGATCGCGTGGCGCACGTCGAACCGGCCGTGCCCCTCGATGAACAGCTCGACCTCGCGACCCACCGCGGCGCGGACGGCGTCGACCTGGGCGAGCACCCGGTCCAGCTGCTGGGTCGTGATGGTCAGGTCGTAGTTCTCGAACGGATCCCATTTGAGGCCACGGAAGCCGGTCTCCACCGTCTTGCGTGCGGCGCTCGCGTAGTCCTCCGGTGTGACGGCCCCGGAGAACCAGCCGTTCGCGTACGCGCGCACGCGGTCTCTCGTCGCACCGCCGAGCAGCCGCGAGACGGGGACGCCGAGGTCTCGGGCCGAGATGTCCCACAGGGCCATCTCCAGCGAGCTCAGCGCGGTCATGATGACCGGCCCGCCGCGCCAGTACCAGTCCCGCGCGAGTTCGTAGAGGATCTTCGAGATCTTCGTGGGGTCCAGGCCCACTACTGCTTCCGCGACTTCGGCGATCGCGCCCAGGACGGCCCGTTCCTTGCCTTCCAGGGTGGCCTCACCGAGCCCGACGATCCCCTCGTCGGTGTGAACGCGAACGATGACGAGGTTGGTGCGGTAGAAGTCGACGACCAGCGTGTCGACGGAGATGATCTTCATTTGTCGGGTCAACCCTTCACCGCACCGGCGGTCATGCCGGACACGACGTACTTCTGCGCCAACAGGTAGAAGGCGACGGCGGGCAGCGTGAACAGGAAGGCGACGGCCATCACCGTCTGGATCGGTGTGCCCAGCTCGCCGATGAAGTTCGCGATCCCGACGGAGGCCGGCTGCAGCTCCGGAGTGAAGACGAACGTCACCGCGAACACGTACTCGTTCCACGCGTGGAAGAAGGCGATGACCGCGGTCGCCGCGATCGACGGGGCGATCAGCGGCACGTTGATACGGGTAAGGATGGTGAAGGGCCGGGCGCCGTCGGCGCGCCCCGCCTCCTCCAACTCCTTCGGGATGCCGTCGATCGCGCCCTTGAGGATCAGCGCGACGATCGGCAGGACGAACGCGGAGTTCACCAGGACCAGGCCGGTCAGCGAGTCGAGCAGGTCGAAGCGGCGGAACAGCGCGAACAGCGGCACCACCATCAGCGCCTCGGGAAGCATCTGGGTGAACAGCAGCACGACGGTCAGCACGGCCTTTCCCCGGAACGAGAACCGGGACAGCGCGTAACCGAGCGGGATACCCAGGCCGACGGAGAGGACCATCGTGCCGACGGCGATCACCAGGCTGTTGAGAAGCCACCCGGCCGCCTTGCCCTCGGCCAGCGCATCGACGAAGATCCCGAACCGGCCGAGGTCCGGCGTTAGTCGGGGCCGCTCGGCGAACAGATCGCTGTTGCTGGACAGCGCCGTGACGAGCATCCAGTACAGCGGGAACACCGCGATGCCCAGTACGACCAGCACGGCGACGATCCGCGCCGTGAGGCCGAAGCGCAAGCGCCTCATCGGACGTTCTCCTTCTCCACGGCGCGAGCGACCAGTCGGCTACCGGTGATGACGATGAGCGAGATGATGACGCCGACCATGCCGATGGCCGCCGCCGAGCCGAGTTCCTTCGAGTCGAAGGCCTGCGAGTAGAGGTCGATGACGAGGGTCTCGGTCGCACCGACCGGTCCGCCCTTGGTCATGAGCCAGATGAGCTCGAACCGCCGCAGCGACCAGATCGTCATGAGCAGGGCCAGCAGTCCGACGGTCGGCTTGATGACCTGCCAGGTGACGGCACGGAAGCTCGCCCACCGCCCGGCGCCGTCCATGGTCGCGGCCTCGTTGAGGTCCTGCGGAACGGCCTGCAGAGCGGAGAGCAGCACCACGGAGGTGAACGGAAAGAGCTGCCAGATGGTCGTCGCGAGCACCGCCGGGAGCGCGTACCGGGGGCTGTCCAGGATCGCGCCGCCAGGTACGCCGAGGCCCACCGCGTCGAGGAGCCGGTTGACGATGCCGTACTGCGCGTTGAGCATCCAGGTCGCGATGAGCGCGACCGCGATGCCGGGGGCGGCCCAGGGAATGGTCACGAGCGCGCGAGCCACGCCCCGGCCACGAAATCCCCTGTTGAGCAGGAGCGCGACGACGAGCCCGGCGCCGACCGCGCCGACGACGCAGGCGACCACGTAGACCAAGGTGATCAGCAGGGTGTGGCGGAAGTCCGGGTCACCGAAGATGCGGTTGAAGTTGTCGAGCCCCACCCACTCGCTGCGGGTGGGATTGAGCAGCGACGTTCGCGTGAAGCTGAGGTAGACCTCCTGGACGAGTGGTACCGCCTGGAAGACCAGGATGAACAGGGCGGCGGGTCCCAGGAACAGATACGGCGTCCACCTGCTGCCGAGCGGGCTGCGCCGGCGCGGCGCCCCGGGGCCACGCGTCGTTCCCGGTGCTCTCGTTTGGTCGAGCACAGTCATCGGGTGTGATCCTTCGGGGTAGGACGCCGCCGGCGGGGGCCGACCGTCACGCCGGCGGCGTCGTCCTGTCGAGCTGTCAGCCGACCAACTCGGTCGCCTGCTGCTGGGCTCGATCGAGCGCGGACTTCAGGTCGGCCTTGCCCTGCAGTGCCGCGATCACGTTCTGCACGACCACCTTGCGGATGTCCGGTGTCTTGGCCTCGAACCCGAGCACGATCTGCGGCAGGCTGCTGTCGGTGAGTTCGTCGAAGACGGTGAGGAACGGGGTCTTCTCGAGCGACGCCGCGCTGCGCTGCGTGGTGGTGGCGACGCTGCTCGCGCCGAGGATCTCCTGCAACTTGACCTGGTTCTGTGGCTCCAGCGCCCACTTGATGAACGTGGCCGCCTCGTCCTTCGCCGGGCTCGCTTCGTTGATCACGATCGGTGCGAGAATCGCGCCCTGCTTGCGCACCGGGAACGGGATGGGCGCGACGTTGAAGTTGAGCTGCGGGTTCTGACCTCGAGTCGCGGTCACGTACCCCCCGTTGTTGAGTTCCATCCCGACCTTGCCCTCGGCGAACATCCGCCGGAACGTCGCCGCGTCCGCGCCGCGCGGGATGACGTTCGCGTCGTAGAGGTCCTTGTACGCCTGCAGGCCCTTGAGGTTCTCGGGCGAGTTGATCGTCAGGTTCTTGCCGTCGGACCATGCGCCGCCGAAGCCGTAGACGTAGTTGAAGATGTCCTGCCAGACGCCGGCCTCCTCGGCCTCGGTCTGGCGGAACGCCAGGCCGAAGACGTCGCCCTTGGTCAGCGACTTCGCCGTGGCGGTGAACTCCTCGTAGGTGGTGGGTGGCGTCGGGATCAGGTCCGCGTTGTAGAACATCGCGTAGTTCGACGCCTCGAAGATGATGCCGTGCCGGACACCATCGTGGACCATGAACTGGTCCGGCTGCTTGAGCAGGTCGTACTTGCCGGCGTCGACCAGTTCGTCCAGCGGGGCGATGAGGCCGGCGTCCGCGGCGGCCTCGAACTCGGGCATGTCGAAGCGGACCAGGTCGGGCCCCTTGCCGCTGCCCATCTGCGTGAGCACCGTCTGGCCGAAGGTCGGGTACGGCACCGCGGCGGCGGAGACCTGCACCTTGTCCTGACTCTTGTTGAACTCCTCGAGCCATGCGGTCAGTTGCGGGCCGCGACCCGGGTCGCCGAAGGTCGAAGCAGCGAAGGTCAGCTTCGCGACGCCGTCACCGGAACCGCCATCGGAGCCACAGCCAGTCAGAAGAGCGGCGACCAAGCCGAGGGCACATGCCGCCCCGACGACGCGGAAGCGGGCGGGCTTCTTACTCATCGTTACTCCTCTGCAACAGGTCAGAGTCGTCGAGATTAAATTTGCAACGATCGTAGCGACATATGCAACGGTGTCAAGTGGCGATTGCGCGTGGAGCGCCCTATCATTGCGCATACTGCAATGTCGCGGCGGCAGAGAGCCGCCGCGCGAGGGGAGACTTCGCCTTGTCGCAATCGATTCGCCGCGCGATCGACCTGATCCGTCGCTCCGCAGAGCACCCGCTGTCACTCACCGAGGCGGCGGACGTGCTGGGCGTCCACAAGTCCACGGCCCTGCGGATCCTGCAGACATTGGAGTCCGCGCGCTTCGTTCGTCGCACCGGTGCAGGGACGTACGTACTCGGCAGCGGCCTCATCGAGCTGTCGGAGCTCGCGCTCGGCTCGATGGACCTGCGTCAGTTCGCCGCCACGCACCTACGCGTGCTACAACGCGAGACCGGCCACACCGTCCACCTGGCGCAGTTGACCGGCGACGAGATCATCTACATCGACAAGGTGGACAGTCCGGCGTTCGACGCCGTGAAGCTGCCGTCCCGGATAGGGCGCGCGGTGTCGATCTACGCGAGCGCCGTCGGCAAGACGATCCTGGCCTACCTGCCGGCGGAGGAACGGGACCGCCTTCTCTCCCACGTCGACTTCGAGCGGTTCACCGACACCACCTTCGCCGACCGCGACTCCCTCGAGGCCGAACTCGCGCGCATCCGCGAGCACGGCTGGGCCACGGACAACGGCGAGCACGACGCGTACGTGATGTGCGTCGCCGCACCAGTCAGGGATTCGCGCGGGCGGGTCATGGCCGCCGCCTCGATCACCGCGATCGAGGTCATCTCGAACCTCGACCAGTTGAAGAGCAGTCTTCCGCTGCTCCTGGACACTGCGAACCGGATCTCACTCGAACTCGGCTACACACCTCCGTCCTCGGCGGACCGTGATCCTGCCGAGGCCCGACGACCAGTCGGTCAACGTACGCCAGCAGACGTGCGAAGCGAGTCGATGGATCTGACGGCCTGATCCCGGCCTCTGCGGCAGGCGGCGCCCGTGCGCCCGCCCCCGGAGCACAGGCCGTGCGCCGGGCGGCAACGGCGCGCCGACCAGCGGCGGGGGCGTTTCATCCGGGCGCTGAGCGCCGGGTGGCGGCGGCCCGGTGATGCCGAGCCGCCGCCGTCATCACGATGATCAGCCGCAGGAGCGGGCGGCATAGCCCGCCGTGAACGATGCCGACACCGGCTCGCCGTCGACAGTCGCCGTGGCCCGCACCGTCACCTCACCCGCCGGCACGGCGGCCGCCGCCGTGGGGAACGACCGCAGCTTCTCCTTGCCGGGCGGCACCGCCCCGAACGGTCGCGTCCCGTACGCCGACTCCGCCGAGGCCGACACGTGGACCGCCTCGTTGTTCGTCGCCCGTACCGTGACCATCACCTTCTCGCCGACACACCGGGTGTCCGCGGTCACGGACAGGTCCAGCGGCGGTACGGCCTCGAACGCCCAGGAGTCGATCTCGAAGAGATCCTCGCCGGCCGGGCCGCGGTAGGTGAAGTACACGTCGTGCACACCGGACGCGCCCTGCAGGTCGGCGGTCACCTCGGCCCACTCGCCGGTCGGCGTGTCGACCTGCATGGTGCCGACCACCGGGCCGGCCACGTCATCCAACCGCACCTCGATGCTCCCGCCGGCAGCCAGCGCACGCACCTTGGCCGTCACACTGCCCGCGCCGTCGGCACCGAAGTCGACCGACGACAGCGCCGTCCAGTCCCCGCCGTCGATGTCACGCACCACCAGGTTCGGTGCCGCGGTGCCGAACTCGGCGGAGGCGCCGTCGACCTTCGCGGTCGCGATGCCCTTGCTCCAGCCCAGGGTCTCCGCCTCGAACACCCGGTAGGGGTCGAAGTTGCGCACCTGGTCGACGCCGGCGTAGGTCCCGACGACCTGCTGGATCGTGCCGTCCGGGTTGAACGTCAGCTCCTGCAGGTGGGGGCTGCGGTACCCCTGGGTGGTGTCACCGTTGATCCGCTTGTTCAGCGTCGGGGCGTGGTACGTGAAGTAGTACTTGCCCTCGAACTCGAACACCGACTGGTGGTTGTTGCCGCCCGTGCCGGCGCCGAAGAACTGCGACTGGTTGGGGAACAGCACGCCGGCGTAGGTCTCCTTCGGCCACGACATCGGGTCGTCGGAGATCATGTAGCCGATCTGGCCGCCGCCGGGGTAACCGGGCACCCGCGGCTGGTTCCCGCCGAAGTCGTTGCCGCCGAAGTGCGAGGAGTACGAGAAGTAGTACTTGCCCTCACGCTTGAACACATGACCCGCCTCGAAGGCGACCGGAGCATCGACCACGACAGCGGATCCCTCGGTGGAGACCATGTCGTCGCCCAGCTTGATCCCCCGCAGGTTCTTCGGGTTGTTGAAACGCTCGACCGGCGGCAGGCTCGTCGACGCCGGGCCACCACCGAAGTAGAGGTACGCCTCGCCGTCGTCGTCCACCAGCGGCGCCGGGTCGAACTTCCAGGCGACGTCCGCCGCGCCGGGAGTGCCACCGTTGATCAGGGTGCTGGTGCGCTCGCTGGTCCATGGGCCGACCGGTGAACTGCCGGTGATCACGTTGCTCGAGCCGCCACCGTTGGCGTAGTAGAGGAAGAACTTCTCCTGCCCGTTCACGACCCGCTTGGCCATGCCGGGCGCCCACGAGTTGCCGGTGAACGGCGCCACACCGTTCGGGCCGGCCACCTGGATCTCGCCGTGGTCCGTCCAGTTGACCAGGTCGGTCGAGGAAATCACGGTGATCTGGTTGATGTCGCCGTAGTTGATGCCCGGGGAGACGCCCGTGGACGGGTTCGGGGCGTACCCCTGGGTGTCGTTGGTCATGTAGAGGTAGACCCGGCCGTCGTGCACGAAGCCGAACCCGTCGGCGCCGAACTTGTGCCCGATGAGTGGGTTGTGCTCGCCGGGAAGCTTGCCGACGACCTCGATGGTCTTCGACGGCGTGTACTCCTGGACCGTCACGTCGTCGACCTTGAAGTCCATGAGGTGGGTGTCCGGCGCGCTCGACGGGTTCGACGTCCACGGCGTCTCGACGAAGAGCCGCGCGGTGCTGACGTTCTGCCCGGCGGGAACCGTGAAGGTGCCCTGGACGAGCCCCCACTGCCCGCGCGGCACGGTGACCGTGCCGAGGTTGGTGTACGTGGCGCCGCCGTAGTGCATGGTGACGAAGAACTGCTTGGTCGACGGGCTGTTCGGGTTCTCGTACTTCACCTGCGCCGTGACCAGGTAGGTCTTACCGGCCTGCACCTTGCCGGAGAGGTCCTGCATCGGGCCGGAACCGGTCGTGCTCCGATTGGTGACGAGCACCGCGCTCGTACCGGAGTAGGCGTCCGTCGTGGTCGCCAGCGTGGCGGTATCGGCGGCGTTGCCGTTGTTCGGGAACCAGCCGGCGAGGCCGTCCTCGAACCCGCCGTTCACGATGAGGTTCGAGCCGGCCGCCTGGACGGGCGCCGCCGCGACGGCACCGGATCCCACCACCAGTGCGACGACCGCCGCGACGGCGGTGACCCGCCGTCGGGTCGATCTCAGCAAGCGATGTTGCACGACACTTCCTCCTTCAGTTGAGAGGTGAACCGGGAAACGGTTCGTGGGTGCCCGGTGTCGGTTGCGGTACGGCCCGGAGCGGGTCCGGTCGCTCGAACCGACCCTCTCGGGGTGTGACGGCCCGCTCGACCGGGGTCAGGGGATGTGTTGGAGAGCGGGGGTGGCCCGGTCGGATCGGGCCGCCCCCGTCCTCACTCAGTCACAGGATCGCGCCTCGTACGGTGCCGTCACCGTCACCTCGGCCGGCACGCCGTTCAGCCTCGCCGACCCCGTCACGGCCAGTTCGCCGGCCGGCACACGTGCCGCGCCGGTCGGGAAGACCCGGGACTTCTGCTTCCCCGGCGGCAGCACCCCGAACGGAGCCTGTCCGTACGCCGACGTCGCCGAAGCTCTGACCTGCACCGTTTCGTTGTTCGTGACCTGCACCGTCACCATCGCCTTGCCGCCGACGCACCGGGTTCCCGTCACGACGGACAGATCCAACGACGGCGTATCCGTCTTGAGCACACCGAGTCGGGCGAGCTGGTAACTGAGTGCCCGCTCCGGCGCGTCGATCTGGTTCTGGCTGCCGAACTCCCCGGCCCGCGCCGCCTTCGCGTCGGCGAGCGCGGCCTGCATCGCTGCCCACGCGTCCTTCGGGTAGTAGTGCTTGTCGAGCGTGCCGGCGTGCGCGATGGCCGCGTCGAGCTCGGTGGTGTCGAGCGGCAGGCCCTGCGCGGTCAGCTTGTCGCTGAGCAGGTAGTAGTCGAAGTCGACGTGTCCACCGGTCTCCTGGGTCGCGTAGTTGAACAGGCCGACCCGGTGCCCCATGAAGTGGGCGAGGCTGCCGTCCAGCGTCTGTGGGCCGACGCGGCTGCCCAGCTGGGTCCAGTTGAGCCCGTCGAGGCTGTAGTAGAAGGTCGTCCACAGCTGGCCGACGGGGGAAGCGAAGTCCAGGTCGGCCTTCAGGTAGATCTCGGTCGCATCCCCCAACGGAATGGTCGTGCCCGGCAGGAAGCTCTCCAGCGTCGCCTGGTCGAGGTCGACCGCGAACGGCTGGACCCGGTTGACGATCCCCAGGGTGTTCGCGCCGCCGGTGCGCTTGACCGCCACGTACGAGAATCCGCGGTTGTAGGCGGCCAGGCCGGCGACATCACCGTTCTTCATCCCGCTGATGTCCAGCTTGGTCTCCGCCGACTGCCGCGGTCCGAACGTACGCTGCGACAGCGTGTTCCGCGCCTCCTCGAACCAGGCCAGCTCGGCGCGGTTGGAGAGTTTCGTGTAGACGTACTCGCCGGTGACCACCTTGCCGGTCGTCAGCCGCAGCCATCCGTCCCGGTCGGTGAGCGACCAGTACCGGTTGTCGGGCGCGTGGTTCCACTGCCACGCCGCGTCCAGGCGCGACCCGCTGGGCTTGATCTCCTCCGCCGTCGGGTATTCGGCCGTCACCGGCTGCCCGACGATCGAAACGTCATCGATCAGGTACTCGACGCTCGACGACGGCGGCTGCGGGTTGGCCCACGGCGTCTCCACCGCGAACTTGAAGTTCTCCAGGTTCGCCGTCGCCGGGACCGTGTACTGGCCCGACACCGTCGTCCACTGCCCGACCGGCACGCTCCCGGACGCCATGACCTGCACACCCGCACCCCAGTCCGACGCCAGGTTGAACTGCACCGCACTCGGGCCGGAGGTGTACTTGATCTTCGCGGACACGGTGTAGGTCACGCCGTGCTGCATCTTGCCGTTGAGGAACTGGTTCGGACCGGAACCGTTGAGGGTCCGGTTGCTCACCTTCAGCGCCGCCGATCCGGCTGCCGGTTCGGTCGAGTCCAGGCTGACCGCCGCACCGTACTGGGCGCCCCATGGCGACACCGATCCGGACTCGAAACCGGGATTCTGCAGAAGCTCGACGCCGAGGAGGGACTCGTCGTACACGGGCGGCTCCGGGATCGCCCACTCCTCGTCCGTGTACTTCCTGTGCGGCGCATCGTTGGCGAAGTCATCCGAGGCGACGACGGCCTTCTGCCGCTCGAACAGCTCCTCGGCCGGGCTGAGCTTGATCGGCTTTTCGAACACGCCGTCCACCGGCACGACCCCGTTGTTGCCGAAGGTCGGCCAACCGTCCTGCCAGGTGGCCGGAATGAGTGCCGGGATGCGCCCGATCGGGAACGTGTCGCGGAAGAACATGCCGTACCAGTCGGTCCCGCCGCCCTCGCGGGAGATCGGCACCAGGCTGCCCTGCGCGAAGCCGTTCGAGTTGAGCACGCCGCGCGCCTCGTACGTGTTCACGCCGCCCGCCGACGTGTAGCGTCCGAGCAGCTCTCGTGAGCGGAACATGACCACCTGGCGCCCCTGACCGGAGGGCCAGGTGATGATGACCGCGTAGTAGTAACCGTCGATGTAGTAGAACTGGGCCCCCTCGAACAGGCCCCCGATGAACGGCTTACCGGCGTAGTCGTTCGCCGTGAAGATGTTCGAGTAGGTCTGCTCGATGGCGGTCAGGTCGGAGTTGAGACGTACGGCGCTCGTCCCGCCCGAGCCGTAGAAGATGTAGGTCGTACCGTCGACGTCGAAGAAGAGCGACGGGTCATGCAGGCCACGACCCAGCGGGGTGCGCTGCCACGCACCGTTGTCGATGTCGTCGGTGCGGTAGAGGTACGCCCCACCGAGGTTGTTGGTGTTGAAGACGGCGTAGAACATGCCGTCGTGGTAGCGCAGGGAGGACGCCCACTGGCCCTGGCCGTACGAGTTCTGCCCGTTGCGCAGTGAGAACGCGTCCCCGATGCTCGCTCGGTCGAACACGTAGTTGACAATCTCCCAGTTCACCAGGTCGTAGGACTTCATGATCGGCGCACCGGGGCTCAGGTGCATCGTCGTGCTGATCATGTAGTAGACGTCCCGGCCCTCGTCGTTCTCCGCGGCGGGGACCCGCTCCACGCTGATGTCCGGCACGTCGGAGTTGAGCAGCGGCACCGAGTACGAGCCGTCACCCTTGTCGGTCGACGTGTACGACGACCGGGGCGACCACCCTTCGGCAGCGGACGCCACGCCGGCCGGCGCCACCAGACCGGCGCACACGAGCGCACCGACCGCCGCGATCGAGAGTCCACGCACGGTTCTGTGCCGGGTCACACCGACTCCCAGCTGCTTCACCAGGGCGGCGGCGAGAACCAGTACGACGGCGACAACCCCGACCGCGGGTGCGGCCAGCGTCAGGGCCAGCACCGCCACGGCTACTGATGCCCCGACACATAACCGAGGCATCCTTCGGTTGCTCATGATGTCTCCACTGTTAACGGTAACATTTCACGGCGTACCATTGAAACATTCATGAAATGCACTGTCAACGGTGCCGGACCCGACGCCGCCGTGGCGGCGTCGGGGGCCGCACTTCACGAGGCGGAGAATGTCCCTCTTGGACACGTGGCCGGGAGCGCCGGCCCATGTACGTCGAGCCGGTGCGCTGCACTGTTTGCGAGGATTCCCGTCCGCGGTGGCTCTGCCCGACCTGCGACCGCACCCCGCCGAACGGGAGCATCGACACGACGAAGCGCTCGCCCCGCAGGCCGTCCGGAAAGCGGGCTTTTCACCGCTCCACGAGCCTTCTTGGGCGACCCCCTGGCTCCTGGGCGCCCGAGGTCGTAGTCACATCAATGTGATCGTTCACAGCACAAAGGACCCCGGAGACGCGGACCGCGATCCGGATCTCGCCCGGACCGGCGTGCGGCTCCGACTTCGTGCTGGCCGACCTGATCTTGGTACTTGCGAATCATCGGCCGATCACGACCGGGTCGCCCGCCGCGCCGCCAAGGGCGGCACCGGCGGGCGACCACCGACCTTCGGCAGGGCGATCTACCGCAAGCGCAACGTGGTGGCACCCTGTTTCAACCGCCCCCGGCAGCGGCGTGACCTGGCCAGCCGCTACGCCAGAAGGGCTTCCCGCTTCCGAGCCGGCCTCGCCCTGGTCGCCGCCAACATCTGGCTTCCACGATCGACAGGACAGCCCGCCTTGCCGGACCGCCCCCTGGACTCCGCCTCGGCTCGGCCGAAGACTTTGACACACGCCCTAGGCGAAACTGAGGTCCTCGGCTCGGGCGCGCTTCAGTTCGGAGAACGCCCGGCAGCCTGCGAGCAGGCGGACGCCGTCGAAGACGCGCAGGGCCTCTTCCCCGCGCGGGATCGAGGTCAGCACCGGGCCGAAGAAGGCCACGTCGTCGACGGCGATCGTCGGGGTGCCGAGATCCTCGCCGACGAGTTGCTGTGCCCGGGCGGTGCTCGCCCGCATCTCCTGGTCGAAGTCGCTTCGCTGGGCTGCGTCGGCCAGCTCGACGGGCAGGCCCGCCTCGGCCAGGGCCGCCGGGATGACGGCGTCGAAGTTCTTGTCGCCCTGGTCGTGGATCCGGCGGCCGAGTGCCGGGTACAGCCGGGCGAGGGCATCGCCGCCGTGTTGTACGACTGCCGCCGTGCACACCCGCGCCGGCCCCCAGGCCCGGTCGTTGAATTCGCGGTACCAGGGCTCCAGCTCGCGGTGCTCGTTGATCACCGCGAGGCTCAGCACCTCGAACCGCAGCTCGATCGGACGCATCCGCGCCACCTCCATGAGCCAGCGCGAGGTGATCCAGGCGAACGGACAGGATGGGTCCACGTAAGTCGTTGCCACCGAGGCCGGCGCATCGTCAAAGTTATCTTCCACGGAAGAGAATTTATCTTCCATGGAAGGTAAGATGCAAGCGTGGATGAGGACCGCATCGCCGAGATCGTCGGTCAGTGGCATCGTGAGCGACCAGACCTCGACGCCAGTCCGTTGCTGATCATCGGTCGGATCCAGCAGCTGGCCGAGGCGCTCGACGCGGCCCTGCGGCCGACGTTCGCTGCGGCGGATCTCGGCAACGGCGAGTTCAACGTGCTCGCGGCCCTGCGCCGAGAGGGCGAGCCGTACACGCTGACGGCGGGTCAGCTGAGCCAGCGGATGCTGGTCACCACCGGCGCGGTGACCAAGCGGGTGGATCGGTTGATCGCCCGAGGTCTCGTGTCCCGCTCGGTCTCGGCAGCCGACGCCCGGGGCAGAGTGGTGGGGTTGACCCCGGCCGGAGTGACGTTGACCGACCAGCTCATCGAGAAGCACCTGGCCAACGAGGAGGCCATGCTGCGCGGCCTCGCCGACCGCGACCGCCGAGCGCTCGAGCAACTACTGGCGACGTTGGCCCGAACCGTGACTCCCTGAGTTCCCACCGACGGACCGGGCCCGCGCACGCGTACCGCTCGCCGAGATCGCGCGGCGGCGGACCGGCTTGTCCAGGTGGGCGCCGACGTGAACACCGGCGTCCGCGCCTCCGGACGGCAGGAGAGCCCTGGGGGTGTCGGCCGGTGCGACGTGGCGGCCCATTGGCGGCACCTTGTCCTATTTAGACGGAGCGCCTATGGTTTCGGCGCGATGCCGGTACCCGATGCGTTGCGGTCGCGCCCCTCGGCGGCGGGTGGCCAGGGAGGAACGACGGATCGCTGCGATCCACCCCCGGCGCCGGCGTGGCCGACGAGGGCCTACTACGAATGGGACGTGATCGAACGTGAGAAAAGCATTTGCGGCACTGCTGGCGCTGGTGACCGGCGTATCGCTGATGACGGTCAATTCGCCTGCGGCACAGGCCGCCGGTTCCTGCTCGGGGACGATCACCTACAGCGGAGTGCAGTCGTCAGGCCTTGGTGAGCTGGTCATCTATTACAACAGCAGCAACGGTGGCACCAACAGCGCCTGCTTCTACCACCGCGGCGCGGCGTACGGGCGGTCCGCGCCGACGTTCGTGCAGATCTACCGCTGTGCGTTGCCGAAGAACGAGGGCGCGCACTGCACCCCCTCGGGTACTCGGCCCACTGACTCGGGCGACTTCAGCTTTTACGCCGGGCCCGTGGCTGTCACTGGTGTGGCGAACTACTGCGTCGAGGCGGCCGGCTACATCGGCTGGGCAGGCGAACGCCACTGGATCTACAGCCGGCAGCAGGGTTGTTGAGCCGGGCGCACCGACCGTAGCGAGCTGCGGAGCCCGACGACGAAGGGGTCGGCCCCCGCACTGCGCCGCCGTAACCGGAGTGGACCTGCATGGAGGGCATCGCGGCCGCCCCGCGGTGGTCCGCCGCGACACTCGACAACAGGCACCGGGCCTGGCGGAGAGATCCAGCCAGGCCCGGTGCCTGCGGTTCCGGTCAGGAGACGACGATGCCTTCGCCGCCGACCGCGTTGGGGACGGTGGTCGAGCCGGTGGCCGTCAGAGAGCCGTCGGGATTGATCCGGAAGGCGTCGACGGTGCCGTTCACTCCGGTCTGGACGTAGAGGAAGTGTCCGTCCGGGGAGACCGCGGCGTCGACGGTGCCGGGGTTGGTGGTGGTGTTGCCGAGCGCGGTGAGCGAGCCCTTGGCGCCGACCCGGTAGCCGGAGAGGCTGCCGCTGCCGGCGTTGGAGGTGTAGGCCTTGTCGCCGGTGATGACGATCCAGCAGGTCGCGGCCTGTCCGGTGGCCTGCTCGTCGAGCGGCTTGAGGGTGTTGTCGCGGTTGATGGTGTACGAGGCGACGGCGTTCGGGCCGGCCTCTGCGACCAGCAGGTGACCGCGGGAGTCGAAGGCGACGGCGAAGGGGGCCTTGTCGGGCTGGTGGTTGACCACCGGCTGGGTGGAGATGCCGCCGTCCGGATGGACGTCGAAGATGTCGATGTTGCTGCCGTTGCCCATGGTGGTCACCAGGAGCTTGCGGCCGTCCGGGGTGAAGGCGACCTGGGCCGGAGAGTGGGTGAACTCGGGCGTCAGGGTCGGATCGAGGCCGAGCTTGCGGTGCCAGGCGGGGATACGGACCAGGGTGTGGCCGACGCGCCGGAAGCCCTGTACCGATCCGCCGTCGCGAGCGTTGAGGACGTAGACGGTGTTGCCAATTGTGGCGACGCTGACGGGGAAGGTGCCGCCGGAGGAGATGACCTGCCGGCGGGTGAGCCGGTCGCCGTGAACCTGGAAGACGGTGATGGTGTCGCTGCCCGCGTTGACGGCGTAGAGCAGCTTGTGGGTCCGGTCGTAGGTGAGCGAGCCCTGCGAGGCGAGGTGATCGGCGACGGACCCGCCCAGGATCCCGCCGAGGCCACCGGTGAGGTAGGTGCCGGCCTGACGCAGCCGGCCGTCGCTGGACCGGTCGTAGGCCACGATCGCGTTCCCGGCGGTGTTGTCCGTCTGCACGAACACTGACCCGACGCTGCGGTCGTGGTGCGCGGGCGCAGCCGAAGCGGGCCCCGCGAGAAGGGCCCCGGCGGTCAGAGCCACGCCGGCGACGCTGGTGATACGAGCGGTGGTGCCCATGATTCTCCTTGGTGGAGCGGCTTGTTTGACTACCGGTTGGTGGTCAGCCATGGGCGGGCTCTTACCGGCGGGGGGCGGTGGTTAAGGTCTTCGTAACATCTGGCCCCACGAGTTGCCGTCGGGTCAGGACCTTGGCTCGGATATCGCGGCCAGCAGACCTTCGAGGTCTTCTTTGCACGGGCCGCAAGCGCGCAGATGGGCGGCGACTCCGCGGTAGCGCTCGGCCGCCGCCTCGGCGTTCGTGGCAGCCAGCTCGGCGTACAGGTGCAGAAGCTCCATCGCCCGGCCGCAGCCGACGTCTTCAGGATCAGTCTGCAGAAACCGGTCGAGTGCGGACAAGTCGTTCATCGCTGCTCCGAGGTGTTGACATGCGGATACCCATGAGCGGCGAGAGCGGTCCGCAGCTTACGCCGGGCATCGAACATGATCTTGTAGACCGCGTTCCGGTTCGAGTCGAGCCGCGCGACCACGGCATCCAACGGTACGCCGTTCAGCACGATCTCGACGAATACCTGGCGCTGCCGGTCGGTCAGCTCAGTCTCCACCGCCCGACGCAGCGCGGTGATCAGCTCACGCCACTCCGATTCCCGCGCCGGGTCGAGGCCGAACCGGTCCGGCAACCGCTCCCAGTCCTCCACATCGAGCTTCACCTGAGGCCGGCGCCAGAAGTGGCGGCCGATCTTGCTCGACACCTCGAAGATCACGAACTTGTAGGCCCAGGTGGTGAAGCGACTCTCCCCCCGGAACTGCCCGATCTTGCTGGTGATCGCCAGCAGCGCGTCGGCCGCCGCCTGATGCGCCAGGTCGTCGAGCTCCGGTCCGTCGACGCGCAGCAGGCCGCTGCGGCGCCGCACCTCGCCGCGTGCGACCCGCAGCAGGAGCTCGTGCAGCCGTACGACAGCCGCCTCCCGCTCCGCGCCGCTGCCACTGAGCGAGCGCACCCACTCGGCCGACTCCGGGTCGAGTCGGCTTGGGGTGTCGAGGCCGTCGTCCAGGGTCGTCGGGTCTGCCGGCATCACGTACCGAACTCTAACCACGGCCACCGCCCGTGGACATCCCGTGCGACTCGGGAGGCGGGCCGGGAAACGCTTCGCGCGCCCACGCTGTGACGCCGGTCTCAAAACGGTAAGAACTCGCCCCGATCACCGCACCAAAGTTGCATGACTGATTCGTTCGCGGGCAGGACCGCGTTGGTGACCGGCGCCGGTCGAGGCATCGGCCGGGCGATCGCCGTAGGACTCGGCCGGACGGGCGCGACCGTCGCCCTGCTGGCACGTTCCGAAAAGGAACTCGCCGAAACCGCAGCGCTCATCCGGGAGTCGGGTTCCCGGGCGCTCGTCGTACCGGCGGACCTCGCCGACGACGAGCAGCTCTCCGGTGCGATCAGGCGCGTACGCGACGAGCTGGGCGATGTCGACATCCTCGTCAACAACGCGGGGGTGGTGTGGCCGCTCGCGCCGAGCGTCCGGGTCGACCCCACCGAGTGGGCCGCCGCATTGAAGATCAATGTGGTCGCCGCCGTGACGCTCACATTCGCCTTCCTGCCGGGCATGGTCGAGCGGGGCTGGGGACGGATCGTGAACGTCTCCACCGGTGCCGTCGCCAACATGGCCAGCATGATCGGCGGCAACGCGTACCTCGCGAGCAAGGCCGCGCTCGAGGCTCACACGATCAACCTCGGATTGGAACTCGACGGCAGCGGCGTCACCGCCAACGTCTACCGCCCCGGGCCGGTCGACACCGCCATCCAGACCTGGATCCGCGACCAGGATCCGGCCGCGATCGGCTCCGCGCTGCACCAGCGGTTCGTCCGCTCGCACACCGACGGGAAGCTGCTCACTCCGGAACACTCCGCAGGGTCGCTGCTCGCCCGCCTGGGCGCGGACGACCGCACCGCACAGGTCTGGGACGTCTTCGACCCCGCCTGACCCGGCCGGCGGACCTGCGTCCGGGCCTTGCGCCGCGCGCCCGGCCATCGCCCGGCCCGCCGAGACGGCGTCCTGCCACGCGGCCGCACGCGCTTGGAGCCCGCCGACCGAACCCAGAAACGATCCGCAAATCGAAACGAAGGGGATTCAGAAATGAGCCTGCTACAGCCTGGTGAGCGGTTTCCCGAGTTGACGCTGTCCCTGCCCGACGGGGAGACCCTGCGAGTGCCCGACGCCCTCGCCGGCAGCTTCGGTGTGGTGCTCTTCTACCGCGGCTCGTGGTGTCCGTACTGCAAGGCGCAGCTGCGCGCATTCCAGCGGTCGCTGGGGAAGCTCGCCGAACTCGGCGTCAAGGTGGTCGCGGTCTCCGTCGACGACGAGGCCACCACGAAGCAGACGATCGCCGAGCACGGTCTGGAGTTCCCGGTGGGCCACAGCGCCGACGCCGCCGTCTTCGCCGAGGCGACCGGCGCCTTCGTCAACGACGACCCGAAGCACCTCCAGTCGACCGGCTTCGTGCTCGACCCGGAGGGCAAGGTCGTGGTCAGCGTCTACTCCAGCGGGGCGATCGGACGCCTCGTCCCCGAGGATGTCGCCGGCCTGGTCCGTTACCTGCGTGAGCACCAGGCCGCGTAGCGCCGAGCACCGAGGAAGTGACCCAGGTGACGACCCGCACCCTTCCCGCGTTCACGGTTGAGCACGGCGACGGCTGGCGGTTGCGTACGCCCGCCGGTGAACCGTTCCGCTCCATCGGGGTCGTGCACGCCGACGACACCAACCTGCGTTACCCCCACAACATCGACATCTACCGGACCCGGTACGGGGGCTCGCGCCGGCGTTGGCTGCACGAAGGCCTGATCCCGGAGATGACGGCGTGGGGCTTCAACACCGTGGGTTGGACCTCCGAGTACGTCAGCGGCAGCGGGCTGGCCACCGAAGGGCGGGTCGTCGACCTGGGTCACTCGGCGGGACTGCCTCCCGACGAGCTCGCCGACGCCGGTGTGCCGTACACACTGTCGCTGCGGGTCGCCGAGATCGAGCACTGGAACGGCGTCCCGGCGTACCGCGATCCGCGTGAGCCCGCCTTCGCGCAGTGGTGCGACCACCTGGCGCGTACGCTCTGCCGTCCCGACGATCCGAACCTGCTCGGCTACTTCCTGGTCGACGTTCCCTGCTGGGACCGGCACCCGACCGGTGCCGGCTATCCGGCGGGAGAGCTGGCGGCCATCGCCGAGGCGTACTACCGGATCGCCAGTGAGGCGATCCGGCGGCACGACCCGCACCATCTGATCCTGGGCGACCGGTACGGGACTCGGGTCGGTGCGCCCCAGCCGGTGCTCGACGCCATGGCGCCGTACATCGACGTGCTGTCCGTGCAGGTGTTTCCCGGGCCGAGGCCGGGGCGGCTGGAGGCGGCTCTGGACGTGGTGGACCGCTGGCACCGACGAACCGGCCGGCCGGTCCTCATCGCCGACACCGGCAACTGGTGTCCGACCGTGATGAGCCCGCGCCGTACCGGTTCCTTCCGCAACCAGGGCGAACGCGGCTTGGCCTACGTGGCCTCCGCCGAGGCCTTCGCCGAGCGGCCGTGGTGCCTGGGTTGGCACTGGTGCAGCTGGTTGGAGAACCCGCATCGGGGCTTCGGGCTCAAGGACCCGTGGGATGAGCCGTACCGGGATCTGACCGATGTCGTAACTGCGACGAACGTGAGGCTGGGTCGGCTCACGGCTTGAGCGAACCGAGCACCCCGATCGCCGGGGCCGGTGCCGACGGCAACGTGGACCCGGGCCGACCGGCCTCGCGAAGTCGCGGCGAATGGGGAAGCACCCGCTCTGCACATCCAGCCGGAAGGCTCGCAATCTGCCCAAAATCCTCCTTTCGGGTAAACAGACCGAACTCTGCGATCGATGCCCATAGCCTGCAAACAGGAATGTTCTTCCCGTTCAGGCTGGTCGTGCGCGAAAGGTGGATCATGAAGCGCAAAACGTTCGCCACTGCTGTACTGCTCGCCGGGTTGACCGGTGCCGGAGCGGTCCCCGGGCTGGCATTCGCCGACGGGGGCGGCCCGCAGTACCGCAACGACGACCGAGGTGGTCACGGACACCATCAGGAGGACGGCGACGACGGTGCCGTGTTCGTCCAGACGAACAAGGCGGAGGGCAACACGATCAAGGTCTACGACCGTGATGAGGACGGCCGCCTCTCCCCCAGGGGCGAGTTCGAGACCGGTGGCCTGGGCGGTTTCACGGTCGGCGCGCCGGGCGACGCGCTGGCGTCGCAGGGTTCGCTGAGATACCACGACGGGCTGCTGTTCGCGGTGAACGCGGGCAGCAACACGGTGACGGTGTTCCGGGTCGACGGCACCAAGCTTTACAGACTGCAGGTGATCTGGTCGCACGGCCTGCTGCCGGTCAGCCTCGACGTACGCGATGACCTCGTCTACGTGCTCAACGCCGGCGGCGAAGGCTCGGTGCAGGGCTTCCACCTGCACAAGGGCCGGTTGTCGCCGATCGAGGGAGCCCACCGGTCGCTCGGGCTGCACAACGGCAACCCGCCCGCGTTCATGACCGCCCCGGCCCAGGTCGAGATCGACCCGGAAGGCAAGTTCGTGCTGGTGAGCACCAAGGCCGCCAACGTCATGTTCACCTACCGGATCGGCCGCGACGGTGAGTTGTCCCGGAACCCGGTGATCAGCGACGCGGGTAACACGCCGTTCGGGTTCACCTTCGACACCGAGGACACGCTGCTGGTCACCGAGTCCGGCAGCAACGAGGTCAGCCGGTTCGAGCTGGAGAGGGACGGCCGGCTCGACCAGATCGGGCCGTCGGTGCCCAACGGGCAGCAGGCGCCGTGCTGGATCCAGCAGGTCGGCGACTTCTTCTTCGTCGCCAACGCCGGCAGCTCCACCATCAGCTCGTACAAGGTCGACAGGGACGGAAAACTGGTCCTCGTGAAGGCTGCCGCCGCTGACACCGGCGGCGGGTCGATCGACCTGACGGCCGCCGACGGATTCCTCTACGTGCAGAACGCCGCGGCCGGCAACGTGCAGGGTTACGAGGTCGGCAAGGACGGATCCCTCCACCTCGTCACCGAGGTGCACGGCCTGCCGAAGTTCGAAAACGGAATCGGGATGGAAGGCATCGCGGCCTCCTGACCCACGTTCCTCGTCGGCCCCGATCGCTGACGCGACCGGGGCCGACGCATGGGCTGAGGAATTGCCGGAACCCGCCGCCGCTGCGCTGCTTCGCCGTCCGCGGCGAGTGAGCAGCGGTAAGGGTCTCGCAACAAATGGTTGCCGATCCGGCGACCGGTGCAACGTACCCTCGCAGGGGTGTGGACGAAGAGACTACGGTCGCCGCTGGCTTGGGGAAGCATGGTCGTGGTCGGCATGATCACCGCTCTTGGACTCTTCTGGTTCCAGCCGTGGAAGCTGCTCACCGACACTCGCGTCGACGAGGCGCTACCGGTGGTCGAGCGGACTCCGCCGCCGACGGGCTCCGACTCCACCGGCGCGGTGCCCAGCCCGGCCGCCACCACGCCGATCGCGAATCGGATCGTGTCCGCCGGCGATTTCATCACTCACGAGCATGAGACGACCGGCGGTGCGGAGATCGTCCGGCTCGCCGACGGGCGGCACCAGCTCGTCCTCCGCGATCTGGACACGTCCAACGGGCCGGACCTACGGGTCTGGTTGACCGACCAGCCGGTAAAGAGCGGGGTGGCCGGCTGGCGGGTCTTCGACGACGGCACCTGGTTCGAGGTGGCACGCCTCAAGGGCAACCGCGGCGACCAGGTTTACGACCTGCCAGCCTCCGTCGATCCGGCGGGCTTCCGGAGCGTGTCAATCTGGTGCAAGCGCTTCAGCGTCTCCTTCGGCGCCGCCGCCTTGAAAACCACCTGACCCAGCCACTCGCACCGCCGACGGGCCCGCCGCACCCGCCTTACCCGGCCCGCGCCGGGGCATCTGACCACCGTCCGCCATCCCTCCCCCGAGCCCAGGCCCGGATAAGTCATCACCGCATCACAGTCGATGGCCCCATCTCTGGCCAGAGAACCCTGGCTGTCCCCCTAGACGGCGGCGACCCACTGACGCCGGACCTCACCGGCACCGCTTCTGACCGTTCCGCCCGAGCATCGTCCGCCGGTGAGGGTTCGATGATCATTGTTCGACTAGGCTTGATTCTGGTGTGCCGGGAAGTCTGGTCGGCGATCCCCTCGTCGACCCCACTGGAGGCACGCTGATGACCCGGTCGCACGGCAGCCGCACGCCGAGTTTGTTCACCCGGGGCAGTTGGCCGGAAGTTCGGCGAATCGGGGACATCTTGCGCACCGAGACCGTGGGCGGCCTGCTGCTTCTGGCCGCTTCCGTGCTCGCCCTGATCTGGGCGAACTCGCCGTGGTCTGAGGCATACCGCCAGCTGGGCGACGCCGAGTGGGGGCCTGCCGCCCTGCACCTTGACCTGTCCTTGGCGGCCTGGGCGGCGGACGGCCTGCTGGCGATTTTCTTCTTCGTGGCCGGGCTCGAACTCAAGCGCCAATTCGTCGCCGGTGACCTGCGCCAGCCTCAGCGGGCGATTCTGCCGGTGGCCGCCGCGGTCGGGGGCATGACGGTGCCGGCCCTGATCTACGTGGCGCTCAACGCGGGCTCCGGGGATGGGGCACTGACCGGCTGGGCAGTCCCCACCGCCACCGACATCGCGTTCGCCCTCGCCGTGCTCGGCGTCATCAACACACACCTGCCGGCGGCGATGCGGACCTTCCTGCTCACTCTCGCAGTAGTCGACGACCTGCTGGCGATCGTGATCATCGCCGTCTTCTACACCAGTTCGCTGCACTTCATTCCCCTGCTCGGGGCGCTGATTCCGCTGGCGCTGTTCGGCGTGCTGGTACAGCGGCGGGTGCGCTCTTGGTGGGTGCTGCTGCCACTGGCCGCGGTCACGTGGGCGCTCGTGCACGCCTCTGGGTTGCACGCCACGGTCGCCGGAGTGGCCCTCGCCTTCACCGTTCCAGTGCTGCGGCGCAAGCCGGGGCCGGGTCCCGGCCTGGCGGAGCATTTCGAACATCGTTTCCGGCCGCTGTCGGCTGGCGTCGCGGTGCCGGTCTTCGCGTTCTTCGCCGCCGGCGTGTCGGTCGTCGGCACAGGCGGTCTCGGCGCTTCGCTGACTGATTCGGTCGCGCTCGGGGTAATCGTCGGGTTGGTCCTGGGCAAGGCGGTCGGGGTCTTCGGCGCGACCTGGCTGGTGCAGCGGTTCACCCGGGCCCGGCTCGCGGACGGGCTCGCCTGGTGGGACGTGCTCGGGTTGGCGCTGCTGGCTGGCATGGGGTTCACCGTGTCGCTGCTCATCGGGGAGCTGGCGTTCGGCGCCGGCAGCGAGCGCGACGATCACACCAAGGTCGGTGTGCTGGTCGGGTCACTACTGTCGGCAGTGCTCGCTACGGCCGTCCTGCGTGTACGGAATCGTCACTACCAACGGATCTGCACAATGGAGGAACGGGACAGCGACGCCGACGGTGTGCCGGACGTCTACGCGGACCAGATCACCCGCGGATAAGTCCTGCCGGAACGCCGTCCGCCCGTCGAGGCGCCCCTACTGCCGCTCTTCCCAGCGCCCGTGTCCGGCGCGTACGCTCGACTTTGGTGTGCCGGGAAGTCTGGTCGGCGGTCGTATCCACGCTGACCAGAGGGATTCTCGTGAATGTCGTCGCCGCAATCCGCACCGCCGCCCTCACCAAACACTACGGTTCCGTCCAGGCACTGGACGGGCTGGATCTGACCGTGCCGGTCGGGCAGGTCTTCGGCTTCCTCGGCCCGAACGGGGCGGGTAAATCCACCACTATCCGATTGCTGCTCGGGCTGGCCCGCCCGACCGCCGGCCGAGCCTGGATCTTCGACACCGATGCGGCGGACGTGGCGGCGGCGCACCGGTCGCTCGCCCACGTGCCCGCCGATGTCGCGCTCTGGCCCGCGCTGACGGGTGCCGAGATCCTCGAGCTGCTGGGACGTGTCGGGCCTGGGGTCGACCGGGCCTACCGGGGCGAGTTGGTGGACCGGTTCGCGGTAGACCTGTCCAAGCCGGGACGGGCGTACTCCACCGGGAATCGGCAGAAGTTGGCCCTGATCGCCGCATTCGCGACCCGCGCTCCCCTGCTCGTGCTCGATGAACCGACGAGCGGGCTGGATCCGCTGATGGAACGGGAGTTCCAGGCCGCGGTGGCCCAGGCCCGCGAACGCGGCCAAACGGTCTTCCTCAGCTCCCATCAGCTGGCGGAGGTCGAGGCGGTGTGTGATCAGGTGGCAATCCTTCGCGCCGGCCGCCTGGTCGAGGTCGCCTCGGTTGCGCAGCTGCGCCGGCTGCACCGCAGCCAGGTGGAGGTCACCTTCACCGGCCCCCCACCGGACCTGAGCAAGGTGGCCGGCGTCGACGTCGTTCAGCACGTCGGTCCCGCGCAGCTGCGGTTCACCCTGACCGGCCCGCCGGCGCCGGCGCTACGGGCCCTCGCCGAGGCGGAGGTAGAGGCGGTACGCATCAACGAGCCGACGTTGGAGGAGATCTTCCTCAACTACTACACCCAGGAGTCCCGGTGACCGCCGTCGACGCCGTCGCCGGACGCGGGGATGTACGGTATGCGCGCCACGTCGGCGGGCAGGCGGTGATCGGGTTGGCGTGGCGCCAGGTCCGGCGGGGCGCGCTGATCGTCACCGCGATCGTCGCCGGGATGTCCGCGATGGTCGCCGGCACCTACGCGAGCACCGTGGGCGACGCACTCGACACCGCCGCGCTCGTAGCGCTGGCCGAGAACCCGGCCATCCGAACCCTGTTCGGAGACCCGGTCGCTCTGGACGACCCCGGCGGGTTCACGGTCTGGCGTACCGGCATGGTGCTGGGGGTGCTGCTAAGCGTCTGGGGGCTACTCACCGCCACCCGGGTCACCCGGGGTGAGGAGGACGCCGGACGGTGGGACCTGTTGGCCGCCGGTCGGATCCCGGTCGCCTCGATCGTGGCCCGGCACATGGCCGTGCTGACCGGCACGATCATGGCGGCCGGCCTCGCGACCGCGGTCGCGCTCCTCGCCGCCGGCACCGCCGTTTCGGGTGCCGTACTGCACGGCGCATGCCTCGCCCTGATCGGGCTCTACTTTGCCGCCGTCGGTACTCTCACCGCCCAACTCTTCGCGACCCGTGGGGCAGCCACCGGCGCCGCGGTCGCGCTGCTCGGCGCAGCGCTGCTCGCGCGGATGATCGGCGACGGGGTGGAGGCGCTCGGCTGGCTGCGCTGGTTGTCACCGTTCGGACTGGCCGCGCTGGTCCAACCGTACGCGGCCGACCGCATCCTACCGCTGACCGTCCTCGTGGCCACCACCGCTGCGCTGGCCGCCGCCGCGCTGGTCGTGGCCGGACGTAGGGACGTACGCAGTGGCTGGCTGGCTCCTCCGGTGGAGCGCGCGCCCCGCCTGTGGTTACTGGGGTCGGTACCGGGTTTCGCCGCCCGACGTCTGGCGCGCCCGCTGCTCGGCTGGGCGGCCGGCGTCGGCGCCTACTACCTGCTCATCGGCCTGCTCGCCGTGTCGATGACCAAGTTCCTCACCGACAATTCCCACTTCACCAACCTCGCCGCCCAGGCCGGGTTCGCGGGACTCGGGTCGGTCGAGGGGTACGTCGCCGCCTTGTTCGCGCTGCTCGCGATCCCGGTCGGCATCTTCGCCTCCGCCCGCATCGCCGTCACCGCCACGGACGAGGCTAATCGCCGCCTGACGTTGCTCTACGCCCAGCCGGTCACCCGGGTTCGGCTGCTGGTGGCCGACGTCGCCGTCACCGCTATGGGAGCCGTGCTGCTCGCCGTCAACGCGGGCGTCCTGACCTGGGTGGGCTGCGCCGTCGTCGACGCCCCACTGGCGTTCGACGCCGCCCTTGCGGGCGCCGTCAACGTACTACCGGTCGCGCTGCTCTGTCTGGGTGCGGCGGTGCTCGCGCTGGGCTGGGCGCCTCGCGCCGTCGCGCTCGTCGGCGCGCTGCCGGTGGCCGCCGGCTTCGTCCTCAACGTCCTCGCCGACAGCACCGGCGCACCACCCTGGGTCGGTCGACTGTCCCCGTTCAGGCACCTTGCACCCGTCCCAGACCTGCCCCCGGACTGGCGCGCGGCGGCGGCCATGCTCGCCACGGCGGCCACGCTCGCGGTGCTCGGAGCGATCGGCTATCGACGACGTGACCTGCGCGGGTGAATTTTTCCGGCGGTGGCCGAGGGGACTCTTCCACGGGCTACCGCTGCAGGTCGCAGCAGAGACTGCGGGGGATGACCAGCTGATGCGGGTTGGTCCGATCCTGCGCGATCTTCTTCCGTACCCAGGCAACGTCCCCGAGTCGCTCGTCGTGGTCTCGTACCATTACCTTTCAGTGCGCTCTAGCGAGCGCCTGTCGGGTAGTCCCGCCTTGCGGTCAGACGGTCCTGGTCTGTGCGGTGCCGGGTTGACGTTTCACTGCCACCTGCCCCAGCTGGCGGGGTCTTCCGGTTGGCTCCACGTGCCGCCACCGAGCCGCTCCCGCCGGTGTCGTGTGTGGCGCCCAATCGTGCGCAACCAGCACCGTCCCCGCATGCGCCCACACCGCCCGCTCCTGCACGGGCGTCAAATCCAGAGCGAACTGGTACGCCTGAACCACCGGCACCACCGTCACCATAACGACGACCACTGATACCCGAACCATCCCCGCAAACAAGCCAGCGACCACGCCCACGTCTGCACGCCGCCCGCCCGCTTCCGCAACAAAATCGTCATCCAGCCATCACCCGACAGCCCGAAACCCCATCTCACCCGCTGCTGGACACCAGAGCCCACCACCAACCGCCAAGAGCGCCAGCAAGACAGCAGCTGGCAACCCCACGCGCTGCGGCAGCCGCTGTCGGGAGAGCACCTGGCCGGCGGGTTCGGGCAGATATCGCGGGTTGGCCGTAGAGAGGTGGAGGCAGCAGCCCATCAGGGGGTCTGGGACCCGGGGCGAGAGGTTCCCGCGACTACCTTTTAGGCCTGGCTCATCACCGTCGGCGGACCCGCTGAGCATCGGCGGCTGCCCATTCTCCGTTCCGGCCCGGTTCAGCAGGGGTACCAGTGAGTTCGGCGGAACACAAGCCGAGCATTTCGCCACTGGCGTCGGCGCAGCACCGCCCACTATGGCGCGCCCAGCAGTTCCCCCTTGGCACCGCGGCGGATCAGCCACAGGGTCGGCGGCCAAGCGGCAAGGAAGCCGATGATCAGCCCGATCTGGACGATGAGCCAGAACACCGGATTGCTGGGCGGCAGGGTCTCGTGGAAAACCGTCAACTCCATCAGCGCCAGCCAACCCAACAGGGCGATCTCGAAGACGGACACGCTCAGCAGATCTCCCTTGAGAAATCTCCGCACTGCCGCCCGCACCCTTCGACCACCCCGGTGGGCCTCAGTGGAGTAGCGGAATGCGAAACCTACCAGGACCGCGGCTAGGTAGTCGCCTATGAATTCCGGCCATAATCTCTTGTCGAACATCTCGAGGCTGAAGCCGAAGACGACCACAGTGGCAATGATGGCACCCAGGACGCAGTGCGTCGCGCAATGCAGTGTTTCGATTATCGTGACCGCGTGTCGTGAGATCTTCGGCGGGGTACGGTGCCGCTCCAGCCAGCGGGGAGACTGGGGTCTACCCCACCGCCGGTAGGCCAGGACGCCTGCCGGACCAAAGTAGAGAGCGGTTGCCGGCCAGACAATCTCCATGACTTTGACCGGCTGACGGTATCGAAGGACAAAATGGTCGACAACTATGACGACGGTACTCGCGAGGCCCACTATGAGCGTGGCCCACGAGAGCACCACGAGCCATGTTGGTTGCAGAACAATCTCCCTCTCACCGCGGGGCACTGAGTGCAATGCCAGTGACGGGGGATGACAACTTCACCGAAGCGTCACTGCCCTAGTGGCGGAGAAGCCGGCGACCTGGCCGCCGGGCACGTTACGTCCGCTGCCACCGCCTCCCGCGTTGCTGGCGCGACCTCTACACCAGGCACGACCAGGGCGACACCAGGCGCGGCGACAGCAACACGCACGGTAAGCACGGTCAATCACGATAACAGCCGTTAAGGTGGGGCGTTGCCGGTTTGACTGAGGGTCCGCCGACCAGGGGTGACCTGAAGGTCATTCCATCCGCTCAGGGCGCCCGGGTTGGCGGACAGGCCGCATGTCTGTCGGGAACGACACCCAGCCACATCTCGGCGGCGTCCAGGGCGGGTCGCGAGGCAGCAGGGATGTATTCGCCCGCCGGTACTGGAATACGCTACATTGGTCCCCTTTTTTACCGTAATGGTGGCCACCAGATCCCGCTGCGGGTGATGCGCGCGCTACGCCCGAAGCGTTGGCACTCGCCGACCCCCGGCGCGCCGCTGCCGCGGCATCGCGGGGCAGCCCCCAAGCGGAAGCTTGTCGTAGCGAGGACCGGATAGTCCAAATCACGGCTTCGCCTGTCGACGGTCCAGCGGACATCGCACCGGCTAATCGAGCTGGCAGCGCCACGCTCGCCGGCCACCGTCAGGCGAAATGCCGCGCAACACGGAATGGACTTTGCGGTCCCAATCTCCGCTGTTTAGGGGCACTACTGGATACACTTGAGGGATGGCCGACGAGCAGGTGGCTGCGCCGACGAAGCAGCGGAGGATCAGTCAACGGGGCATCGCGACCCGGGAGCGGATTCTCGAGGCCGCGAATCGGCTGATGTTCGTACGCGGAGTGAACGCGACGACCCTTGACGACATCCGCGAGGCGAGCCAGACGAGCAAGTCTCAGCTTTACCACCACTTCGCCGACAAACAGGAACTCGTCCGCGCGTTGGTCAAATATCGGGGCGCGCTCGTGCTTCAGCGTGAGCGTGGCGGACTCGAACGACTGAGATCATTCTCCGGGCTGGTCCGGTGGCGTAACGCGCTGGTCCAGGCCAACTCGCTCAACAACGGCAAATACGGGTGCGGCCTCGGGTCGATGGCTGTCGAGCTGTCCGACCAAGACGAGCAGGCTCGATCAATGCTGTCGGAGACGTTCGCGGCATGGGAGAAGCTGATCAGCGATGGTCTGCACCGGATGCGGGACAGCGGTGCACTGCGCCAGGACGCCGACCCGGAGAAGCTGGCCACCGGGTTGATGGCAGCTCTGCAAGGCGGCTACCTCCTGGCGAACGCTGCCCACGACGTGGCACCCATGGAAGTTGCGCTGGACATGGCGCTGGACCACATCAAGTCGTTCCTCACAGAGCCGGCCGGTGAGCCGACCCGTTAACTGAGCCCTTGTCATCGTGATCAGGCTGTTCACCAGCGGGGGTGCGAGCAGCCCGGAGATCGATGATCGCACGGATCCAGGTCACAGCAGGTGCGGGGCCCATTGCTCGCGACACGATGGCCGACAGCAGATGCCGGTCGCCTTCACCGCGGTGAGAACGCCGTCGCGCCGTTCCTCGCGTTTCTTGATCGGGTTGTGCCGCGACTGCGGTCGGGAGGTTCCTCATGTCGTCCGGATTCGAGTGCGACCGCGCCGCCGGAGGGCGACGAGGCCGCAGTCCTGGTGCGTGAGCGACGGCACATCCCAGACCTTCACGGACTAATTGGTCCGATCCGCAGCTCGACATAGAGCAAGTTCGACTGAGGGCAAGTCGCCCGTCGCCACGTATCAGCACGGACTGATCCGCCCAAAGGTGAGGATCCACGCGGGCCGAGCGGTCTGGCGGCGAATGACCGATTGGACTATTCAGTCCGTGGAGGCTAGCCTGCTCACGCACTCGGTCAGGGGGTGATACGCCCGGCCACAACCCCGCTCAGACTGCGGCTCGGCTGTTGCTGGATGCGCGTATCCGGACCGTCACTACCAGGATCGATCTACAGGAAGGCACGGCTCATGGAAACCGATCGGGATCGTGTCGTCGCATCCGCACGAGCTGTCCTTCCGCTCACTGAGCGCCGGCGTACGGACATGACCAGCCGCGGCTTCACGTTCGTCGCCGATGAACCGCACAACGGCGCGGTCGGCGATGGCCCGACGCCGACGGAGTACCTGTTGATGGCGCTCGCCTCCTGCACCGCTCAGACGCTGCGGCAGTACGTCGACTACAAGTACGACAACGCCGGTGACATCACTGTCGAGATCGACTACCACGAGCCCGAGCAGGAGGGCGCAGAGCGCTACCTGAAGCGCACGATCACGCTGAGCGAGGAACCCGACCCCGACGACTTGAAGGTGATGCATGAGATCGCCGAGAGGTCCCCGGTGACCCTGCTGATCCAGTTCGCCTGGAGCGTGAAGACGGAGTTCGTCGGGCCGCGCTGACGTCAGGCCGCTTGCTGCTCGGCGATCACGACCGAGCAGCAAGCGGTTGCCGCTCCGTCGCGGGCGGCGGCGACGGTGTTTGCGTCGACCGCGACGCGATACGGCGCCTTGCCGACGCCCAGGCCCGGGGCCACGGCAACAACGGAGCATGCCCGAGTCGTGCACGTAGCGATCCACGTACATACACATCTCGGCCGCTCGACGTTGGTGCGCCGAGCGGCGACAGGGAACTGATCCGGTTCGCGGCCCGGCCTGGCTGATCATGCTGGCCCGCTCGGCGGCCGCTACCTCAGACGGACTTTCCCTTGGGTATCGCCGGGTCCACCCGTCGCGGCGACGTGTGCGGCCCGGCCGTGAGCTCACCGGTAGTCACCCGCACCCCGTGTCGCCGGCCTCGACGCTCGCTCCGCGGCCCGCTTCAGCCGCGGCAGCGCGATCAGGCCTGAGCCGCAGGGTCGCCTGCCCGCGTCGCGGCACGATTTCTAACTACCCGTGCTGGCCCGGCCAGCGCGTCGAAGGGTGACGTGTGACCGGAACCAAGATGAGCGACCGAAGCATCTGGATGGGAAGTCTCGCGGCACCGCTGCGGGCCTTCCTGCGAACTGAGTCCGGCAGCGCCCGCGTGCTCGTGGCCGCCATCGTCGCAGCACTGCTTTGGGCCAACATCGACCTCAGCTCCTACGAAGCCGTCTGGCGCACCGAGCTGTCCCTGCGACTCGGCCCCCTCGAGCTCTCTCGCGACCTGCACACCTGGATCAACAGCGGCTTGATGACGCTGTTCTTCCTGGTCGTCGGCCTTGAGGCGCGACGCGAGTTCGACCTCGGCGACCTACGCGACCGGCGACGTTTCGTGCTGCCCAGTCTGGCCGGCGTGATCGGCATGCTGATCCCGGTGCTGATCTTCCTGGTGATCAACCACGGCGGACCGGGTGCGCATGGCTGGGGCGTGGCCATGTCGACCGACACCGCCCTCGCGTTGGGCCTGCTGGCCCTGCTCGGCCGGGGCGTGCCCGACCGGGTCCGGATCTTCCTTCTCACCGTGTTCGTGGTCGACGATCTGATCGCGCTCATCGTCATCGCCCTCGTCTACAGCGACGACATCAAAATGATGCCCATCGTGGTGGCCGTAGCGGCGTTCGCGGTCATGCTGGCCATCCGCGCAGCCGGCATCCGGCGGGACTCGGCGTACGTGCCGGTCGCCATCGTGATGTGGGGCGCGCTGCTGGTCAGCGGAGTCGATCCGGTGGTGGCCGGACTGGCCATCGGGTTGACCGCGTTCGCCTATTCTCCCGGCCGAGCCGAGCTCGAGCAGGTCAGCGATCTGTTTCGGTTGTTTCGTGAGCAGCCGACGCCGAGGCTCGCACGGACGGCTTCGCTCGGCCTCGCGAACACGCTGTCGCCCAACGACCGCCTTCAGCGCATCTACCACCCTTGGTCCAGTTACGTGATCGTGCCGCTGTTCGGCCTGGCCAACGCCGGCATCAGCATCGATGGTCCGTTCCTGAACCGGGCGTTCACGTCGCCTGTCACCTGGGGCGTGCTGCTCGGGTACGTCGTCGGCAAGCCGCTCGCCGTGATCGGCACCTCCGCCGTGCTCACCTGGATCTCACACGGCCGCATCCGTCCGGCCGTGGGTTGGGCAGGCGTGGTCGGCAGCGGCACGATCGCCGGTGTCAGCTTCACGGTGTCGCTTCTGGTCGCCAGCCTCGCCTTCAGCGGCGACCAACTGGCCGAGGCGAAAGTCGGGGTGCTCAGCGCCGCGATCGTATCGTCAGCGTTGACCTGGATCGCGTTCCGCTTCACCAACATGCTCCCCAACGACAAGCGAATCCGGGCACTCTTCGGCGATGTGACGGAGCTGATCGATCTCATCCCCGAGGTCGACGAGAGGTACGACCATGTCCGCGGCCCGGCCGGAGCGTCGGTGACGCTGGTGCAGTACGGCGACTTCGAGTGCCCGTACTGCGGGAAGGCCGAGCCGGTAGTCCGGCAGTTGCTGGGCCACGCCGACCTGCGTTTCGTGTGGCGTCACCTGCCTCTGCCGGACGTGCACCCGCAAGCCCGGCTCGCCGCCGAGGCCGCCGAGGCGGCGGGCGCTCAAGGCAAGTTCTGGCAGATGCACGACCTGCTGCTCGACCACCAGGACAAGCTGAACGTCACTGACCTGATCAAATATGCCGTCGACCTCGGTCTCGATCAGGCACGCTTCCATGACGATCTGATCAACCAGGCGCACGCGGGGCGTATCGAGAGCGACATCGACTCGGCCGACAAGAGCGGTGTGTCCGGCACCCCGACGTTCTTCATCAATGGTCGCCGCCACTACGGCGCCTACGACATCGCGACCTTGACCGAGGCCATTCGTATGGCCCGAGCCCGGGCCCGCCTCGGCCACGAGGTAACAGCAACCGGTGAGTAGGCGCGCTCGACGGCGCGGTTGAACATCGTCCGGGCGGCCTGCCGCGGGTGCTCGGCATCTGTGGTGAGTCGCCGAGGGAAAACAGGCCGGCGCGCGGACCCAGGGTCCGCGCGCCGGAGATGTCAGGCCGTCGCCCGCTTCGGGAGCTTCCACCCGGGGCGGGGGAAGTGGCAGGTGTAGCCGTTGGGGTAGGTCTGCAGGTAGTTCTGGTGCTCGGGCTCGGCTTCCCAGAAGTCGCCTGCCGGGGTGACCTCGGTGACGACCTTGCCGGGCCACAGGCCCGAGGCGTCGACGTCGGCGATCGTGTCCTCGGCGACCCGCTTCTGCTCGTCGTTGGTGTAGAAGATCGCCGAGCGGTAGCTGGTGCCGATGTCGTTGCCCTGGCGGTTCTTCGTCGACGGGTCGTGGATCTGGAAGAAGAACTCGAGCAGCGCGCGGAAGTCGGTCTTCTCGGTGTCGTAGATGACCTCGATGGACTCCGCGTGGGTGCCGTGGTTGCGGTAGGTGGCGTTCGGGACGTCGCCACCGCTGTAGCCGACGCGCGTGGACACGACGCCAGGCTGGTGGCGGAACAACTCCTCCATGCCCCAGAAACAGCCTCCGGCGAGGATCGCCTTCTCGGTGCTCACGTCGTCTCCCTACTTGTCGTCGGTGTCAGGGTTGGTGTCACTCGTGAACAGGGTGCGGTATTCGCCGTACCCTGCGTCCTCCAGGTCGTCGAGGTGGATGAACCGCAACGACGCGGAGTTGATGCAGTACCGCAGTCCGCCCTTGTCGCGGGGACCGTCGTTGAAGATGTGGCCAAGGTGACTGTCGCCGTGCAGCGAACGGGCCTCAACCCGGATCATCCCGTGGCTTGAATCCTCGCGCTCGACAACGTTCGTCTTGTCGATCGGCTTCGTGAAGCTCGGCCAGCCGGACCTGCTGTCGTACTTGTCGACCGATGCGAACAGCGGCTCGCCGGACACGACATCGACGTAGATGCCGGGCTCGTGGTTGTCCCAGTAGGCGTTGGCGAACGGACGCTCGGTGCCGTCCTGCTGGGTGACCCGGTACTGCTCCGGGTCGAGCTGCGAGACCGCCTCCGGGCTCTTGTGGTACTGGGTGTGCTGGGACACAGCTCTCCCTTCCCGGCCTTTCGGCGCAAAGCTGAGGAACCAGGCGAGACGCACCTGGACACGCATACATACAGACGCCCTGCGGGCCGCTGGTATTCCCGCAGGTCTCATCTTTTATGGACTATCGAGTCCTGGGAAGATGTCCGGCGATGGCCGGATGAGCGTCGCCGTTACGGCGTACAGCCTGAGCTTCCCCGAATCCACAGTAGCACCCGCCTCGTCTCCGGACTGGACTTGACCGACCAGTTCCAGCGCGGCTAGGTTTCGGGGCGTCCGACTCGGTGCCTCCGCTGGCGACGCACTGTCCGGCGTGCCCACCGGCGCCGAGTTCTAACGGACGTCGCGCCACTCCGGGAAATCGGGTGCCGCCGACAAAAAACGCGAACCGGTGGGAAAGGACTAATCGGTATGAGCAACAGTTTCGAGGGCCGCAAGGTCGTGGTCGTCGGCGGCAGCAGCGGCATGGGCCTGGCCACGGCCCACCAGGTCGTCGCCGGGGGCGGCACTGCCGTGATCACGGGTCGAGACCAGGACAAGGTCGGGGCCGCGGTCGAGGCCTTGTCGCAGCACGGAAAGGCGTGGGGCATCACCGCCGAGCTGACCGACCGCGACCAGGTGCCGGAGCTCCGAAAGCAGCTCGCCGCCGAGCACGCCGACGCGACACTGCTCGTCAACGCCGCGGGTTTCTTCATCCCGAAGGCGTTCAGCGAGTACGACGAGGCCTTCTACGACTCGTACAACGAACTCAACCGTGCGCTGTTCTTCATCACGCAGACCGTCGTCGCCGGCATGGTCGCCGGGGGCCGGGGCGGCGCCATCGTCAACGTCGGCTCGATGTGGGCGCACCAGGGCATCGCGGCGACGCCGCACACCGGCTACTCCGTGCAGAAGGGCGGCCTGCACTCGTTCACCAAGGCCCTCGCGATCGAGCTGGCGCCGCACAAGATCCGGGTCAACGCGGTCGCGCCCGCGGTCGTGAAGACGCCCCTGTACCTGGGCTTCGTCCCGGCGGACAAGTTCGATGAGACCGTCGACAGCTTCGACAGCTTCCACCCGCTGGGGCGTGTCGGTAGCCCGGAGGACATCGCGAACGCGGTGTCGTTCCTGCTGTCGGACGAGGCGAGCTGGATGACCGGCGCCATCGTCGACGTCGACGGCGGCATCATGGCCGGCCGCAACTGACCTCGAAAACCATGTCGGGATGGCGCCGGCGGGGTCTCGACTCCGCCGGCGCCATCCCGACGATCTCGCAGTCGCGCTCGTTCCTCGATGCGCCCGCGCCACAACCGCTTCCGGTCGACGTGGCGAGGCACCGAGGGTCAGGTGCCGCGTGCAGCTGATGACCGGAAGCCTGCACCTCGTGACAGTGCAGACCAGAACGTGGATACAGGGAGGCGCCCGATGAAGGCGATCGTAGTGACGGACGAGGCCGCGGGAACGGCAGGGATGAGGCTGGTGGAGCGGCCCCAGCCGGCACCGGCGCTGAACGACGTCGTCGTCCAGGTCCACGCGTCGGGATTCACCCCGGGTGAGCTGACGTGGCCCTCGACCTGGGCCGATCGACTCGGCCGTGACCGGACGCCGTCGATCCCCGGGCACGAGCTGGCCGGAGTGGTCAGCGCGCTGGGCTATGGCACGACCGGACTGTCGGTGGGGCAGCGGGTGTTCGGCCTCACGGACTGGACTCGCGACGGCACGCTGGCGGAGTACGTGGCCGTCGAGGCGCGCAACCTCGCGCCGTTGCCCGGCGACGTGGACTTCACGGTGGGCGCGAGCCTGCCGATCTCGGGCCTGACCGCCTGGCAGGGGCTGTTCGAGCACGGCCGCCTCCAGGTTGGGCAGAGCGTCCTCGTGCACGGCGCGGCCGGCGGAGTCGGGTCGATGGTGGCGCAGCTCGCACGCGAGGCCGGCGCCCACGTCATCGGTACCGGACGCACTGCCGACCGTCGGGCGGCGCTCGACTTCGGCGCGCAGGAGTTCGTCGACCTCGAGAACGACGCCCTGGAGGACGTCGGCGGGGTCGATCTGGTGTTCGACGTCATCGGCGGCGACATCGGCAAGCGGTCCGCAGACGTTGTCCGGACCGGAGGAACGCTGGTGACCATCGCCGGGCCGCCCGAGGCGCGACCCGTAGACGGCCTGGCGATCGACTTCGTGGTCGTGCCTGATCGCGCCCAACTCGGCGAGATCGTCCGGCGGGTCCGGGACGGACGACTTCGGACGGTCATCGGCAATGTCGCGAGTCTCGACGACGCCGTCGCCGCGTTCAACCCGACCGAGCGGATCATGGGGAAGACGATCATCCGCGTCCGTCCGTGAGGACATGGCAGCACCAAGCACGAGAACGCCCCTCGCAGAAGCGAGAAGTACGTCGACGGTCGGGTCTTCACCTCCGGCCGACGACGTGCGGCTGGGCGAGTACGACTAGGCCACGATCCGGGAGTTATCTGATGACCAGCAACGAGAGCGCGCCCTCATGACCGACCCGAGCGGGCCGGTGCGCTCCGCCGTCGAGCGCCCCGACGAGGCCGGACACGACGAGAACGGCATCCTCAGCGAGGACCAGGTCGTCCTCATAGACGAAGTAGTCGACGCTTCCCACACCGCCGCGTTCGACGTCCGAATCGTCAACGACGAGAAGCTCGGCACCTACGACGCCATCGTCGGGGACCGAGAGGTGGCCGGGCTGACCTACAGCGTCACCGGAGACGACCGGCTCGTGCTGCTGGGCACCTCGGTGTTGCCCGAGTTTCGCAAAAAGGGCGTCGCCACCGAGCTGATCCGGCACGTCCTGAACGACGCGCGCGCGCAAGGAAAGACGATCACCATCCTCTGCCCGATCGTGCGCACCTTCATCGAGCACAACCCCGAGTACGCCGACCTCATCGACGCCAAGCACCCGGGAGTAACCCAGCGTCGCACCCATTTGTCCTAAACTCCCTATCAGCTCCTCGGCAGAAAGTGTGACAATGACAATCGATCTCGAGGCAGCCACCCGGGAAGAGAACAACGCTGAGCTCATCGCTGCTTTGAACGAGACGAGTCCCAGCGAGGTGGAGTCCAGCTGGGTGCTCGATGTCATCAACGACGCGGAGCACGGCCGCTGGATCGCCGCGCTCGGCGCCGAAGCGATCGCCGAGCTCCAGTATCGGTTCGTAGGCGGTCGTGTCGTGCTGCTGACGACCTGGGTCGACCCCGCCTACCGACACAACCGGGTGGCCACGGAGCTCATCGCTCGCGTGCTGGACGAGATCCGCGAGAGCGGGAAGAAGATCACCGTCATCTGCCCGGTCGTGGGTAAGTTCATCGCCCGCAACCCGAAATACCTCGATCTCATCGACAAGGTCCATCCCGGCGCCGGCGCCTATCCCCCGCAGAAGACCGCGGAAGCCGGCCATGACGAGGAGCTCACCGCGTTCGAGAACGACCTGAGGTAGCCGCCCGGCGTTCGGACGTCGTTCGAGTCGCCCAGTGGTCTGGGACGGACGAGAACCGATGCAGAGGAGCAGAATGAAAGCGATCGTGGTGACGGACCGGGCCGCGGGAACGGCGGGGATGACGCTGGTGGAGCGGCCCGAGCCGGACGTGGCGAGGCTCGCCAGTCTTGAGGGCGCGAACTACGGCGACGTCGTCGTTGAAGTTCATGCCTCGGGATTCACCGGCAACGAGCTGGAGTGGCCCTCGACCTGGGTGGATCGCCGCGGTCTCGACCGGACACCGTCGATCCCCGGCCACGAGGTGGCCGGGGTGGTCACCGCTCTCAGCTATGGCGCAACGGGGTTGTCGGTGGGGCAGCGGGTGTTCGGCCTCACGGACTGGACTCGCGACGGCACGCTGGCGGAGTATGTCGTCGTCGAGGCGCGCAACCTCGCGCCGCTGCCGGCCGACGTCGACTTCGCGGCGGGTGCCGGCGTCGCGATGGCGAGCCTGACCGCGTGGCAAGGGCTGTTCGATCACGGCCGCCTCCTGGAGGGGCAGAGCGTCCTGGTGCACGGCGCCGCCGGCGCAGTCGGTTCGATGGCGACGCAGCTCGCCCGTCACGCCGGCGCCCACGTCATCGGCACCGGACGTGCCAGCGGCCGGCAGACCGCAGTCGACTTCGGCGCGCACGAGTACGTCGACCTCGACAACGACACCCTGGAAGACGTCGGCGGAGTGGATCTGGTCTTCGACGTCATCGGCGGCGACATCCAGAAGCGGTCCGCACGTCTGGTTCGAGCCGGAGGAACGCTGGTGACCGTCACCGGGCCGCCGGAGGCGCGGCCCGCTGACGGCCTGGCGATCGACTTCGTCGTCGTGTCCGACCGCGCCCAGTTGGGGGAGATCGCCCGGCTGGTCCGGGACGGACGCCTGCGGCCGAACATCGGCACCGTGGCGGCCCTCGACGACGCCGTCGCCGCCTTCAACCCGACTCAGCGGACCAAGGGGAAGACGGTCATCCGCGTTCGTCCCTGAGAACCGGAAACTACGAGCGTCCGGCCCTGCCCTCGGATCAGCGTCAACCGCGTGGGCAGGCCGGGCGACTCGTACCGGATGACGTCATCGACCAGTGCCGGCGCCGACATCCTGGCCGGCCCCGGTCGGCGCGTGTTCAGCCGCGACGACCTCACTCAATGCTGCTGCCCGGCTGCGTGCGACCCAGGGAATGCCGGGTCCAGCACGTCGGCATATTCCGGATGAGCGTTGACGAATGCCGCCGCGAACGGACACGTGATGGTGGCGGTCTTTCCCTGCTCGCGCAGCTCGTCGAGGACGCCGCCGATGAGCCTGCCGGCCACTCCCCTCCCCCGGAACTCGGGGAACACCGACGTCGCCGACAGTACGACGCGGTTGCCGACCTTGCTGTAAACGAGCCCGGCGACTGTCCGGCCCCCTATCGCGGCCTCGTAGATGCCGAGCGCGCTGTTGTCGGTGATGACGAAGTCCTCGCCGTCGGGCGCGGTGGCGTCCGACGGGTTCGAGTCATGCAGATCCTTGTCGGCGCCGGTCAACGTGACCATGTCCTCGGCGTTGCCCGCCATGTCGTCTCCTGAATCTCACCCTGGTACGGCGACCTGGGAGTGCCCCGGTCAGGCCGAATGGTGCGGCAACACTATCCCGCCGCGAGCTGTCGCCGACCGACGCCCGCGAGGCTGACCACCGGCCGCCACTGCAATGCGGGCATAACCATAGAGGGTGTTCGAGAGGGCTCGCCCGTCGCCTTGGCGACGCGGTAGGGCATGGCCTTCTCGAACACCCTCTCTGCTCAGGCAGTCGGTACCGGGATGCTGAGCAGGAGCGATCCACGCAGGTCGACCAGGACCCGGCCGGCCGTGCGCACCACGCGCATGACGACGTCCTCGCAGCCGGGACAGCGGGCGACGAGGCCGGGGGCTCGGTCGAACACGCGCATCGCGGCCAGCGGACGGGTCGTCCGGCACCCGGCGCAGGTGAGCTCGGCAACGGTGAGGTCGGTCCCCATGACCTCGCCGAGCGGTCCGGCGAGGGCGTTACCGTCCACCCAGGGTGTGTCGTCGGCTCCGACGTTGATGGTCGACATGGTCATCCTCCGGTGGGTCCGAAACGTTCGGTGCGGATGTTCGCGGGATCGTGGCCGATGTCGACGAGGAGGTCGGCAACGGCCTCGACGAACCCGGTGGGCCCGCAGACGAACGCCACGGCGTCGGCATCGCGGGGCCAGGCGACGCGGGCGAGGGCGTCCGCGTCCAGTCGTCCGGGTGGGGCCGGCCAGCCGGGGGGCGCGACCCTGGTATAGACGTACGTGACGTCGATGCGCCCGCCGTCCGCGGCTCGGGCAGCTGCGAGATCCGCGGTGTACAGCGCCTCGGACGGGGATCGGGTCGAGTAGAGCAGCCTGGTGGGGTACGTCGCAGCACGCACCATCGACATCAGCGGCGCCACGCCGGACCCGCCGCCGATCAGCAACGCCGGGCGCGGGTCGGCAGCTCGGCGTACGAACCAGCCGCCGAGCGGTCCACGGATCTCGAGTTGGTCACCCGGCTGCGCGACGTCGACGAGGTACGGCGAGACTTCGCCGTCGGTCACCGCCTGGACGGTCACCTCGAGCCGGCCGGGCCCCGGTGCCGACGAGATCGAGTAGCTGCGGTGGGCCGTGTAGCCGTCGGGAGCCGTCAGCCGGATGTCGATGTGCTGGCCCGGTACGTGACCTGTCCAGCCGTCGACGTCGAGGATCAGGCTCCGCGCCGTCGCAGTCTCCGCCCGGGCGGCGGCGACGGTCGCCGGCTGCCAGGTCAGTCTGCCTGGTACCGCTGCTCGCGCCATGGGTCACCATAGTTGTGGTAGCCGGCCGTCTCCCAGAACCCGGGTTCGTCGTCGAGACGCAGTTCCAGAGCGCGCAGCCATTTCGCGCTCTTCCAGAAGTACAGGTGAGGAACGAGGAGACGAGCCGGCCCGCCGTGTACCGGAGCCAGCGGCTCACCGTCGAACTCGTACGCCACCCAGGCCTGTCCGTCGAGTAGGTCCTCGATCGGGATGTTCGTGGTGTAGCCGCCGTAGGAGTGGGCGACGACGTACTCCGCCGCGGTCTCGACATCGGCGAGCAGCGTGTCCAGCGAGACGCCTCGCCAGTTCGTGCCGAACTTCGACCAGTGCGTGACGCAATGGATGTCCACGGTCGGCTCGTCGGCAGGAAGGGCGGTGAACTCCGCCCATGACCACGTGCTCCGCTCGCCGGTCTCGGTGACGACGGCAAGCTCCCAGTCGTCGAGGTTGATGCGCGGCGTGGGTCCCGCCGACAGCACCGGGAAGTCCTCCGTGCGGTACTGGCCGGGCGGGAGGTTGGTGTCGTCGCGTCTGCGGCCGCCGAAGCCGCGTGTGATCAATGCCATGTACCTCTCCCATGTGGCAGGGCGGCCGCGATTCCACTGCCACCCGTGCTTCCACTCCGCGGGTGGAAGTCGATGTGGTACCCGCCCATGACGTCGTGGTCAGCGAGTGCCCCGGTGATGAGATTCCCTGCGGTGGGAACGTGATCCGCCACGACCCTGCGCGAATCAACTGGACCATCGCGTCCAGCATAGGCTGGCATGGCATCGGTGGGCAAACCTCGCCGACCACCGGCGGCCTGAACAGCAGCCGCGTGTCCAATGGGCGCAGGGCGCGCGCTACCTGACGAGCATCTCTGCCGGGGATTCGATATGGACCACCGAGTCCATGTTCGAGGTTCGAACCCGTTCCGAGCCGGTCGTACGACAGGTCGTCGCGCGCCCGTCTGGCACATACTAGTTCGCGCTCTACGATCACGCGTGGCCTGTGCCGTGATCAGGCATTACCTTGACTCCACGACGGACCAACCAGGCGACTCCGGGCCATGCGACGACGAAACCGCTCGCCAGCCCGATTTGAATGAAGAACCAGAACACCGGGCTCGACGGATCCATTGCCGGCTCCGAGTCATTGGCATGATGCGCGATCGCCAACCAGATGAACAAAGCTATCTCAAAGGCCGTCACGCCGAGTAGATCAGCCTTGGCGACATTCACCACCGCGTCCCACAGCCTTCGTCGACCCCTGTCCACCGAGGTGAGATATCGGATCGTGACACCTACGACAAGCGCCCCCGAATAGTCACTGATGTAGTTGGCCCACAGCGTCTCACCCCTCACGCTGACGCCACTGAAAGATACCACCAGCTCACCCAGAATGACGCCGAGAATACAGTGGGCGCCGCAGTGACAAAGCCCGGTCAGAATCGCTATCTGCCGCGGCCGTCCCGGCGGCCTGCCGTACCGCTGCTGCCATCGACGCGACTGTGGCCGAGCCCAACGTCGATACGCCGCGATACCGGCCGGGCCGAGGTAGAGCCCGGTCACGGCCCAGACAAGCTCCAAGACCTTGATGGGCTGGCGGTACCCGAGGACGCGGATGTCGACGACGATCGAGGCCGAGCTAGCCAACCCCACAGCGACCGTGATCCATGACAGCAGCTCCAGCAACGTAAGTTGCATCGCTGCCCCCTTCAGCTGCACGAGGTGACGGCGTGGCGGCGGCGCGGGGCGCGGGCGCGTGAGGCAAGCATGAAATGACGAGGCCGCTTGGGATCAGGTTTTCCGGGTTTTACTCACGTCGCCGGTGGGATGCGCTGACTTCAGTTCGTGGCAGACGATCGACGCGCATTCGCGCGACGCGCGCCGCGCCGCGCCCCCGGCCATGGCACATCCCCTGCAAGAGGTTGCTCGCGGAACTCCGTTGTGGACGGATACCGAGGCTGCCGCTTTCTCGTGCGTCACGGCGCTACCCGCACCGCCGACATCCGGCAGCCCAACGTGAAGATGCGCAACCGGGCGGTGGGAGACGCACCTGTTCACTGGCGATCTCCGTACTCGTCGTCCCGGCGCTCCGGCGCAGGATTGTGATGGGGTTGATCAGGCCAGATGAAGGGTGCAGCGGGTGCGAGGGCGTGCCGGCTTCCCGCAGGTGACACGGTGGGTGCTGCGAAGAGATCAGGCTGGCCGCGGAGTGGGTGACCCCGATCCGGTGGGATCAGGCCACCGCGCGACCAGCTGATGGCCGCGACAGGGTTCGTCCGAGGAGTCTCCTGCGCGCGGCCCGCCGGTTTCAGCCGCCAGCCTTCGACTGCGCCTTCTCGGCGGCAGCGCGATCGGAGTAGCCGGGGTGCCGGGCGTCGATCAGATCGGCATAGGTGGTCGTGCGCGAGAGGAAGTCGACCACAAACGGGCAGATCGCCGTGATCGTGCCCTCGCGGGCACGGATCTCGTCGAATACCCGTCGCACCATCGCGCCCGCCACGCCTTGGTGTTGATGGCTCGGCTCGACCTCGGTGTGCCGGAGGGCGTACCGGTTGGGCTTCAGGTGGGTGTAGTAGAGCCAGCCGACCAGTTCGCCGTCGCGGTAGAGCTCGAAACGACCCCGTTCGAGGCTGTCGATCAGCTCCTCGGCCACCAGCGCCTGCTCGTCGCTGCTCATCGGCCCACCCTTCCAACATGTAGTTACGCTGCGCGGTCAGACGACCTCGCTTGGGACCCTGAAGTCCAAGTATGACATGTGGCTATTGGCGGCACGAGAATCGATTGCCATGTGAATGGACTAAATAGTCCGTTCATGCAAGTTGTAGGGGCGCGCCCGGCGACCAACGGCCCGAGACGAGCGAGGCAAGATGCGAGCCACCCCGGCCCGTCGAACCCCGTCGACCGGAAGATCCACGCCACGGAGTGTGACTCATACCACGAACCGAAGGGTCCACATCCGACTTCGGAGCGAGCGATACGGGGCGGGTCCTTCTGTGACGCCAGCCCCGCCCCGGTGCAGCTCAGAGCGCCCAAGATGTTGGGTTGCAGCGGTCGAGGGTGCCTGCCAGTAACCGTCGAATTGGACTATCTAGTCCGCAATGGCTAGCCTGCCGAAGCGACAGTCAGTGGATTTTTCGACGTCAGGAGAGTTCGATGGACCCTATTTCCTCCTCCGGTGGGGACGTTGTCGACGGCCAGCCGGTCAGTGCGGCCGACATGGTCGCCGCCCTGACCGCTGCGGAGTTCGTGTTCGGAGACGGGGCAACACAATCGTTCACGGCGGATGGGCGAACGACCTACGTCGAGAGGGGCAGGCCGTCGGCTGGCGAGTGGTCTGTTACGGGTGACGGGACCTTCGCCTCCTTCTGGCCGCCGACATACCGCGCGACGTACACGGTTCGGTGGATCGCCGAGGATGGGGTGCGGGTAGGCGTCAGCTTCACGGACACCCGGAGCGGTGTGCGCTACGACGGCCGGTACCGGTGACTGGACCAGATTCGAGTCGCAGCCGGGACCGCCAGCCGGCGATCGTGATCCACGCGCAGTCCGGGGACTATCCGGGCCCGGTTCGCCGACCGGTGCCCGGCAACACACTGACCAGGCTTCTGCGCACCACCGACGCCAAGCAGATCGGTCTGCTCTACCTCGTCACCGCGTTCTTCTTCTACAGCGCCGCCGGCATCGAGGCGCTGCTCATGCGCAGCGAGTTGGCCCGCCCCGGTCTGCAGTTCCTCTCCCCCGAGCAGTACAACCAGCTGTTCACCTCGCACGGCACGATCATGATGTTCCTGTTCGCCACCCCGCTGGCGTTCGCATTCGGGAACTTCCTGGTGCCGTTGCAGATCGGTGCCCCAGACGTGGCGTTTCCCCGCCTGAACGCGCTCGCCTACTGGATGTACGTCTTCGGCGGACTGCTGGTTCTCGGCTCGTTCGCCCAGCCAGGCGGGGCGGCCGACTTCGGGTGGACCGCGTACGTCCCGCTCAGCCAGGAGGCTCACAGCCCCGGCGTGGGTGGCAATCTCTGGGTCGTCGGCCTGGTGCTGTCCGGGGTCGGCACCATTCTGGGTTCGGTCAACCTGATCACGACGGTCCTCACGCTGCGGGCACCAGGGATGACCATGTGGCGGTTGCCCTTGTTCACCTGGGCGATGTTCATCACCGCGCTGTTGGCGATCATGGTCTTCCCCCTGCTGTCCTCGGCACTACTGGCTCTGCTGTCCGACCGCGTGATCCACAGCCACGTGTACGACCCCAGCACCGGTGGACCCATGCTGTACCAGCACCTCTTCTGGTATTTCGGTCATCCCGAGGTGTACATCGTCGCTCTGCCGTTCTTCGGCATCATCAGCGAGGTCATCCCGGTCTTCTCGCGCAAGCCGCTCTTCGGCTACAAGGGCATGGTGCTCGCGCTGTGGGCGATCTTCTTCCTCTCGTTGAACGTCTGGGCTCACCACCTGTTCGCCACCGGGCAGGTGCTCCTGCCCTTCTTCTCGGCCATGACCTTCATCATCGCCGTCCCGACCGGCGTGAAGTTCTTCAACTGGATCGGCACGATGTGGAAGGGACAGCTCACCTTCGAGACACCGATGCTCTTCTCGGTGGGCTTCCTGGTCACCTTCCTCTTCGGCGGACTCACCGGTGTGTTGCTGGCGAGCCCGCCGGTGGACTTCCACACCCACGACACCTACTTCGTCGTCGGGCACTTCCACTACGTGCTGTTCGGGACCATCGTCTTCGCCGCGTTCGCCGGCGTGTACTTCTGGTTCCCGAAAATGACCGGGCGGCTACTCGACGAACGCCTCGGCAAGGTCCACTTCTGGACGATGTTCGTCGGCTTCCACACCACCTTCCTGGTGCACCACTGGTTGGGCAACAAGGGCATGCCCCGCCGGTACGCCGACTACCTTCCCCAGGACGGCTTCACCACCCTGAGCACCATCTCCACAATCGGCTCGTTCATACTCGGCACATCCACCCTCTTCTTCTTCTACAACGTCTGGAAGTCCTGGCGGTTCGGTGCCGCCGTCTCGGTGGACGACCCGTGGGGGTTCGGAAACTCGCTGGAGTGGGCCACCAGTTGCCCCCCACCACTCCGCAACTTCGACCGCATTCCGAGAATCCGCTCGGAGCGTCCCGCCTTCGACGTCAAGTACGGACCTCTCGTCTCCGACCTGGGCCGCGACCTGCCCCAACGCGCCGCCAGGCCGCCGCAGCAGATGCACGCGACGCCGGTCCCCAGCGGCGAGGGCGCAATCGGCGCGGAGGCGGCAGCCGGGTACGAGCCGATGCCCGACTCGGGCGCCCGTCCGGTCGACGTCCCCACGCCCGAGGAGACCCGCCGGCCCACCTTCGAAGGCACCCGCGAAGCGAACGAGAACCCGCTCGACTCGCAACGGAACCCAGGTCAAGGCCCACGCAGGCGGCGGGATCCGGGAGAGATGCAGGGGGAATGATCCGGCCGCGGCTCGGTGACGCCGCGCACCCGGGCGCCGGGAAGCTCGCCGCACCCGGCCAGGCTTGGCGACTGCGCGCTCCGCGTCCGGTGCACGGTGCACCGGACGCGGAGCCTAGTCCACGTTCGGCCCACCCGGTACCGCATTCCCCAAAAGATTCCTGAGGTTATTTCGCGCAACTAACGTGAGTGCCACCCCTTCCAGTCAGGTCGGCCGGCGCATACAGGCAGGGGACCTGGATGCGTCAAAACGGAGGCAGCATGGACAACTGGTTCATCACAGAGTCGGTGTCACGCAGTGCAGAATCCGAAACGGACCGGCGAAGGCTCGCCGCCCTGGTAGATCCAGGGGTGTGCAAAGCCGACCCGGCGGGTGGTGGCTCGCCGAGCGACGCGGCCATCCTCAACTTCGCGCTCAATCTCGAATATCTCGAAGCCGAGTTCTATCTCCGTGCGACGACGGGATCCGGGCTTCCTGACGAGATGACCACCGGCACCGGGGAACGCGGCGAGGTGTCCGGCGGAGGATCAGTCAACTTCAGCAGCAAGTTCGTGCAGCGGTTCGCGAAGGAGATCGCCTCTGACGAGATGCAGCATGTGGCCTTCCTGCGATCCGCGCTCGGCAGTGCCGCTGTCGCTCGTCCCGCGATCTCGCTGGACACGAGCTTCACTGCGGCGGCGACCGCCGCTGGTCTGATCAAGCAAGGCGAGAGCTTCGACCCGTACGCCAACGACCTCAACTTCCTCTTCGCGGCGTTCCTCTTCGAAGACGTCGGCGTCTCGGCTTTCAAGGGATCCGCGTCACTGTTGTCGAACAAGACGTACCTTGATGCCGCAGCAGGCCTGCTGGCGACCGAGGCCTACCACGCGGGGATCGTACGATCCGCGCTCTACAGCGTTGGACTCACCGACGACACGGTATTCGACTCGGTACAAAAGCTCTCCGACGCGCGAAACAGTCTCGACGGTCCGGCGGATGACGACCAGGGTGTCGGCACGGCGGCGGACCCGAACTTCATCCCCACGGATGAGAACGGGATGTGCTACGGCCGATCGGCCCAGTCCGTCTTGAACATCGTGTACTTGAGCCCGACGCCGGCGGCGTCCGGTGGCTTCTACCCAGCCGGTCTGAACGGCGAAGTCGTGATGAGCGCCGGGGCGGCCTGAGCCTGCGGCAGCGCAATCGTGGAGAGAACCCGGGTGCGGGAGCCGTCCGCCACACGTCGGGCCGGATGGTTTCCCGCATCCTGCATGGGGTCGACCGCGGCGCGGGACGCGCTGCGGTCGACCCCATGGTCACAGCCGATAATCGGGTGACGTCGGTGATCAACTCAGCGAAACTGGCCGACGTGGAAGAAGTTGAGGTCGTCGTCGCCCATCGGGAGCGCGCGACGCTTCGCGTCGGCGACGTGTTCCTGAAAGTCGACGCTGATCAGGCCCGCATCGAAGTCGAGGTCGAGGCGATGGCTCTGGCCCCGATCCCCACTCCGGAGATCCTGTGGCGCAAGCCGCCCGTACTCGCGCTCGCCGCTGTCCCGGGGAAGGTACTGGGCCGCCTCGGCGACCCGTCGACCGCGTCCTCGGCGGCATGGGCTGCGGCTGGTGCCGCCGTGCGGAGGCTGCACGACGCGCCGCTGCCGCCGTGGCGCAGCCGGTGCCTCGACGGGTTGGCGTCGCGCCTCGACATTGAATGCGAATGGCTCGTCACCAGCGGCACCCTTCCTGCTGACCTGGTCACCCGCAACCGCCAGGTCGCCGAAGCTGCGCTGGGGCCGCGGACTCCGGTGTTCATGCACGGCGACCTGCAGATCGCCCACGTGTTCCTCGAGGACGACGAGATCACCGGTGTGATCGACTGGTCGGAGGCGGGCCAGGGCGATGCCCTCTTCGACCTCGCCTGCTTGACGCTCGGGCACGAGGAGCACCTCGGCGACGTCGTCGCCGGCTACGGAACCGACGTCGACCTGGACGTTGTCCGCGGGTGGTGGTCGTTGCGGAGCCTGCTGGCGATCCGCTGGCTGGCGGAGCACGGCTTCGACCCCGCCGCGCCCGGCTGCGAGATCGACGTGTTGAAATCCCGGATGTGAGGCCGTCCGACGCGCGTGCCTACGCGATCTGCATGTGTCGCGGTGCCGCCCGATCCGACCGAGCCGAGTGATCCGCCGGCTGTCCAGCATCGGCGGGGAACGCGCTCGTGAGCGGCCCAACCATCCGAGCTCGGTGGCCCGCTTCCGGACCTGACCCCCGGGTACGGGCCGCCGGGCGTCGAGCTCGGCGGCCCTCGTCGTCAGGTCGTTATGATCAGCTTGCCGCGCTTGGGCCCGCTCCGGCGTTCGAACTCGGTGAGCGCCGGGATCGCCTCGCCGAGCGGCACGATGCCGGCGATCGGCATCCGTAGCGCCCCCCTCTCGGCGGCCCGCACGACTTGTTCGAGGTCGGCGGGGACCGCCTTGGTGACCAGCACCTCGTACGGCCCGGGCAGGGCCGCCCGCGCGAACTTCGCGGGAGCGGGGTGGATGTCGACGATGTGGCCACCGGGCTTCACCAACGTCTTCGCCGACTCGAGCGGCAGCTTGCCGGAGGCGTCGAGGACGACGTCGAACCGCCCCGCGAGTTTCGCCGGATCGAAATCGAACTCGACGATCGGGGAGATGCCGAGGTCGCGTGCCTCCTGCACGGCGGTTCCGCGGCAACTGCCGCCGACGGAGGCGCCCATCATCAAGGCGAGCTGGACGGCGGACCGGCCGACCCCGCCGAGAGCACCGGCGACGAAGACGAACTGGCCGGCCTTCACTTTGCCCTTGTTGACCAGCGCCTGGTAGGCGGTGACCGCGGGCGTCGGGAGCGCGGCGGCCTCTTCCCAGGAGATGTTCGCCGGCTTCTTCGCGACGGCCTTCTCCTCGGCGACGACCATCTCGGCGAAAGCCCCCGCCCCCTTGATGCTCGCCCCGCCGAGAACCTCGTCGCCGACGCGGAACCGGGTGACGCCTTCGCCGACCGCCTCCACGACGCCGGAGAAGTCGTGCCCGAGGGCGCGCGGAAACTTCCGTCCAGTCACCATCTTCAGCCTGCCGCGGCGGATGCCCGCGTCCATCGGGTTCACCGCCGCCGCCCGCACGCGGACCAGGACCTCACCCTTGCCTGGCAGTGCTGGCTCGAAGTCCTCCAGCCGCATGACCTCGGGGCCACCGTACTCGTGATACTGGATGCGCTTCACGGCGCCATCCTCCCCACCTCGATGTCTCTCGGAGACATAACCATAGCACTGTCATGTCACCAAGTGACATCGCGGTGCGCGTATGAGGACGCGGCCGAACCTTCATACCTGCCAACGAAAATGCCGTCTGCGCTGTTCACGGACCGCGCGACGAGCACTTACCCTCTGATCGCAGGCAGCATGCACCCGGGCCTTGCGACGTCCCTGAGAGGCGTCAGACGGAAGGGTGTCAGCGCGGGACGTAGAGCGCACGCAGCTCGGCGAGGGTCTCGGCGATGATCAGCGACAGGGATCGCGGCTCGCCGTCGGCCAGCCACTGCGCGAACGCCAGCGTGAAGACGCTGGCGGCGGACTCCGCCGCCAGCATAGCCGCAAGGTCGCCGACACCCCGGTCCCGCAGGGCTTCACCGAGGCGTCGGGCCAGGTCGGCGTACTTCTGGCGCTGGCGTTCCCGCAACGCCGGCTCCGCGTCGATGATCGCCTGGTTGGCCCGTGCCCGTTCCCGCGGCACGTTCACGAACAGGTCGGCCGCGCGGGCCAGGGCCAAACCCACCAGGCCCATCGGCGACTCACCCTCCGGCGCCTGCTCGACCCCGGCAACCAAGGCGGCCTCGAGCTCCGCCTGCCCGGAGAACAACACGTCCCGCTTGTCAGGAAAATGCCGGAAGAACGTACGCCGATTCAGCCCGACGGCTTCCGCGATCTCTGCCGCTGTCGTCCGTTCGAACCCCTGCCGCGCGATCAGCTCAAGCGCCGCACTCTGCAGCCGCGCCTGCGCCCCGGGCTCCCAACGCGCCATGATCCCCTGTCCGCCTCAGCAGTGACGACATCCAGAGACATCGTACGTCCCCGGCGCCGAGGTCAGGCCCGGCGGCCCGCGGCGATCGTCCAGGCCCGGGCGGTCGGGCGGCAGCCACCACCACGCCCCGGTGGAAGGCGGTTGGCGCACCGCTGGTGTTGCTCACGGCCGACTGCCGGGGGCGGGGATCCCGAAGTTGGTCAGCTGCTCCGGTCAGCGCTCGCCCGCCCCCGCGCTGGCCGTCAGCTGCGACCGAGGTCGGTGTAGAAGGTGCTCGGGTCGGCGGCCAACGACGCCTTGACGTGGGCGCTCCAGTCGTCGGCGATGACCTCCAGCTTGTCGGCCTCGACGCCGTCCAGGGCGGCACGGACGACATCGGCGGGATCGCCCTTGTCGCCGTCGTAGCTGGCCATCATCTCGGTGTCGGCGGCACCCAGGTGCAGGCCGGTCACCAGGGTGCCCTGGCCGGCCAGTTCGAGTCGGATGCCGTTGGTGAGGCTCCAGGCCGCGGCCTTCGCGGTGCCGTAGGCGTTGGCCCCGTCGTGCGAGAACCACGACGCCGCGGACAGGACGTTGAGGATGGTGCCACCACCGTTGCCGCCGAGTACCGGAGCGAAGGCCCGCACCATGTTGAGCGTTCCGTAGAAGTTGGTGTCCATTTCCAGCCGAATGTTGGCCAGGTCGCCGGTGACCAGGTTGGTCCAGGTGGCGACCCCGGCGTTGTTGATCAGCAGGGTGACATCGGAGGCGATCGCCGCTGCGGCGGCGACCTGCGACGGGTCGGTGATGTCGAGCCGGACGGCCTCCACGCCAGGGATATCGATCCGCTCCGGATTGCGGGCCGTCGCGTAGACCTTCGCCGCGCCGCGCTCGAGCAGTTGCCGCGCGAAGTGCCGGCCGATGCCCCGGTTTGCGCCGGTGACCAGCGCGACCGAACCATTGATCTTCATGTCTTGCCTCCAGCCAGGAAGGATGGGCAGTTCGCGAGCTACGCTAAAATCTGACGTTGACGTGAGAGGCAAGAGCTGTGGTCGGGGTCACCCGCGGGAGAGGAGCCATGCCGTGCGGATCGGTGAACTGGCCGCGAGGACGGGCGTGTCGGTGCGCGCATTGCGTTACTACGAGGAGCAGCAGTTGCTGACCTCGCTGCGCAGCAGCGGCGGGCAACGCCAGTACCCGGACGACGCCGCCGACCGCGTGCACCTGATTCAGACGCTCTACGCCGCCGGCCTGTCCAGCAAGACGATCCTCGACCTGCTGCCCTGCGTCGACGCGAAGGTCAACACCCCGGCGTCCCGCGCCCTGCTACGTGCCGAACGGGACCGCATCGACCAGCGGATCTCCGAACTCGCCGCCGCAAGGGAGCGACTCGACGCAGTCATCACGTCCAGCGAAAGCCCAGCGAGCGGGTGCACCCACGTGGATCTCGCATCGGCGTAGTACGTGAACCGATTTTGAAGCGGCAGTCTCAAGAGGGTGCTCGCCCGGTTGCGTGGAGGAGGCTCACTCCCCCAGCGTTCGCACCGCGGTCGAAGACACCGCGGCCAGTTCAGGCTGCGCAGGCAGAAACACCGTGGGGACATCCAGCGACTGGTTCATCGCGGCGAGCTGGTACTCGGCGCGAAGGTCGGTGGTGTTACGCACGCCGCGGACGATCACTCCTACGTCATGGCGGTGGCAGTAGGTGGACGTCAGCCCGCTCCAGGCCGCAACGGTGACCGAGGTCCACTCGACCGGCAGGCTGGCGCGAACAGCCGCCGCTCGCTCCTCCTCGTCGGCGCCCGGATGCTTGTTGCTGTTGACCGCGACGAGCACGACCACTTCGTCGAAGAGGTCGCGTGCCCGGTCGACCACATTCAAGTGCCCGGGAGTGAAGGGATCGAAGGTTCCGGGATAGACCGCTCGCACGCGTACGTGACCGGGGGTGCGTGCTGTCGAACGTGGCTCTGGCCGTCCCCGGAAGTAGGCGGGGTGCGGCTCCTCGGGTTTCAGAGCCATCGTTGTGCTGCCTCGACGCTGTCCCCGCCACTGGTGTTGAACGCGATGGCGGCCTGGGGCGCGTGGCGGCGGATCAGGTTCACGACCTGTTCGAAGAGCGGAAGCAGTTGCTCGGCCTTGCGGATTCCGCCACCGACGACCACGACATCCCAGGGCCGGCTGGTCAACGATGCGATGAGTGTGGACTCGGCGGATTCGTCGAGCACGATCAGCATCATGGCCGCGTCGATGCCGTGCGCACCGAACCGGGCCAGCTCCGCATCGAGCGCCGCACGAAGTGCGTCTGCGTCGACGCCCGGTATCGCTTGCGGGTCGTAGCCGACGACAAGTGCAGAAGGCATGCGGCCAACCTACCGAGCCCCGCCCAGACAAGATCCGCCGGACAGCTCCTAGCTGACGCGCTTGGACGACGAATCCCGAGCCGTCATGCCGCGCCGACCCGAGTGCTGGTCAGTTCGGGGTCAGCACGATCCTCCCGAAGACCTCGCCGGCGTCCATCTTCTGGTGCGCCGCCACGGCGTGCTTCAACGGCAGCACCTCGTGCACAACGGTCTGGAGCTCGCCACGACGTACGGCGGCGAACTGTTCCATCCGCACGGCGCGTCGAGCGGGCTCAGCCACCGTCGCGGCGCTGAACGTGGCGAAGGACATCGACTTCTGGAACGCGGCCATCAATCTCGTACCGAAGTCGGCCGGCGGCTGGCCCCCGACCGCGCCGACGACCACGAGCCGGCCGTTGGGGTTGAGCCTGTCGAAGAACGAAGGCATGCCTTGACCTGCCACGACGTCGATGATCACGTCGTAGCCCGCGGGTTCGTCCGGACCTGCTTCTCCGTAGCGGTCCAGCACGTGGGTCGCACCGAGGTCACGCAGCCGACGGCCACGTTCCGGGGAGGAGGTGGTGACCGCCACGGCGCCGGCACCACCGCGCGCGGCAAGTTGGACCACCATGATCCCGATGCTGCCGGCCGCGCCGCGCACCAGCACGGCCTCCCCGGGCGAGAAACGAGCGTGAGCGAGACCGAAGTGGGCGACGACCCCGGCGCTGCCGAGCGTTACGGCGTCGACGGCGGAAAGACCCGCCGGGAGGGTGACGACCTCCGCGACCGGTGCGATGGCCTGCTCGGCGTAGCCGCCGCCCGTGCCGGTGAAAGCCCACACCTGCTGCCCGAGCCATGCGGGGTCGACGCCGTCGCCGACCGCGGTCACCGTCCCCGCGACCTCGCCGCCGGGGATGTGTCCCTCTCGATAGCCGTAGGCGGCGAGAGCGCCGCTTCGGATCATGACGTCGACGCCTGCGACTCCGATCGCCTCGGTGGCGATCAGCACCTGGCCGGGAGCGGGAGCCGGGTCAGGGATGTCGATAAGAGCGAGCCCTTCGGGGCGTCCGAATTCCTCAATCGCGATTGCCTTCACCGTCGTCCCTTTTCGTGGGCTGGATACGAGCCGCTGTGCGGCGGCCCTGCTTGTCCGGGAACGGTAGCGGACGCCGGCGTCCGTTTAGCTATAGTGAGACAGTGGCCGACGATTTGCCTCACAAGCTGCGTTCGGACGCCCTGGACAATCGCGAGCGCATCCTCGACGCGGCTCGGGCGGTATTCGCCACCGAAGGCCTGGACGTGCCGATGCGCGAGATAGCCCGGCGCGCCGGCGTCGGACCCGCCACCCTGTACCGCCACTTCCCCACGAAGCAGGCGCTGGCCGCCGAGGCCTTCACCGAGCAGATGCATGCGTGCCGCACCATCGCCGAGGAGGAGCTCGCCGACCCGGATCCGTGGCGCGGCTTCTGCCACGTGATCGAGCGGCTCTGTGAGCTGCAGGCACGAAACCGCAGCATCACCACGGCGTTCACCTCGGCCTTCCCCCACGCCATCGATCTCGCCGCGGAACGCGAGCGCACACTCCGCTCGCTCGCCGAGCTCGCGCGTCGCGCCAAGGACACCGGCCAGTTGCGGCCCGACTTCGTCCTGGACGACCTCATCCTCGTGCTCACGGCGAACGGCGGCCTGCACGCCGCATCGGCAGACGCCCGGATAGCTGCCTCCCGCCGCTTCGCCGCGCTCGCGATCCGGGCGTTCCGCGCGTGATCGGCACTCCCCGCGATCCCCCGTGGTCCGGACGGGTTTCGGGCACGTGCGGGAAAGAAATGGTGTTTGGCTCTTCCCATTCAGTTCCTGCTGCCCAAGGCCGAGGCAGCAGCGCAGATCGGCTCTGATATCGGCGGGCCTCTTGGCACAGGACCGTGTTTCGGCGAAAACCAAACAGCAGCCCGCAGCCGACAAAGGACGCGGCGGTGCGGCCCGGTCGCGCCGCACCGCCTCACTTCCTCGGTGCTGTCACCGCAGGGAGGACGCCTCCGGCAGACCGTCGTCGGACCATCGCGCGGCGATCACCGCGGTCCAGCTCGCCGGGCTGTCCGCGACCCAGGTCTCCTGAGCCAGTGCCTGTCCGGTCGTGGGGTCGATTATCAGGCATGCAGGCCGGCTGCCGACGTTCGGAGGACTGGCGCTTGCCCGCGCCAGATGCCGGGGTCGGTGGAGATACCGGCGCGGTCGTAGGCCTCGTTGACGGCCTGGTGCAGCGCAGCGCGTTCCGACGGTGGGGAGCTGCTCCGCCAGCAGAAGTTTGATCAGGGTGTGGAGGAACAGGGCGCGGTCAGTACGGACGTGCCCGAGAGTTCACCCACCACTCGACGCGAGCCACCTGCCTGTTCGCGTGGTATGAGGCACCCAAACAGGCACGGGCCGGTCGACGCCGAAGCGCCACCCGGCCCGTGCCCGTGCCCGCGCCCGTGCCCTCAGGCTCAGCAGCGGTCCGGCTGCAGGACCACGTCGGTGCTGACCGTGCTACCGGAGCGCACCTTGACCCGCTTCGTCAGGCTGCTGAATCCGTCCTTCGAGTAGACCAGCGTGACCGGGCTGTCCCGCTTGTCGACCCAGAACGACCAGTTGCCGGCCTCGTCGGCCCACAGCGTGGTGCTGGAGTGCTTCGTCCGAACCGTGACCGTGGCGCGCGAGATCGGTGCGACGGAGCCGGTGCAGTCGGCACCGCTGACCGTGCCGCTCACCCGCCCCCACCTCTTCGGCGGGTCGACGTGCATGGTGACCTGGACCGGTGCGGGCTGCACCGGGCCGTCGACCCGGACCGCCAGCGCGGCCAGGTAGTCACCCGGCTGGTCCACTGTCGACGTCTCGCCGGTGTTCAGCTTGAGCGTCACGGTCTTGCTCTGCCCGGGCCGGAGCGTGAAGGCACTGTCGCTCTCGGAGAGCCACGGTACGTCGCCGGACGGCCCGCAGATGTCGTATCCGGGCAGCTCCTGGGCGGTGGCGGTGGCCTCGAAGTACTGCCGTGCCCCGCCGACCCGGTACACGCCACACGCGGCGGCGCCGCGGTAGAACGGCGCGGGCGCGTTCGGCAGGGCGTGCCATTCCCCGGCCACCGGATCGTACGCGTGCCCCTCGTTGGTGACCGACGATGTCGGGCCCGTGCCGCCGGCGACGCCGCCGCTGAGCAGCAGTTGCCCGTTGGCGACCGTCGACGCGGCGCCCCACCAGCCGGTCGGTAGGTCGGCGGCGCGGGTCCACTCGTCCGTGCGAGGGTCGTACGAGTAGGTGGCGGCCGACCCGTCGCCGGTCGTGAGGTCCACACCTCCGGCGCAGGTGACCCGCCCGGCCAGTCCGCCGCAGGACATGAACGCCTCGCTCGCCGGGTAGTCCGCCCGGCTGCCCCACCGGTCGCGTACCGGGTCGTAGGCGAAGACGGTGGTGGTGGCGGGCATGCAGTCGCCGACGGTGCAGCCGGAAACCACGTACAGCAGGCCGTCGAGCACGGCGCCGCCGGCGGCGGCGCGCGGTGCGGGCATCGGTGCGCCGCGCGTCCACGCCCCGGTGGCCGGGTCGTAGATCTGCACGTCGGTGACCGCGTCCAGCGGGCCCCAGCCGCCGGCGACGACGAGCCGGCCGGCGAGGAACGCCGCCACCGGTCGCTGTACGGGCACCGGCAGGTTCGGCAGCGGGGACCACAGCAGCCGGACCGGGTCGTAGACGTAGCCCCTCGCGGTGGGTCCGTAGCCGTCGGCCGTGCCACCGACGACGTAGACCTTGCCGTCGTCGCCGCGGGCCATCGCGTGGTCCATGATCGGGCCGCCCGGGTGGTCGGCCATCGGCGCCCACGCCGGAGCGTCGGACGCCGTCGAGGCGCCCATCGCCGCCGGGGAGGTGACAGTCGCCGGGGAGGTGACGCGCTGCCCGCCGGTGGTACGCCGGGCACCGGTGGCGCCGCCGGGGACCCGCCGCGCCGGCACCGCCGCGGCGGCGGCGACCCGTGCGGCGACCGGGGCGAAGCCGCCGGGCTGCTCCACGAGGGAGACGCGCGCCTGGGCCGAACCGGAGTTGGTGACGGTGAACGACGCCTGCCCGCTCTCGCCGAGCCGCACGTCACGTGTCACGGTCGAACGGTCGACGGTGAGCGCCGCGGCGGCCAGCGAGAAGTCGGCCCGGGTGACCGTGTCGGCCGAGACGTGCACCGATCGGGTTTCGCTGACCCGGTTACGGGCCGACACGGTGAACTTCTGGTCGCCTACCCCCTGCCCGAACAGGGCGAAGTAGCCGTCGCCGAGGCTGTCGTCGTCGGGTGTGGCCACCGACGTGGCCTGCGAATCCGGGTGGGCGGCCGACGTCACGGTGGCCCCGTCGACGCCGTCGCCGGTGTTCGCGTCGAGGACCCGTCCGGCGATGATCCCGCCGGCCACCGGGTCACAGGTCCGTTCGCCGACGTAAACGTCGTCGAGTTCCCAGTAGCGGGCGAACTGTCCCGCGTAGTGGAACTGCACCAGCACCCCGCCGCGGTGCGCGGCCTGCGGGATCGGCAGGGCCAGGGGCCCGTTGATGATGGCCAGCGCGTCCTGCTTCCAGATCGTCGACCAGGTGGCACCGCCGTCGATAGAGACGCGTACCTCGGCCGATTGGGTCGGCAGGTACCCGACGAAGCGGGTGCGCAGCCCGACGACGGGATGGTCGACGTCGGTGAGGTCGACCGGCGGCGTGGTGAGCGTGGTGTCCTTGCGGTCCTGGAACTGGGTGTCGATGAGGGCGAAGTTCCCGCTGCCCGTCGTCTCGTTGGTGCGCGGGATCACCGTGCCCCGGTTGAACTCCCACCCGCCGTTCTCGGTCGCGTTGTCGACCCGCCAGCCGGTCGGCACGCCGGTGAAGTCGAACGCTTCGGCGGGCAGGCCGGCGTAGTTGTGCTGGTAGCCGGCGGCCCCGCAGATCTCGTCGTCCACCGGCACCGCGAAGTCCCGGCCGACATCGGTGGCGTCGACGGTGATCTGCGCGTCGGTGGTGCGGTACCCGGCCGGATCGGCCCGCACGTTCAGGGTCAGGGCGGACTCTACGGGCACCCGCATCTGGTAGCGGCCGGTGAACGGATCGGTGCGCACGGCCGGCAGCGGCGTGCCGGGTGCGGACACCGTGGCGTACAGCGGCCAGCCGTGCCCGGAACCATCTTTCACCGTGCCGGAGAGGGTGACCTGGGGCTTGGCGTGCAGCGCGAGATTCACCGTGGAGGTCTGCCCGTCGGTGACCTCGACGTCACGGGTCACGCCGGCGTAGCCGAACGCGGCGACCGCCACGGTGAACGTGCCGACGGATTCCGTGACGTCGTACCGCCCGGCGGCGTCGGTGGTGGCGGTGACGCTGCGGCCGCCGCCGCTCACCGTGACGGTGGCGTTCGCGATCGGCGCGTGGCTGGTCGCGTCGGTCACGGTGCCGGCGAGGTGGCCGTGCGGACCGGGTGCCCGGAACGCGGCGACACCGTTCGGCGTGCCGAGGCCCGTCGGGCCGTCGAAGCCTTCACCGGCGGTGCACAGGTACGCCGCTGCCGGGTCGCAGTTGCCGTTCCGGCCCGTGGTGATGTCGTTGAGGCTGCCGGCGGACGCGGCGTAGGGGTACCAGTTCGGTGTGTCGCCGGCTGGTGTCCGGCCGGCGAGGGCGTAGACGCCGGCGATGATCGGGGCGGACAGGCTCGTGCCGCCGGCCTGCGCCCAGCCGTAGCCGCCGAAGCTCTGGTAGACGGCCAGACCGTGGAGCGGGTCGGCGAGGGCGGACACGTCGGCGACGGTACGGCCGGGGCATCCGGCGTCGGCCTGGAAGTAGGGCTTTGGCTCGACCGTGGAGCATCCGCTGCCCGGTGCGCCGGAGTAGTTGTCCCACACCTGCTCGGTCCAGCCGCGGCTGGTGGTGTCGTCGGGGGTGAGCGTGGTGCCGCCGACGGCCGTCACATGCGGTGACGAGGCCGGGAAAGACATGCCGTACCCGTAGTCGCCGGAGGCGGCCACGATCGCCACGCCCGGGTGCTGGTAGTGCTTCCCGTAGGTGGAGCTCACGTCGGCGTGTTCGGGGCCGCCGTAGGAGTTCGACACCACCTGCGCGCCGCTGGCGACCGCCCGGTCGACGGCCTGGCCCAGGTCTGCGACCGAGTTGCTGTCGGCCTCCACCAGCAGGAGGTGACAGCGCGGGCACACCGCCGACACGGTGTCGAGGTCGAGCGAGATCTCGCCGGCCCACGACTCGTCGGGGATGGGGTAGTCGTGGCCGCCGCGTTGGTCGATCTTCGTGAAGCAGCCGTTGTCGGTGGTGCATGGGGGCAGGCCCCAGTGCGCCCGGTAGACCGCGAGGTCCGCCTCAGCCGTCGGGTTGTCGAAGGCGGCCACGACCGCGACGGTGATGCCGTCACCGCCCGCCGCCGGCAGGTTGTACGCGGAGGCGAGGTCGGCGGGCCCGTACCCGTAGACCGGGTCGTCGGCGCTGGCCTGCCGGGACGGCGCCGACGGCTGTGCGGGGGCCGTCGGCGGGATGCGGCGGATCGAATTGCACTGCGCGTACCCCACCTGCACGGGTCCGCTGCACACTCGCTCGACCCGCCACTCGCCGGACGGGCCAGAGCCGGTCGCGGTGGTGACGGGATCTGTGGATGTCGTGGTCAGCGGAGCCGCGTGGGCCACGCCCGTAGCACCCTGGGTGATCAGTGTGCAGGCAGCCACGGCGGCCACCGCGAGCGCGCGTAACGAACGACGCGACATGATTGCTCCTCCTCAATCGTGCCGGCACCGAACGTCACGGTCGTCATGCGTCGCCGCGAGGGGATCCCACATGCACTCCATGCATCTTGATCACCGGCGGCGAGACATTAACAGCGTGATGGCACGCAACGGTGCCCGATTCGGCCAGGTGCCCGTTCCGGACGCACGGGCCTATGCTCACGCTGTGCTGGACGACGGGGAGCGGGGAGCATGGGACCTGGTCGGATTATCCGACCTGGACCAACAGGTGTATCGGCGGCTCCTGCTCGACCCGAGGGCGGACGCCGATTCGCACGCCGACGCGCTGCGGTGTTCTACCTCGCAGGTACGCGCCGCGCTGGACCGTCTGGCCTCGTTGGGCCTGATCCGCCGCGACACCGAGATCGACGGCCGGTACCAGGCCGTGGATCCGCTCGCCGGCTTGGCCGCGTTGGTGCGGGATCGCCGGCACGCCCTGGACCGGCTCGAGGCCGCGTCGTACGAGCTGTCCCGGGTCTTCGCCGCCGGACTGATGCGTACCGAACCACGACGACTCTTCGAGGTGGTCGAGGGACGTACGGCGACCGCGAGCCGCATTCACGACCTGCTCGGCTCGGCGAGGACAGAGGTGGTCGGGATCGACACCCCGCCGTACGTCGCGCCGAACAGCACCCCCATCAGTGATGCCGAACTCGGTCTGCTGCAACGAGGCGTCCGCTTCCGCTCGCTGTACGCCAGCCAGGTCCTCGACGAACCGGCGCTGGTCGCCCGCATCCAGTGGATGGTCGACAACGGCGAGGAGGCCCGAACACTGCCGCAGGTACCCATGAAGCTGCTGGTGGTCGACCGGGAGACCGCCGTGGTGCTTCTCGCCGGCGAAGAGACCGCGCCGGAAACCCTTTCGGTCGTGGCGGCTCGTTCGGCGCTGACCGACGGTCTCCAGGCCATCTTCGAGCAACTGTGGTCGCACGCGAGCCCCATCCGGTTCGGGTCGGGCCGGCAAGACGCGCGCGACGCCGACACGAGCAAGCTCATCGACCTGCTCAACGCGGGGATGAAGGACGAGTCGATCGCCCGTCACCTCAGGGTGAGCCCGCGGACTGTCCGCCGCCGGATCGCCGCTCTGCTCGACGACCTCGACGCCACCGGCCGGTTCCAGGCCGGGGTCCGCGCGGTCCGCCGCGGCCTGCTCTGACCCGGCCCGGCAGGTAGGAATCAACCTGTCGGGACATCGGAGGCAGGATTCGGCACAGCGCTGCCAGCGCCGGTCCGTCGCCGTGGCCTCGACGGGTGGCCTCGCCGACGATCGGCCGGCTCGGCCGACCGGGAACGGTTCGAGGCGATCGGCGGCTGCCGCGGCACAAGCCGGTTGACGAGATCATCATCAATGATCAAGATCGTGATTGTTTCGATGGCCGCCCGACAGGCATTCGGACGCCATCGAGACGCATCGTCCAATCCGGACGGACAGACGATCTTGAGGAGTGCGGCGTATGCGTCGACGAAGGTTACCAAGCCTGCTACTGGGCTCCCTGCTGCTGGGCGTCGCCGCAGTCGCCGTGACGGGCACCGGCGCCCCCACCGCAGACGCGGCTCCGGCCGGCACGCCACCGACGGCGGCCCCGGCCGGAGCCGCCACGACGATCACCCTGATCACCGGGGACCGGGTCATCACCGACGGTCACGGCGGGACGGCCGTCGAGCGCGGACCCGGCCGCGCCGGTACCGACTTCGTGAGCCAGACGATCGACGACCACCAGTACGTCATCCCGGTCGACGCGTTGCCGCTGCTACAGGACGGCCGGCTCGACCGACGGCTGTTCGACCTGACGACGCTGGCCGAGTTCGGCTACGACGACCGGTCCGGTGAACTTCCGCTGCTCGTGTCGTACCCGGCCTCAGGCACGAAGAAGGAAGCCGCCGCGCGTACGGCTTCGACCGTCGCCGGCGCCCGGGTGGTGCGGGACCTGCCCAGCATCGGCGCCTTCGCGGTCCGCGCCGACCGCGCCGACCGGGCGAAGCTGTGGCAGTCGCTGACGGGCGGTACGGCGACCGCCCGCACGCTGTCCACCGGGGTCGACCGGGTCTGGCTGGACGGCAAGCGCACGATCGACCTGGACGTGAGCGTGCCGCAGATCGGTGCGCCGACGGCCTGGCAGGCGGGCCTGGACGGGACCGGCACGACCGTCGCGGTCCTCGACACCGGCGTGGACGCCACCCATCCCGACCTGGCGGGACAGATCGTGGGCATGCAGAACTTCACCAGCACGCCCAGCACGGACGACACGGTGGGGCACGGCACCCACGTCGCGTCGACGATCGCGGGCACCGGCGCCGCCTCGGGCGGCCGGTACAAGGGTGTCGCGCCGGGAGCCAAGCTGCTCATCGGCAAGATCTGCGGCGACAGATCCTGCACGGAATCCGACGTCCTGGCGGGCATGGCGTGGGCGGCCCCGCGGGCGCAGATCATCAACATGAGCCTGGGTGGCGGCGACACCGCCGGCATCGACCCACTTGAGCAGGCCGTCAACGACCTCACCGCCCAGTACGGCACCCTGTTCGTGATCGCCGCCGGCAACGAGGGCACCGCGACTCCCGTCGGCTCGCCGGCCAGCGCGGACGCCGCCCTCGCCGTCGCCGCGGTCGACAGCAACGATCAGCTCGCCTCCTTCTCGAGCCGGGGCCCGCGCGTCGGCGACCACGCGGTCAAGCCCGACATCGCGGCGCCGGGCGTGAACATCGTTGCGGCCCAGGCCGTGCACGGCGCCGGCGGCACGCCAGCGCCGGTCGCCGGTTACACGACCATGTCCGGCACCTCGATGGCGACGCCGCACGTCGCGGGCGCCGCCGCGATCCTGACCCAGGCGCACCCCGGCTGGTCGGCGCAGCAGCGCAAGACCGCCCTGATGGCGGCGGCCAAGCCCACCACGGGAATGACAGTCCTCGGGCAGGGCGCAGGTCGGGTCGACGTGGCGCGGGTGATCAGCCAGACGGTGGCCACCCAGGAGGGCAGCGTCAGCTTCGGCCGCCAGCCCTGGCCGCACGCCGACGACGCGCCCATCGTCAAGACCGTCACCTACCGCAACGACGGCCCGGACCCGGTGACGCTGTCACTGAGCGTGCAGACCGCGGCAGGCGTACCGGCAAGCGCCTTCACCACGGGCGCCACCAGCCTGACCGTGCCCGCGGGCGGCACCGCGTCGACCACGCTCACCGCCGACACGGCCGTCGACGGGCCGGACGGCTACTGGACCGGCTACCTGTCCGCCAGCGCGGCCGGCGGCGTACAGGTCCAGACGCCGTTCGCCGTCGACCGGGAGAGCGAAGGCTACGACGTGACCCTGGTGCACACCGGACGCAACGGGGCTGCGGCGACGACCCGGTACACCTCGATCGTCAACCTGGACACCTACGAGGTCATCTACGAGTGGACGACCAACCCCACGCCGGTGCTGCATCTGCCCAGCGGGCGGTACGGGTTGTACAGCTGGATCAACGGTCCGGACACCGACCCGACGCGCTACTCCTCCACCATGCTCGTGCAGCCCGCATTCGTCGTCGACCGCCCCCTCACGATCCAACTGGACGCCCGACTGGCCAAGCCGATCTCGGTCACCGTGCCGAAGGCCGATGCGGTGCCGACCCTGATCGCGATCAACGCGACCTGGTCCGCCGGCCCCGGCAAGGGCGCCGTCGCGCTCAGCACGCCGGCCGCCTTCGCCGGGAACTACGTCGGACAGGTCGGGCCGGACGAGCCCGCCCCGGAGTTCAAGAGCACGATCGGGGCATCGTTCGCCGCCTCGACCGGCGGCACGATCCGCAACAGTCCGTACGTGTACGACCTGGTGTGGATCGACCAGGGCGGCATGTTCGACGGCCTCACCAAGGCACCGAAGCCGACCGATCTGGCCAGCATCGAGTCGACGTACGCCAGCACCGGAATGCCCGGAGAGGACGGCGTCGAAGCCAACGGCGGTCGGCTCGCGCCCAGCGACACCTACTGGACCGTGTACGTCCCGTTCGACCTGCCGTTCCGCCGTACCGAATACGTCAACACCGACGGTGGGGTGGGGTGGAGTTCTACGTTCATGCACCGGGCGATGCCGGAGGGCAGCACCTACCCGGCGACGATGTACCAGTCGAACCAGCCGTGGCAGGCGTACCTCGGCGGGCGCACGTACCGGCAGTCGTGGAACCAGGCGGTGTTCGGCCCGTCGTTGACCAGCCCGAACGGGCCCGCCGACTGGGTGACCCGCACCGGCGACATGATCCAGGCCGGAGTGCCGATGTTCGCCGACGGCACCGGTCGGCCCGGCAACTCGAATGTCTCCGCCACCCGCATCGCCCTCTACCGCGGCGACACGCTGCTCGGCTCCGTCGACAAGCCGGTCGGGCAGTTCGAGGTGCCGGCCGGGCCGGCGACCTACCGGCTGGAGGCATCGGCGACCCGGGCCGAACCGAGCAACTTGTCGACCAGCGTGTCGGGGGTATGGACGTTCCGCTCCGGGCACGTGGACGGGAAGACGCCGCAGCGGTTGCCGCTGTCCACGGTGCGGCTCAGCCCGCGGCTGAACGAGCTGAACGAGGCACCGGCGGGTCGACGCTTCGACATCCCGTTGACGGTGAAGCGACAGCCAGGCGCCTCGACCGGGCCCACGAAGCGGATGTCCGTGGAGGTGTCGTACGACGACGGGCAGACCTGGCGGCGGGCGGTTGTCACGGGCTCAGGTGACCACCGTGTCGTGAAGGTGAGCCACCCGAAGGCCGCCGGGTTCGTGTCGCTGCGGGTGCAGGCGGATGACGCCGCCGGGAACACGGTCACCCAGACCGTGATCCGGGCGTACGCCATCTCCTGATCCCCGGGCACGCGCGGAGGGGTGGCGGGCAATGGCCCGCCACCCCGACAGGCTGACATCTGGTAGTCCAGCCGGCGATCGTGATTACGGCTCGATGAGGGCTTGGCGGGCGTAACAGCTGCCTATGGCTCGGGCTCGGTGGCGGCGTCGGCGGATTGACCAGAGCAGGGGGTCGGTGTGCCGGCGGGTGGGTTCGATGATCAGTTTGTTGAACAGGTGGCGTAGCTCGTCAACGGTCAGCGGGATCAGCCCGGCTGGATTCGGCCGCTTGTGGTGAGCGGTGGCAGCGGTGAGGAAGGCATGGGCGAGCTTCCGCTCGTGCACCAGGCGCACTCAGTTTCAATGCTCAGACGAGGATGGCTCGGTGAGTGATATTCCGGCTCTCGGTCCCCTGCCACAGCGCATTGCCGTCGACGTGGAGCAGGCGCGCCGGCTCGTCGCCGACCAGTTCCCGCAGTGGGCCGACCTCCCAGTTGAGCCCGTGGCCAACGGCGGCTGGGACAACTGGACGTTCCATCTCGGCCCCGAGATGTCCGTGCGCCTGCCGAGCGCCGCGGAGTACGCCCGCGCGGTCGACAAGGAACATCGGTGGCTCCCGACGCTCGCCACCCGGTTACCGCTACCCGTCCCCACCCCGCTGGCGAAGGGCGAGCCCGGTGCCGGCTACCCCTACTCATGGTCGATCTACCGGTGGCTCGCCGGTACGCCGGCGCACCCGGACCGGCTCGCCGACCCCGTGCGGTTCGCGCTCGATCTGGCTGAGTTTCTAGCGGCCCTGCAGAACATCGATGCCGCTGGTGGTCCACAGCCTGGTCTCCACAACTGGTTCCGGGGTGGCACCCTGCGTACCTTCGACAAAGAGGTTGAGCGTGCGCTCGCGGAGCTGGGCGACCGCGTGGATACCGAGCTGGTTCGCGCGATCTGGACGAGTGCACTCGGCGCTGACTGGGACGGTGTGGACCGCTGGTTCCACGGGGACATCGCCGCAGGGAACCTCCTGGTTGCTGACGGGCAGCTGGTGGCCGTCATCGACTTCGGAACATGCGGCGTCGGCGACCCGGCCTGCGATCTGGCAATCGCTTGGACCTTGCTGACCCCCGACGGCCGGCAGGCATTCCGCGAGCGGCTATCGGTGGATGAAGCGACGTGGGCGCGTGGACGTGGTTGGGCCCTCTGGAAGACGCTCGCTGCCTGCTCCTACACATTCGAAGATCCCGAGGACGCGGAAGAATACGCCAGTGCCCTGCGCGTCCTCGGTGAGATCTTCTCTGAGTACACGGCCGACGCGGCCACCAAACCAAGCCCATGACAGCCACCAAGTGCTGTTGGTGGTACAGCCGCTGCGCATCCCCCTGATCCATGGCGTTGGGAACGCGACGAGTCAGACGAGCCGGGTGAGCAGGATTCGGCCGCCCTCGTACACCCCGCCGTCGATCGCGACGACCCGGCGGTCGGCGTACCTCAGCGCAGCCCGGACGTCCTGCGGCGCTACCCCGAAGTACTTGGTGAGCGTGCTGTGCCCGTGCACGAGTACCTCGCCACCGAGCACGCGCAGCATCGTCGACACCGCATCGTCCGGGCGCGCCGACTCGGCTTCACGAAACGCGCCCCGGTCGCTCATCCGGCCGCAGAACTCCAGCCACTTCGCGCTCTCCGAAGCGGCCAGGGCCTCGGTCACGGCCGCGTTGACGGCTCCGACGCTCGATCCGAACTCCAGGTACCGTGCGGTGTCGGAGTGGACGAGCAGGTGCCCGTCGACGACCGCGACCGCGGGCAAGCTCATGATCCAGGCGACGTGCTGCGGAGTCAGCCGACGCAAGTCGTCCTCGCGCCCACCGAAGCGCGCCCAACCGCCCTGGAAGCCGCCGGGCTCGTCCCACCCGGCGATCGGCGTGCTGCCGAACCGGTGCGCGGCGAGCAGTTGCACCTCGTGGTTGCCGAGCAGTGCATGCACCTCGCCGCCGCTGGTCGCGGCGGACACGGCAAGTCGTCGAATGTCGTCGATGACGCCGATGCCGTCCGGGCCACGATCGACGTAGTCGCCCAGGAGCCACAGCCGGGCGTCTTCCCCGGACCACTGCCCTGACCTGTCGACAAGTCCCTCGTCGTGAAGCGCGGTTCGCAACTCGGATCGGTGACCATGAACGTCCGCGACCACGTACAGCGGAGGCTTCGATCTTGGCATCGGCCCACCCTACCCACGAGCGCGCTGGGAAGCACAGAAGGCGGTGAGGGATGGTCGCCCTGCCGTACCGGGGATAAGCAGGACGCCGATGGCGGCTGCGATCAGGCGCAGGCTGGTCCGGAGCGATCGGACCTTCTCCGGTTCGCGAAACGAACTCCTGGGGCAGGTACTCCCAGGGAATCGCGGTGTAGAGCACGAACAGGATCCCGCACAGCACCTTGCGGTCATCGAGAGGCTTGCGGCCCGGGAACCGATGCCGCCGGGGCGGACGGGGTGGCAACAGCGGTGCGATCTCGGCCCAGAGTTCGTCCGAGACGATCCACGGCGGCTGCTCACCCCTCCTCACGTTCAGACAGAACGATCCACGTCCTGAGGACGCGCCAACATCATTTCGTTAGGAGCGCCAACGCTCGCACGTGTCCGTTGAGCCGTAATCACGATCCCCGGCTGGAGTGCTAGTACAGATCGAGACCGTCACTCCGACACGAAAACCCGCTTCTGGTGACAACCATCAGATCGGCAGGTTCGAGCACGACTTGAGCTCGACCAATTGGGTCAGATGGCCAACCCGGCACCCCCGGACACGACGATCTCCTGCCCGGTGATGTAAACGGCATCGTCCGAAGCCAGGAAGGCGACCGTCCCCGCGATGTCTTCTGGCGTCGCGAGGCGGCCGAACGGATTCTGCCCGGCCATCGCCGTCATCGTTCCCGCGACGTCATCGGTTGCCGTCCGGATCGAGGCTCTCGTCATCGGAGTATCGGTCATTCCGGGGCTGACCGCGTTGATACGAATCCGGCGCGGTGCGAGCTCGAGCGCAAGTGTCGGGATCATCGCCAGCATGGCGCCGTGCGACCCGGCCGCAACGCTGCTGCCGGTGAGGCTGCGCGTTGCTCCGATACCCACGGTCACAATGACCGAAGCGCCGTCGGACAGCAGCGGCAAGGCCTTGACCAGGGTGAAGAACACCCCTTTCGTGTTGACGGCGAACACTTCGTCGTAGCCCGATTCATCCCAATTCTCCAGCGTCATCGGGCGGTTGACGCCGGCGTTCAGGAACAGCGTGGTCAGACTTCCGAACTGTCGTCCGACTTCGGACACGACGTTGTCGATGTCCGATAGCGACCGCGCGTCAGATTGCAGAACCAGGACGTCGTCGGGCAATTCTTGCCGTGCGAGAGCCACACTCTCCTGACGTTGTCCGGTGACGGCGACGCGGTAGCCGCGATCGTGCAGAGTCCGCGCGGTCGCCTTTCCGATTCCGCTGGTGCCGCCCGTGATCAGGGCCGTACGTTCCGACATCACACTCACTTCATCCTCATTGTTGGCTGGACTGGACAGGCCAAATGGCAAACGCGCCACTGGCGTGACGTCCAGCTGATCTGTCCAGGATTGAGACTCCCACTGGACTATACAGTCCAGGGTTGGCCAACTCCTCGGGTGCCGGCCTGGGCTTTCTGCCAGCGGAGCGCCTCGGCCGCGAGTTGCGACGGGAGATCGTGCACGAACAGGCCCCCCAAGTCGTCTTCGGCCCTGCCGTCGCGTCTGTCCTGTTCGCGGCTGGCCTGGTCGTGTCCGGTGGCAGCCCGCCACTCGCCGGGCCATCGGATCGGGGCGGTCAACGATCAGATGATGGAGCCGACCGATCGGCGAAGCGAACACCTCCGTCGTGGTCAGGCCATAGGCCAGCACGGCCATGGCCTCTTCCGGCGCGCGGAAAAGGTCAGGCGGTACACCGGCGACTATTGCCCGGGCGTGTGGACGACGTACAGATCGAGGGTGACGTCCGCATTCTGACAATGCCGGACGGGACGCAGACACGGGAACTCATCCTGGCCATCGTCACAGCATCCGGAGGATGGCGTACGCAGTGGTCGAGATGACCTACCACCACGCGGCATTCCAGGTGCGCGACGAGAGCGATCACAGCCGGCTCGTCTGGCTGACCGACGTCCTCCCCCACACGATGGCTGATGCGGTGAGGGCCCGGCTCGAGCGCGGGATCGAGGAGATGAGAGCGGTCCTGGAACTCAACGAATCCGAACGATAGGACCCGTGGCGTGCTTGCCCACCGGCACGAACCACTCCACGGCCTTGCGCGCCTCACCATCGCCGGTTCGATGTTGGTTGAGTCTCTTTCCGCTCGGCGCGAGCCTGGCGTTCTCAGTTGGCGTCGATCGCCTGGGTGAAGCGCGTCAGCATGTCCCGCAGCGCGGCGGTTACCTGCTGGTCGGCGATGATCCCGTCCGTGGTCACCGCATCACGGGTGACGGGAATACGCGCGCACGCCGACGTCAGCAGGTTCGCGTCGACATAGCTGAGCACCGTCTCGAGTGTTTCGCGGGCCCCCTCACCCCGCCCGGGAGGTGCCACCGAAAGCCAGGCGACCGGCTTGCCGTTGAGTTCTCCGCTCCCGATCAGCCACTCGAGGAGGTTCTTGAGGCTGCCGGGGATGCTGCCGGCGTACTCGGGGGTGCAGAACAGCACCGCGTCCGCCTCCTCGACCATGCGGCGAAGCTCCGCAACGGCGACTGGCGGTTCCTGATCGCCGGGGACGAACGCGGGGAGGGCGACAAGTCCGTCGTACAGCGTGGCAGTGACGTCGTCGGAAACGAGCGAGGCGATCGTACGCAGGGCTGCGGTGTTGGTCGACCCCGCGCGGGTGCTCCCGGAGATCAACAGAAGGTGCGTCATGAGGGGACCGTACGGCAGGCAGCTCGCGATCCACCGGATCGCCACCTGTCGTGAGCGCTACCGCGCGTATCTCCGACCACCTCCTCCGCAGGGCCACGCACACCTCAGCTCGTTCCCGTGAGCGATGGCGCTCACGGGAACGAGCGAGAGGACGATCGCCGGTGTGGCGAGTCAATCCGCTGGTGCGAGCGCTACCTGGTACACCTCCGTGTTCATGTTGATGCCGCGGTAAAGGTTCACCGCGACGTAATGCCGATCCTGGTACCAGCTCTGGTCGTCGTCGAGGGTGATCGGTCCCGTTGCGAAGCTTCCGTCGGCAGCGAGATCGGCGGGGATGGGCGTGCCACTCCGGTCGACGAACACCCGGACGGTTCCCCCGACGACGAAGTCCGGATAGGCCGTCAGGTCGACTTTTCCGCGAAGGGTGAAGGTCCTCGTCGGCACCGCGGTGATGGTGTCCGGGGCGGCGCTGCTCGTCGCTGTCAATCGGACGGTCTGACCTGACTCTGTCACCGCCTCCGTGTCGTCCAGCAGGTTCAGCTGGGTCGTGTCGTAGACCGTGCGCTGCAACGTTGACGGGTTGATGTAGGACACGTTCTCCACGACGAAGTTCTTCATGTTCTTGTTCGTTCGGAAGCCCGCGTCGAGGGTGTTCGTCGTGTAGAAGTCCGAGTTTCGGTAGTAGACGTTTTCCACCGGCGACCGCGACGCCGCGCTGGACATCTGGAAGGTCGTCCGCCCGGGCGTCATGCTGGGCGCGGTGTCGACGTTGTCCAGGTAGATGTTCCGGATGGTCGGGTTGAACACGTCCGCGCCCGGGAACGGGACGGTCTCGGAGTAATTGCCGTCGAACTGCACCATCCCGGAGATGCCGCTGCGCAACAGACAGTCCCTCAGGTAGATGTTCTCGACGTAGCCGCCCCGGTTGGAGTTGGTCTTGATCTTCAGCGCCAGCGACAGCCCGGGGCCGCCGAACTCGTTGTCGTGGATGAAGACGTTGCGGATCCCCCCGGACATTTCGCTGCCCATCGAGATCGCTGCGGACCCGCCTCCGTCGTTGTTGTAGACCGAGTGCCGGATGATGATGTCCTCGCTGGGATCGCGGTGCTTCCGGCCGTTGACGTTACGGCCGGCCTTGATCGCCGCGCCGTCGTCGCTGACCGTGACGTGGTTGCCTTCCATCACCACTTGACTGCTCGACTCGGGGTCTACACCGTCGTCGTTGTTCCACCCACCGGCCTCGAAGTCCTTGGTTTTGTCGCTGTAGATGTCGAGGTTGCGGATCAGGACGTTCTTCGAGCTGACCGGATGCACGATCCAGAACGGCGTGTTGCGGATCTTCACGTCCTCGATGAGGACGTTGCTGGACGCGTAGGTCTGGATGAGCGACGGCCGGAAGGTCGACCTGAGGGGCGCCGCGTCGGCGGGCGGCGTCACATTGCGCACCGTGTCACCGTCGATCACCGGGATGGTGGCAGGCAGGTGCCCGTCGTCGGAGAAGATGCGCTTCTGGATCGGTACGTCGGCGTAGTTCATGGCGTTGAGGACGCCGTTGGTGCCGTACGGCGCGTTGGTGTCCTTGTTCTCCACCGAGGGTTCGCCCCAGTAGCCCTTCTTCCATGGGCGCCAGTTCCACATGTCCTCCTGCCCGTCCAGCAGGCCGCCGCCGGTGACCGCGATGTCGGTTTGGCGCAGCGCGTAGACGAAGGGCGAGAAGCTGTAGAGGTCGCTGCCCTCGTAACTGGTCAGCACGACCGGGTAGTACTCGTTCGTCTTGTTGCGGACGAACTTCACGGTGGCGCCGGTCTCGATGTGCAGGTTGATTCTGCTCAGCAAGGTGATGGCGCCGGAGTAGTAGGCACCGTCGGAGTTGCGCGAGCCACCGGCCGGGACGACGACGATCCCGCCGCCTGCCCGGTGGCAGTCGGCGATCGCCGCGGCGATGGCATCGGTGTAGTACCAGACCTGGTGCGAGGCGTAGACGAGCGGTGAGGACTTGACCGCCGGATCACCGGCCTCGTTGCCGACGGCGTACCGCTCGGTGATCTGCCTGACCAGGTGCGCGTACCGGTGGTCGGTGATGTCGCAGCGGCGGTCCGGAAAGACCGGGGTGTTGGCGTTGACGGTGCGGTCGATCTCGTCGTACCGGGTGTGGTTCCAGTAGACGCCGTCGCGCCGCGCGGCATCGGGGTCGTCGAGGGCGAAGGTGTAGCTGCCCACGGAGTGGCCGTCCTCGGCGGTGACCCGCAGGACGTCTCCGGCCTCGATGCGTTCGGCCCGCTTTTCGCTGCCGGCCGCGTCGAAGACTGCGAGCCGTTGCCGTGACCGGTCGGAGGCGACCAGTTGCTCCTTGACCGCGGGCACCCGGGCGCCGGGGCGCACGGTGATCGTGGACGTGCCGACGTTCGTGACGATGGGCGCGGAGCCTGGGCGGGCCACCACGACCGTGCCCGTCGATAGCACCCCGGGGCGGCCTCCGGCGACCGTCGTGTCGTCCGGCCCGGCGGCGAGGCTCGGGCCCGACAGCCCGGCCGTCATGGCCGCGACCACGCCCAGGCACAGCAGAACCCGCATACGACGTTTCACTCCTCGGCTCCCCTCATCGGGCTTGCCCCCTCATATCTCGCGGACGTCGACGTGATCGGGGATCCGCACGTCCTCGACCGGCCTGCCCTGGTGCAACGCGAAGTCGGTGACGTTCCGGAGCACGAACGTCGGTGCACCCTGCGCCTTCTGCAGCCGGACGTGGTGGAACTCGGCGTCCCGGACGTCATCGAGCACGATCGCCGGACGGGTGTCCGGGCGCTCGAACCTGGCGTCGACATTGTTCAGCTGGACACCCGTGGCGTGGCGTACGTAGAACGCCCACGCCGGCAGGATGCCGAACATCGACGGTTCCGGGTACGCCTGCGGCCGATCCGGGACGGCGTACGGCTCCCGCGCGCCAGGCTCGGCGAAGAAGGTGTTGATGAGGTTGGCCGGCTGCGCTGCCGCCTCCGTCATCGACAGGCCACCGCGCATGTGGATCCGCACGTTGCTGATGCGTACGTCCTCGACGTCGTGCCCGGGTAGGCCGATGATCATAGAGGGGTATCGCGGGTCCGCGTTGTGCACGGTGACGTCGCTGATGCTGATCCGGCGCAGCTTTCCGACGTCTACGCCCTCGGGGCCGCGCATCCTCGCACCCAGGCGCAGGAAGATCGGCGCGTTGGACACGTCCCGCATGGTGACGTTGCTGATCGTGATGTCCTCCAGCAGGCCTCCGTCGACCGTCTCCAGCGCCAGACCACGGCACCGCTCGAAGATGACGTTCGAGATGGCGATGTTGCGGAACCCACCGTTGGACTCGGTGCCGCACTTGATCCGGCCCGTGGGCCCGTCGCGGTCGGCGGCGGCCGGCTCGTCCCGCCCGTACGTCCCGTCCACGATGGTCCCGACGTCGTATCCGCTCACCATCGTGTCGGCGATGGTGACGTTCTCGGTCGGCCGGGCGAAGCCGAGCGCGTACGAGCTCTTGAGCACGATGGCGTCGTCACCGTGGGTGTTGATGGTGCAGTCCGAGATCCGAACGTTGCGGCAGCTGTCGACGTTGATGCCGTCCCGGATGGTGTCGATCTTGACGTTGTGGATCGTCAGGTTGTCCACGCCGGTGGGCAGGATGGACAGGTGACCGCCGCGGATGATGGTCAGGTCCCGGATGACCACGTTGCGGCAGAGCTTGAGGGCGATGGCTTTGTCGCCGGTGCCGGCGGGGCTGTTGGCCGACATGTTCCGCACCAGCGCGGCACCGTCGATCCGGCCCGGTCCTTGGACGCAGACATTCTCCAGCCCCTCGCCCCAAATCAGGCTGGCCCGCCAGTGGCTGTGCCCGAAGTCCTGGTACGGGTTACCAGCACCGTCGCCCGGATCGTCGAACCCGACGCCGTCCTTCGGCGTGGCGGCGAGCAGGGTCGCGCCGTGGTCGAGGAAGAGTGTGATGTTGCTCTTCAGCCGTACGGAATAGCTCGCGTACGTGCCGGCGGGGAAGTAGACCGTGCCGCCGCCGGCTGCGGACGCTGCCTCGATGGCCCGGTTGATGGCCGGCGAGTCGATGGTCGCGCCGTCGCCCTTCGCCCCGTACGCCGTGACCTGCAGGTAGGGGCCGTGGGGATCACCCGGTCGTGGGCCGGCGGCCGCCGGCGCGGCGGCGTTCGCGGCGCCTGCTCCCGCGAGCGGCAGGACGCCGGCGGCCGCGACGACGCCGAACCGAAGAGCGTCGCGACGAGTAGAGGGCGTGGTCATGCTTCTCCTTGTTGGGAGGCGCCTGATGCGGCGGGGGGCTTCCTGGCGCAGGTGCGGGTGACTGCTCGAGCGGTGGCTGAGTTCAGGCCGAGGCCGGTTCGAGCGGCGCGCCGTTCTCCAGCACGTTGCGTAGTACGAGGTCGTCCACATACTCGACCACGCCGGGACTGCTGGTCGTGCCGAAGTCGATGTCGGTGAGGGTCACCCCGTGGATGTGCGCATCCGAGTAGCCGCGGAGGTTGAGGGCCCGCCCGGCCGAACGCACGGTGAGATCTCGGACGTCGATGTCGCCGACGACGGGGTTGAACCCGTACCCGGGGCCTTCCTCGTAGTAGAAGTTGATGTCGATCACCGCGCCGGCGACCTCGCCGATGCGGATGTCGCGGGCGTGGAAGCCGGTGATGAAACCGCCGCGGACCGAGTTCGTCTTGAACCGCAGCGCGATGTCCAGGTTGGGGCTGGACATCTCGCAGTCGTCGACGAAGACGTTGCGTACGCCGCCGGACATCTCGCTGCCGATGGTCACGCCGCCGTGGCCGTCGCGCATCACGCATCCCTCGATGAGGATGTCCTCGCTGGGTGCGGCGACCCGGCGGCCGTCGGCGTTGCGCCCGGACTTGATCGCGATGCAGTCGTCCCCGGTGTCGAAGATGCAGTCCCGGATGACGACCAGCCGGCTGGACTCCGGGTCGCAGCCGTCGTTGTTCGGGCCGTGCGAGTCGACGGTGACGCCCTGGATCAGGACGTTCGTCGACAGTGTCGGGTGGATCTCCCACATCGGGGACCGGATGATCGTGACGCCCTCGATGAGCACGTTGCGGCACCGGTACGGCTCGATGAACGACGACCGCAGGTAGTCCCCCTCACCGAAGACCCGCTGCGTGACCGGCACGCCGTGTTCGGCCATCGCGAACAGCCGGGCACGGGCGTCGTCCTGCTTGGGGTCGCCGGGCTTCCAGCCGTACTCCGGTTTGCCCTTCCACGGCCACCAGTGCGCGTCGTCCGCCTGGCCGTCCAGCGTTCCGGCGCCGGTGACGCCGATGTTCTCCTGACCGTAGGCGTAGATCAGCGGCGAGTAGTTGTAGAGCTCCACGCCTTCGAACCGGGTCAGCACGGCGGGCAGGTAGTCGGCCGGGTCCTGGCTGAACAGCACCACGGCGTCGGCGGTGACGTGCAGGTCGACGTTGCTGCGCAGGTGGATGGGGCCGGTCACGAAGCGGCCGGCGGGCGCCAGCACGTGACCACCCCCGGCGGCGTGGCAGGCCTCGACGGCACGTCGGATGGCCCGCGTGCAGTCGGTGGCGCCGTCGCCCACCGCGCCGTACCGGGTGACGTCGAACCAGCGGTCCGGGAAGTGTGGGCGGCGCACCTTGGCGCTGATGTACCGGGCGCGGGCCCATGGGTTGCCGTTGGGCGTCGGATCGGCGTGCGCGTGACTGCCGAGCAGCGGCGTCAGGGCTGCGGCGGCGCCTGTCGCTGCCGCCCAGCGAAGGACGTTACGCCTGCTGTGTTCGGTGGTCATCGCACTCTCCCGGGCTCCAGCTGACACAGGACTCGGTACGGGGGTGTCTTTCTGGGGCAGGTGCGGAAAGCTAGTGCCGTCCGCGTTGGGCGAGGTAGAGGTCTTTGACGGATGGTGCCGACCCGTGGTCGGCGAGCAGTGATTCCAGGTCGCCGGGGAAGTCGCGGGGCAGTCCACTGTCGGTGTCCTCGACGCCCTGCACGCCGACGGTCACGCTGCGCGGCGCCACGTCGGCAATCGTGATCGCGTACGGCCGGCCGTTGGTGATGCGCACGTTCCAGTGCGTCATCCGCGCGCCGAACAGCGGGCCGGAGGCGGCGGATCCGCCCACGCGGCCGTTGTTCTCCAGCGTGATGTCGGTCCGGACGTTCTCGAAGGGCAGTGCGCGGTGGGTGTCGAAGGTGCCTTCCGCCATGCGCCCGCTGCGGTAGACGTTGCCGGCCGAGAGCCCCTCCACGTTGAGGCCGTGGTGGATCGCGCCGGAGGGTACCGGCACGGTGAAACGTTCGATCTCGAAGTCCTCCACCAGGTTGTCGTTCGACTGCATCCGGCAGGCGAAGCTGTGGTGGGCGGCGCGCCCGCCGACGGTCACTCCGGTGATGGTGACCGACTTGGCGGTTGTCAGCCCGAATCCGAGGTCGCAGTTCTCCACGCGGACGTCCCGCGCCCAGCAATCGTGGACCGCTTGGAAGCACACCCCGTTCGAGCCTGGGTGCCGGTTGTGCGCGGTTTGCGGTACGGGTTCGTTGCGGACCGTGAGATGTTCGACGCCGGCGTCGTGGACGGTGGGGCCGATCGCGCGTAGCCGGGCCGGCCAGCCGGGCCGCAGGTCGTACTTGAGGGGCTGCGCCAGCCGGACCATCCGGTCGCCGAGTACCACTGCCACCCGCACCGGCCACTGCAGGGTCGCGTACTGCACGTACTGCCCGCCGGATTCGGTGACGAGTTGCGGTGCGCCGCGGGGCCAGTCGTAGTCCCGGGTGCCGGGCACGTCGCCGGCGAGGTGGCGCAGCAGGCTCGCGTCTGGTGGGTTCTGACACTCGAGCACGACCATGTCGCCGGGGGTGAGCCGGTTGGTGCCGGAGACCACCAGGGTCCGCTGGCCGCGGGAGGCGGCGCCGACCTCGGCGAGCACGTCACCGAGCAGCCATCCCTCGGTGCCCGCGTAGTCCTCGGCCTCGGAGCGGGCACGTCGCTCGGGCGCGAGGAACCAGATCTGTCCGCCGGTCCATGACCAGCGGCTGTTGCCGTTGGGCTGGCGGTTCGGCCGGTATCCGTCGTCGAGGGTACGGGTGCAGTGCAGCACGGTGGCATCCCGGCCGGCGCCGCGCAGCACCACCCCCGACCAGTGCATCCAGACCGGTCCGGTGAGTGTCCAGGTCCCGGGTGGCACCAGCACCACTCCCCCGGCGTGCTCGCCGGCGTGGCGTACGGCCGCGTTGAACGCCTCGGTGCAGTCCGTTCCGTCCGGCCGGGCGCCGAAATCGGTGACTTTCGTGGTGACCCGTGGTCGCGGGGGCCGCTGGCCGAGCCGGTAGCCGGCGGTCGACACGTCCGGAAGTAACGGATGGCTGCCTGGATCCTCCCGCCACTGTCGGAGGAGATCCGCGGCGGCGTCGCCCGGCGGGGTGATGTCATCCGGACTCGCCGCCCGCGCAGGTCCAGTGACGCCGGTAAGCGTCGTGGCGGCGGTGGCAGCCGCCCCTAGACCGAGCAGCCCGCGTCGGGTGATGGCGGGATCCGTCATCGGCGACATGATCTCTCCTCCGAACCGCGTCGGGGACCGCGCGGACCCTGAAATCGTTTGCGGTCCGACCTTCACGACACCAAACAGTTGAACATCGGTCAATGCGTTACCCGCTTGAAACTTGTTTCAGAATCGATCTTCGTCCCCGGCGATCGCCGTCGGGCGGGTGGGCGAACCTCCCGCTGACAGCGAACCGGCCGGACCACGATCGCGTTTGAAACTTGTTTCAACCCTCGGACGCATTGACGGATGCCTCCGCCATTTGTTGCCGTCAGGTAGGCGCAAAGGGTTTCAGAGTGGTCCAGGGGGCCTAGTACTCCAACGTCACTTGGCTTCGTCGTTGGGCGTGGCGCGGGCATGAGGACGGCCACCGCGTTGATTATCGATGGTTTGTGAGGACAACCGAAGACCGTGGGTGGCCGTGTGCCACAGCGTAGACCCGACCGGGTGGCGGGTCATCCTGGACGAGGTGGTGACGCGTGTCGCTGATCGGTTCGTGCGGGCGGAGCCACGTCGGACCGCCGAGCAGTTCGTCGAAGGGCTGCTGTCGACGGTAGAGCGGAAGACCTGCTTGTCCCTCGCGGAACGCGCCGGTCACGCCGACCCGCAGGCAATGCAGCGGCTGTTGCGTACGGCGGTGTGGGACGCCGACGCCGTCCGCGATGACGTGCGTGACCGGCTGATCGAGCGGCTCGGCCACCCCGACGCCGTACTGGTCACCGACGAGACCGGCTTCCTGAAGAAGGGTGTGTGTTCGGTCGCGGTGCAGCGGCAGTACACGGGCACCGCCGGTCGTGTCGAGAACAGCCAGGTCGGGGTGTTCCTGGCCTACGTGTCACCGGCGGGGCGGGCGATGATCGACCGCCGGCTCTACCTGCCAGTTGCGGGCCGGGTGCGAAAGGTCCCCGCGACTATGTGTGGGCCTGGATCACCACCGCCATTCGGCCGGATGAGCATCGGTGGCTGCTCATCCGCCTAAACCGCACCACCGGTCAGCTCGCCTTCTACCTGTGCTGGTCACCCCGCCCGGTGCCGCTGCACACCCTCGTGACCGTCGCCGGATCCCGCTGGAGCATCGAGGCGTTGTTCCAAACCGGCAAAGGCCAGGTCGGCCTGGACCACTACCAGGTCCGCGGCTGGACCGGCTGGCACCGCTTCATCACCCTGGCCATGCTCGCCCTGGCCGTCCTGACCATCCTCGCCGCGCAGCAGCCCGACTCCGACCCCGAGACCATCGCGTTGACCGTCGCCGAGATCCGCCGACTCCTCAACGCCTTCGTCCTCACCCAACCACTCCCACCAGCACACACCCTGCACTGGTCAACGTGGCGACGAACATCCCAAGCGCGAGCCCGACGATCCCACTACCAGCGCAGACTCGGTCACCAAGCCGGTCGAAAGATCAAGTGAGTTGGAGTATTAGGCCACTCCCTTCGGATATCCCAGGTAACTCTCGCCGGCCTGGGAACCGAGGCCTCCGGGCGGCTGCTTCCAATCGCCGGCACGCTTCTTCGAGATCGGCAGGTGGGGCCAACGCTTTCGTGCCGCTTGCCGGCTGGCACCTACCGCCGCGCCTAGCTCGGGATAGCCGGCACCACATTGCACCGCTTCCTCCGCGCTGTCGGACACGAGGTCAGCGAGCAGGCGGCGCATCTGTTCCCCTGCCGCCATGCGCGCCAGGTGGGCGACCAACATCCGCTCCGCGTCCCCCGACTCGCGGTCGCCTGTGGCCCGGGCACCGGGGCCGGCGGCCGTCAGCCGCCGCGCCCAATCGGCGGCGACAGCACCCAGCTCCCGCCGCAGCTCCTGCTGCTCGTCCGGTGTCAGATCCCGCATGGTGCGACTCCTCTCGCCAGGTAGCTCACATTCAGGGTCCGCTCGACAACAAAGGTTGTCAACCCTGGTGCGTAGCCGTAATGACAGGGCTCTGCGCCTGACGCGATCACCGCACCCAGCTACGGGCGACCTCGGCGACGCGGCGGGGCGGTTGTCGGCACCGAGCGTGCTCCGTGGCCCATATAAAGGGCTCCGGTGCTTGATCCGCCGTCAAGCCGCCCGAGAGATTAAGTGACGTTGGAGTACTAGAGGGCGTCGAGGTCGGTGTTCACCGCGCGGCGCACAGATCGGCGAGACGTTCCAGGGTGCTCGCCATCTGCGTCTGCCACCAGGCACGCCCACTGTTCACTTCCGCGCGTTTGTCCTCCGGCATGCGCGAACCGTCGAAGATCTCGGTCACGACCGTCGCCCCGGCTCCGTCCGGCACCAGGTCGAAAATCCACTGGTGGCCCCAGGCGGCCCCGGGCTCGGTGGCGTCCGGGTGCCCGCGACCGGGCCTGGGCTCCCAGCCGATGCGGCGGTCCGGCTCGTACTCGACGACGTGGTTGTTCATCTCGTAGTCGCCGTAGCGCTCGTAGTGCATCCGCATCACGAAGACGTCGCCCACGCCCGAGACCACGGCGTCGGAGACGACACCGCGCAGCATCCCCGAACCGTCGAGGTCCGCGTGCCGTCTGGGATCGGCCAGGATCCGGAAGATGTCCCCCGCTGGGGCGCCGATGCGCCGGGACACCATCACCACAGGCTCGCCTGTCGTAGTCGTCAACCCGCTCCTCCGTCAACCGTTGAGCATGAACCTGACCCCGCCTGGACGCTACGCCCGGGGTACGACGACGCCCTGGCCGAGCCGTACGAGCCCCGCGCTACGCGAACTCTCACCGAATCAGCTCCAGGATCGACTGGCCCGCCAGCCCGGCGAACCTTGCCGGTCAAAGCAGCAGCGACGTCGGACCGGCGTTCCGTACGTTCGGCCGCCGCAGTCCCCGCCCCGGGTCTTCGACATGACCGCCTGCGGGGCCGTCCGCGACCGGGTCGCCGCCGCGACCCCAGCGATCCGCGCCGGCGTCGAGGCGTGCGGCCGCCGACGCTCGCCGCACCCCCGCGCGCACGCCGCCTCGGTCGCGCCAACGATCGTCTACACCGGCTGTACCGGGAACCTACGCACTCACCTCCGTCAGCAGGTCTCAGGCGGTGAGCCGGGCGACGTGGTCGGCCAGGACGGTCCGGAATCCGTCCTGGCCGGGGAGGTCCACACCGAAGACCTCCTCGACGTTCAGCAGCGAGTCGACCAGTCGCTTGGGGTCGCCCGCACCGGCGGCTGCGGCCACTTTGAGCCGGTCGGCCAGCGGGTCGTCGAGCGGTAGTTCGCGTCCGCTGGCGTCCCGACCCTTCGCCACGTACACCATCCAGGCCGCGACCGCGAGTGCGGCCTGCCGCGGGATCGCCCCGGCGGCCAGACGGTCGCGGACGGTGCCGAGCAGCCGGACTGGCAGTTTCTGGGACCCGTCCATGGCGACCTGTACGGTCCGGTGGCGCAGCGCCGGGTTGGCGAACCGTTCCAGCACCTGCCGCCGGTAGCCGGCCAGGTCCAGGCCGTCGGGCACGCGCAGGGTCGGCGTCACGTCCTCGACCATCAGCGCCTCGGCTGCGGTGGCGAGTTCGTCGTCGGCGAGCGCGGCCGCGATGGTGTCGTGACCGCGCAGGGCCCCCAGGTAGGCGAGCAGCGAATGGGTGGCGTTGAGCATGCGCAGCTTCACCGACTCCCAGGTGGCGACGTCGTCGGTGAACACCGCGCCGGCGAGGTCCCAGGCAGGTCGGTCGGCCGCGAAGTCGTCCTCGATCACCCACTGGCGGAACGGTTCGGCCACCACGACGCCCTGGTCGTCGAGCCCCAGCACCGTCCGGACGTCGGCGCGATCGTCGTCGGTGGTGGCCGGCACGATCCGGTCGACCATGCCGGACGGGAAGCGCACGGAGGCGGCGATCCATTCGGCGAGCGGGCCCGCCTCGGCCTCCGGGAGCGCGTCCAGGAAGTCGTGCACGAGCCCGCGCAGGACCTCGCCGTTGCCGACGAGGTTGTCGCAGGAGAGCACGGTGACCGGTCCGGCCGCGCCGGCCGAGCGGCGCTGCAGCCCGCGGGCGAGCTGTCCGACGACGGTGCGGGGCGGGCGCCCGGCGAGGTCGGCGGCGACCTCCGGGTCGGACCGGTCCAACCGGCCGGTGCCGTCGCGGCGGTAGCCCTTCTCGGTCACGGTGAGGGTGACAACCCGTACCGCCGGATCGGCGATCCGGTCGACGACCGCCGCTGGGTCGCCCGCCCCGAAGAGCACCTCGCGGACGCTGCCGACGACGTGCAGGGGCGCTGCGCCGGGGCCCCGCTCCAGCACCGAGTAGAGGTTGTCCTGCGGCATGAGCTGGTCGCGTACGGACGTCGACCGTTGGGTGACCCCCGCGATGCCCCAGTCGTCGCGCCCGGCGGCCGCCATGGCCAGCTCGGTGAAGACTGCCTGGTGCGCCCGGTGGAACGCGCCGATCCCGAGGTGCACGACGCCGACGCGCAGCGCGCGCGGATCCACCGCCGGCGGGATGAACGTTACGTTGCGTCCGAGCCGGTCCAGCGCGTCGAGGCTCAACCGCTGCGTGTCGCTCACAGCACGGCGCCCAACTGCCACGGGACGATCTCCTCACCGCCGAGGCCCAGTTCCTCGCTGGCGCTGCGGCGGCCCGACGCCACGTCCAGCAGCAGGTCGTAGACCCGCCGGCCCATTTCCTCGAGGGAGACGCCCTGCTCGACGATCGGCGAGCAGTCCAGGTCGATGTCGCCGGCCATCCGGCTGGCCAGTTCGGCGTTGGTGCCGAGTTTGACGGTCGGGACCGGACGGCTGCCGAAGACCGAGCCGCGTCCGGTGGTGAAGCAGATGAGGTTCACGCCGCCCGCGACCATCCCGGTCACCGAGACGGGGTCGTAGCCGGGTGTGTCCATGAAGACGAGCCCGGGTCGCGGGATCGGCTGCGCGTAGTGCCGCACTGCGGCGAGCGGGCTCCTGCCGGCCTTCGCCACCGCGCCCAGCGACTTCTCCAGGATGGTGGTGATGCCGCCGGCCTTGTTGCCCGGGGACGGGTTGGCGTCCATCGTCGTGCCCTGCCGTCCGGTGTACTCCTCCCACCACCGGATCCGCTCCATCAACGCGTCGGCGGTTTCGGGGCTGGTGGCGCGTGCGGCCAGCAGGTGTTCGGCGCCGTAGATCTCCGGTGTCTCGCCGAGCACGGACGTCGCGCCGGCCGCCACCAGCAGGTCCGAGGCCACCCCGAGGGCCGGGTTCGCGGTGAGTCCGGACCAGCCGTCGGACCCGCCGCATTGCAGGCCGAGCACGAGTTCCTCGACGCCCACCTCGGTGCGTGGCGTGCCGGCGAGGTCGCGCATCATGCCTCGGACCAGCTCGACGCCGCGGGCGACCGCGGCGGAGGTGCCACCGAGCTCCTGGATGGTGTACGACGACACCGGCACGTGCTCGGCGACCCCGAGGTCGGTCATGAGCCCGGCCACCGCGTTCACCTCGCAGCCGAGCCCGATCACGACCAGGCCCCCGATGTTCGGGTTGCGGGCGTAGCCGGCGAGGGTACGACGCAGCAGGTCCCACCCTTCGCCCTGGGCGGCCATCCCGCAGCCGGTGCCGTGGGTCAGTGCGACGACGCCGTCGACGCCGTCGAGCGCTTCCGCGTCGTCCTCGGTGACCCGGGCGATCTTCCGGGCGACGGTGGCCGAGCAGTTGACGGTGGTCAGGACGCCGACGTAGTTGCGGGTGGCGACCCGTCCGTCGGGGCGGCGGTAGCCGTGGAAGGTGCGGCGCAGGTCGGCGGGGAGCCTCGGAACGGACACCGCCGTATCACCCGCGAGCCGGGCGGCCGCGTCCTGGGGCATCCCGAGGTTGTGCGTGTGCACGTGCTCGCCCGCGCGGATCTTCGCCAGGGCCCGGCCGATCACCTGGCCGTATTTGCGTACCGGCGATCCGGCGGGAAGGTCGCGCAGGGCGACCTTGTGTCCGGCGGGTACGTCGTCGCGCAGCGTCGTGCCCGCCACCCCCGGCAGCGCCAACGGCTCCCCCGCTTTCATCGGCGTGGTCGCCACCGCGACGTCGTCGCTGTCGTACAGGAGCACCAGGCTCATCGGTTCGCCTCCCTCACCACGGGTGTGCCTTCCGGGCGGGTCACGATGGCCGGGGCGTCGGTGGTCCTCATGGCTCCGGTTCCTCCTTCACCCGGGCGACGAGCTGCGTCGGGTTGACGTACCGGAGGGCGATGACGAGCAGCACCAGCATCATCGCGGTGTACATGACCGCCATGGCGTCGACCGACTGCTGGGCGCGGATGCCGGCGGCGGACATCGAGTAGTAGAGCGCGACGACGAGGGTCTGCGAGTCCGGGCCGGCGGTGAGGAAGGTGAGTTCGAACATGCCGACCGTCCGGACCAGGACGAGGATCGCCGAAGCGAGCATCCCCGGCAGCAGCAGGGGCGCCAGCACCCGCAGGAACACCGAGCGCATGCCGGCTCCGCACATCCGGGCCGCGCTTTCGATCCGGGGGTCTATCTGCTCGATGAACGGTGTCATGGTGAGGATCACGAACGGCACGGACGGGACGAGGTTCGCCAGCACGACGCCGGAGAGGTGGCCGGCGAAGCCGAACTTGTAGAGCACGGTCGCCAGCGGGATGCCGTAGGTGATCGGCGGCATCAAGATCGGGAGCAGGAAGATCAGGTAGATGGCCCGTTTCCCGGGGAAGTTCCGGCGCGCCAGCACATAGGCCGCCGGTACGCCGATCACCAGCGACAGTCCCACGACGAGCAGGGAGACCTCCAGGGTCACCTTGATCACCTGGAACAGCGCGAACTCGGTCCATGCCTCGCCGTACCACTTGGTGGTGTAGCCGTCGGGGAGCCAGGTGTTGAACCAGCGCCGGCCGAACGAGCTGACGAGCACGGATCCGACGACGCCCAGCAGGTTCAGGAAGAAGAAGATGACCGCGCCCCAGACGAGCCAGGCGGCGGGGCGGGCGGTGATTCGCCGCCGGGTACGCACGTCGGTTGCCGCGGTGGTGGTGACCATCAGCCCTTGCCTCCCGTGGATCCGGTGTAGAAGCGGGTGCGGGCGAACAGCACCACCGAGATGACCACCAGCTCGATGAGCCCCATGATCATCGCGATCGCCGACGCGTAGGGGTAGTCGTACTGTTCGTAGGCCGCCTGGTAGGCGGCGATCGAGATGACCCGGGTCTCGCCGGCCGGGTTGCCGACCAGGACCGCCGACGGGAACACGCTGAACGCGAGGACGAAGGTCAGGCAGAACGTGGTGGCCAGTCCGGGCATCAGCAGCGGCAGGGTGATCATGCGGAACCGCTGCCACCAGCCGGCGCCGAGGGTCGCCGCGGCGCGTTCCAGTGTCGGGTCGATGCCGGACAGGTACGACAGGACGAGCAGGAACGCGAAGGGGAACCCGGTGATGACCAGCGAGAAGAAGACGCCCCAGTAGTTGTGGACGAGCCGGATCGGTTCGTCGGTGAGGTGCAGCGCGGTCAGCACCCGGTTGAACCATCCGGTCGGGCCGAGGAAGTTCAGCAGGCCTTGGGCGGTGAGCACGGTGCCGAGGGTGATGGGCACCACCAGCAGGATCGTGACCAGCCGCTTGCCACGGAACCGTCCCCGCATCCGGTACGCGATCGGCACCGAGGCGACCACGTTGAGCAGCGCGGCGGGCAGCGACAGGCCGAGGGTGGTCCAGATCGTGCCGCGCTGGTAGGCGTCGCTGAAGAAGCGCGCGTAGTCGCTGAAGGGGCCGCCTTCGGTGGGCTGGAAGGACAGGCCCAGTCCGTAGAAGAACGGGTAGAGGAAGAGCAGCACGACGAAGAGCAGCGCCGGCGTGAGTAGCCACAGTTGACGATCGACGCCTCGTTCGGCGAGGCGGTGCTGCCAGTGGGCCCGCGTCGGCGGCGGGGGTCCGGCGGAGGCCGCCACGGGGGTGGGGGTCGTGACGCTCATCCGACCAGCCCTGGTTCCTCGACCACGGCCGACTCCCCGTCGACGGCCCGCGTGGCAGTGGCGTCGCTGGGGAAGACGAGCAGCCGCTGCGGGTCGATGCTCAGGGTGACCCGGTCGCCGGGCGCCACCCGCTGGTCGGTACGCAGGTGGACCCGGGCGCCGGCGGCGGTGACCGCCTCCGCGGCCAGTTCCCGGCCCTGGTACTCGACCACCTCGATCTCCGCCGGCACCGCGTTGGTCGTCGCGCCGGCCTGATCGACCCGGACGTCTTCGGGGCGCACCGCGACGATCACCTCGTCGCCCGGCCCCGCCGGGCCGACGGGGACGCCGACGAGCCGCAAGCCGTCCAGCTCGACGGCGACGGTGTCGTCCACCGCCTCCCCCACCCGCATCGCCCAGAGGTTGCGGTAGCCCATGAAGTCGGCGACGTGCCAGTTGGCCGGGCGGGTGTGCAGCTCCCGCGGCGAACCGATCTGCTGCACCCGGCCGGCCCGCAGCACCACCAGGCGATCGGCCAGTGAGAGCGCCTCCTCCTGGTCGTGCGTCACGTAGACCGTGGTGAGGCCCAGCGACTGGTGCAGCCGGCGGATCTCGGTACGCATCTCGAGGCGCAGCTTGGCGTCGAGGTTGCTCAGCGGCTCGTCCATCAGCACCAGCGACGGCTCCAGGACGACCGCACGAGCGATCGCCACCCGCTGCTGCTGCCCGCCGGAGAGCTGGCCGGGCAGCTTGTCGGCGTGCTCCTCGAGGCGTACCAGGTGGACCGCCTCCTGGGTGCGGCGACGGATCTCGTCCTTGGGCAGCCGCCGCATCCGCAGCCCGAACGCGATGTTGGCGCGTACGGACATGTGCGGGAACAGCGCGTAGTTCTGGAACACCATGGCGAAGCCGCGGCGCTCCGGTGGCAGCGTGTCGATGCGCCGGTCGTCCTGCCAGATGCTGCCCCCGGTCAGGGGCAGCAGCCCGGCGAGGCAGTTCAGCGCGGTGGACTTGCCGCAGCCCGAGGGACCGAGGAGGGCGACGAACTCGCCCGCCTCGATGGTCAGGTCGAGGTCGCGCAGCGCGTCCTGGCCGCCGAAGCGACGCGACACGCCGTCCAGTCGCAGTTGGGTGAAGGCTTTGGTGCCGGCGGTCATCCCTGCTTGACCTTCCCGCTACCGATCTCGCGGTCCCACTGGTCGAACGCCGCCACCAGGGCCTTCGCGTCCAGCGGCACCTCCGTCGGGTTGTTCGCGATGAGCGACTCGTACTCCGGCCGGCCGTAGTCCCGGATGGCGTCCTGGCTCTTCTGCGGCGCGTCGGACAGATTCACGCCCTGCACCGCCGGGCCGGGGTAGAAGTAGCCGTCGTCGTACGCCTTGGCCTGCTGCTCAGGGGTGAGCATGAACGCCAGCAGGGCCAGCACCGCAGCCTGGGTGTCCGTCGACGCGCCCTTCGGAATCACCGCGTAGTGCGCGTCGGTCACCCAGTGGAACCCCTGCAGCGAGGTGACCTTGGCTTCCTTCGGCACGGTGCCCAGCACGCGGGGGTTGATGTCCCAGCCGGTCGTCGACGCGATCACGTGTACCGACCCGTTGGCCAGGTTCTTCATCGTCTCGGTGGTACCGGACGGGTAGTAGTCGACGTACTGGTTGAGCTCCTTGAGGTAGGCCCAGGTCTTCTCCCACCCGTTCACCGGGTCCTTCGGGTCCTTGTCGCCGAGGATGTAGGGCAGCCCCATCAGGAAGGTACGCCCGGGACCGGAGTTCGACGGGCGGGCGTACTGGACCTTGCCGGGGTGGGCCTTGGCGTACGCGAGCAGCTGCTCCGCGCTGGTCGGTGGGGTCGCCACGGTCGCCGGCAGGTACTCCAGCAGCGGGCCGGACGGGTAGTAGGTGACGGTCACGCCCGCGTTGCCGGCGAGCTTCTGCATCTCGGCGGCCGGCGCGAGATAGTTGTTCATGCCGGTCAGCCGGCTCTGGAACTTCGGCAGGACGTCGAGCCACAGGCCCTGGTCGATGCCGGCCGCGAGACCGTCGACGCCGGTGAGCACCAGGCCGATGTCCACCCGGTCGGCGTTCTGCTGGGCCTTGATCTTGCCGACCAGTTCCGGGGCGGGCGACTTGGAGTAGGTCACCCGGGAGATGACGTCCGGGTTCTTCTTGACGAACTCGTCGATCATCCCCTGGGTCAGTTGCAGGTTGCCCGCGACGTCGAGGATGTTCAGCGCCACGGCCTTCTTCGGTTTGTCGGGAACCTCGCCGTCGCTGTTGCCGCCGGAGCCACTGGAGTTGTCCGGGGCGCCGCAGGCGGCGGTAACGGTCAGCAGGGACGATGCTGCGGCGATCAGGGCGCTCCGCCGGGTGATGCCCATGAAACTTCCCTCTCTCGGTCGTCAGTCACGGGGTGGTGGTGGGTGGGGGCGCGTCCTTTCGGCCGAATGTCAGTCGGTCGGCGCGACCCCGGTCGAGGCGCGAACCAGCAGCTGGGTGGGGAGTTCCCGGCGCGGCTTGCGCACGCCGTCGGGCTGCTCCAGCAGCGACAGCAGCAGGTCGACGGCGGCGCGGCCGGCCTGCCCCTTGGTGAGCGAAACGGTGGTGAGCGTGGGCGACGACATCGACGACATTTGAATGTCGTCGATGCCGATCACGCTGATGTCCTGCGGTACGCGCAATCCGCGGTCCCGGAGCCGGCCGAGCAGGCCCAGCGCCATGACGTCGTTGTAGGCGATGACGGACGTGACACCGGAGGCGATGATGAGATCCGCCGCGGCGATCCCGCCCTCGAACTGGGGCGGGAAGTGACCGGCCACGTACAGGTCCATCCCGGCCGCGTCGGTCGCCGAGCGTAGCGCCCGGATCCGGTCGCGGTTGGACCAGGACGTGCGCGGACCACCGACCCAGGCCACCCGGGTGTGGCCGAGCGCCGCCAGGTGCGCGACGGCCTGCCGGATCCCGTCGGAGTTGTCGAAGACGACGGACGGCACCCGCCCGAAGCGCCGGTTGACCATGACCAGGGTCGTGGTCGCGGCGAGGGTGAGGATGTCCTCCTCACGCCCTCGGGGAGAGCAGAGGATGAGCCCGTCGACCTGCTTGGCGAGGACCCGTACCAGATCGCTCTCGGCGGCCGGGTCCTCGTCGGAGTCGGCCAGGAATACGGCGTAGTCCGCCTCCCGGGCCCTGGCCTGCACACCCTTCACCAGGCTGGGAAAGAACGGGTTGGCCAGGTCCGGCACGATCAGCCCCAGGTTGCCGGTCCTGCCGGTGATGAGACCCCGCGCGGCCCGGTTGGGTTCGTAACCCAACCGCTTGGCGGCGCGCAGCACCCGTTCCCGGGTCACCGGGTTGACCAGTCCGGGCATCGACAGGGCCCGGGACACGGTCGACGGTGACACGCCGGCTTCCCGGGCCACCTCGCGGATCGTCGTGCGCAACGGTTCACCTCCTCGATCGTGGAACCGTCACGTCCGAAGTCTGAAAGCGATTGCAGAACCCTGTCAATACTGTTGCGCATGAATGTTTCCTGGCTCTGCTGACACCACCCTTGTGACAGAGACTCATCGATGCAATCCTTTTCAGGGCCCGTCCCATCGAAGCCGCAGAGGAGAAGTTCGTGGCACAGCTGCGTCTGCATCCCGACCGCGCGCTACCGGCCGGCGACGACGTCCGCGCCGTAGCCCGCCGCATCTACCACTCCACGCGGGAACTGCCGCTGCTCTGTATGCACGGGCACGTGGACGCGGCCGTCCTCGCCGACGACGAGCGCTTCTCCGACCCGGCTCACCTGCTGGTCGTGCCGGACCACTACGTGACCCGGATGCTCGTCTCGCAGGGCGTCACCCTCGACCAACTCGGCGTCCCCCGCCTCGACGGCACGGTAGCCGAAACCGACCCCCGCGCCATCTGGCGGCTGTTCTGCGCCCACTGGCACCTGTTCCGCGGCACCCCCAGCCGCTACTGGCTGGAGCACGAGATCGCCGAAGTGCTCAAGCTCGACCTCACCCCCGGGCCCGACACCGCGGACGAGCTCTACAACCTCATCGACGCACGACTGTCCGAGCCGGGCTTGCGGCCGCGCACCCTGCTCGACACCTTCAACATCGAACTGATGGCCACCACGGACTCCGCGACGTCGCCGCTGCACGACCACGCCCGGCTCCGCGAGGCGGGGCTCGGCGAACGGGTGGTGCCCACCTTCCGCCCGGACGCCCTGACCCATGTCGGCCACCCCGGCTGGGCCCGCCAGCTCGAGCAGCTCCAGGAGCTGACCGGCGAGGACACCGGCGACTACGACGGCTACCTCGCGGCACTGGGCGCGCGGCGCGCAGCGTTCGTGGCGGCCGGCGCCCGCGCCACCGACCACGGCCACCTCACCGCCACCGCCCAGCCGCTGACCCCGGCCGAGGCACGGCAGATCTACTCCGAGGCGCACCGCGGCACCGTCAGCCCCGACGCGACCGAAGCCTTCGCCGGTCACATGCTCTACGAGATGGCCCGGATGTCCTGCGACGACGGCCTGGTCATGCAGATTCACCCCGGCGTGCTCCGCGACCACGATCCCGAAATCCACCGCGACTTCGGCTCCGACCTCGGCTTCGACATCCCGGTCACGGCCGAGTTCACCCGCTCGCTGCGGCCGATGCTCAACGCCTTCGGCCGCAACCCGAGATTCCGGCTGGTGCTCTTCACGGTCGACGAGACGGTCTACTCCCGAGAGCTCGCCCCACTCGCCGGCGTCTACCCCGCCGTACGCCTCGGTGCGCCGTGGTGGTTCCTGGACAGCCCCGACGGGATGCGCCGCTTCCGCGAGCTGGTGACGGAGACGGCCGGGTTCTACAACACCTCAGGGTTCGTCGACGACACCCGGGCGTTCCTGTCCATCCCGGCCCGGCACGACCTCGCCCGGCGCGTCGACGCCGGCTACCTGGCCCGTCTCGTCCTGGAACACCGGTTGACCGAGGACGAGGCGATCGAGACGGCAGCCGACCTGGCCTACCGCCTCCCGCGGGAGGCCTACGCCCGGCTGGCCCAATGAGGGCGTACGAATCGAAACAGGGAAACCCGCCGTACAACACCGCAAGTTTCGGTCCGGCACGGTCCGAAACGTTCTCAACCGTTCTGACGTCGGGGCCGAGGCCGCCGGTCGACGGGCACTCGACGCTCTCCGCGATCTCCGTCGTCGTCCGCAACTAGTCTGCCCGGCATCCACGCGGGCTGCACAGCCGCACGATGCGGCTGACCCTCCTCGACGTCGACAGCCCGTTCCGCCGTGGCTCCCGGTGGGGCAGGACAACACCGACGACATCGACCTCAGGTCATCCTCCGCAACAGCGATGACGACGCCGCCAAGGCGCTTCCGTCACCTGGACCCGCTCGCAGAGCAGCGGGTGCAGCCAAATCCGATCACCCCGTGACCGCAAACAAGATGACGTACCGGAGGAGAGGAGCGAGGGATGTCGCTGCCCGGACAAAGAACTCGAGGTGTGCAGAACGCCCAGCGCAGTATCGCGGGTCGGGTCAGGCGGTGGTCCGCGGCCGCCGCGACCGGCGTTGTGCTGGCCGCGTCCCTGACGTCGGTGGGGGTGACGCCGGCGCACGCATCGCCGGGCGACTTCACCATCTTCGACGGTCGGACGACCTCTCCGATCCTGATCGACCCGTCCTACGGTGGCGACCACGGCGATCGGGACTACACGCAGGTGCGCCGCGCGGTTCAGGACCTGCGGCAGGACGTCGCCATGGTGACCGGGGCGATCGATCCCGGTGACGTGCAGAGCGTGTTCGTCGACGACGAGTCGGCCAAGGAAGCGCGGTTGGCGGAGGCCGACCGGCGCAAACTGCCGGCCCTGCTGACCAAGGCAGTGGGCCAGAAGACCGCGATCATCGTCGGCCAGATCGGTCAGAGCCGGCTGATCGACGAGATCGTCGAAGCCGGCAAGTTCGACGAGGCCGCTGGCATCGAAGGCAGGTGGGAGGCGTACGCGGCCAAGACCATCACCGACCCGGTCCCCGGGGTCGACAAGGCACTGGTGATCGCGGGAAGTGATGCCCGAGGGACGATCTACGGGATCTACTCGATCTCCGAGGAGATCGGCGTCTCACCCTGGTACTGGTACAGCGACGTGCCGGTCAAACATCGAGACGACATCGACGTCAAGGGCAAGACCCGGGTCGACGACGGGCCGGACGTCAGGTACCGCGGATTCTTCATCAACGACGAGGAACGCACCATCGCGTGGGCGAAGCGGAAGTTCCCCACCGGCAACGGCACGCCCGATGTCAACTTCTACCGGCACGTCTACGAGCTGATGCTGCGGCTGAGGCTGAACACGCTGTGGCCCGCGATGCACTTGTCTTCGACGGCGTTCAACGCGGTCACCGACACCGGGACGTACGACGAGGGGACGCCGATCAACGCGCGTGAGGCGGCAGCGTTCGGCGTGGTCGCTTCCTCGTCGCACGCGGAGCTGATGCTGCGCAACAACGAGGGCGAATGGCGCCAGTGGTACGACCGCAACAAGGACGCGCTCGACATCAAGGGCTCGGACGCCGTGGCGGCCTTCAACTATTCGATCAACAAGCCCGCGATCCTGGAGTACTGGCGCCAGCGGGTGGTCGCCAACGCCGACTTCGAGAACATCCTTGCCTTGGGTATCCGCGGTGTGCACGACAGCGATGCGGTGTTCACACCCGGTAACCCGTACGGGTTCAAGGACAAGGTCGAGATGGAGGCCGACGTCATTCGCGAACAGCGCAAGATGATCGCGGAGGTCTACGGCAGCGCCGACGCCGTGCCGCAGGTCTTCATCCCCTACAAGGAGATGAACGATCTCTACAACGCCGGGCTGAAGGACCACATCCCCGACGACGTGACCCTGATGTGGGCCGAGGACAATCAGGGCTATCTGCGCCAGGTGCCCACGCCGACCGAAGCCGCCCGGTCCGGTGGGAACGGCGTCTACTACCACATCTCCTACTGGGGTGAGCCGAAGAGCTACCTGTGGCTGAACTCGACGCCGATGTCCTTGATGGTGCAGCAGCTGCGTCGGGCGTGGAATTCCGGTGCGGGGCGCTACTGGATCCTCAATGTCGGGGACATCAAGCCCGGCGAGATCAAGCTCGACCTGTTCGCCAAGCTCGCATGGGACGTCGAGGGCTATGACGAGACGACCATCGGCAGCAAGTTCCTCACCGAGCACGTGCAGCGCGAATTCAGGCTGAGGGGCAACGACACTGCTGTGGTCGTTGACGCGCTGGAAAGGTTCGACGCGCTCGAGAACACCAAGCGTGCCGAGTTCTGGGGGGAGGTCAACTCGTCCAACGCGAACTCCGGAAGGATCCACACCGGTCAGGTCTTTCCGTTCAGCGCCACCTCGGACGGGGATGAGCTCCAGCGCTACATCAACGAGTCCAACGATCTGGTGCGGATTCTCGAGAGGGTTTCCGCGAAGCTCGACCCGCGCTCTCGCTCCGCGTTCTACCAGCAGGTGCTCCACCGAGTGCGGTCCTACCGCAACATGGCGGAGCAGATCGGCTACTACTGGAAGAACCAGCTCGCTGCCGCCCAGGGTCGCTACGCCAGCGCGGGAAGCTACGAGCTGCTCTCGAAGCAGGCCCGTGAGCGCATCGTCACCGACGAGGACTACTGGAACACGATCAGCGACGGCAAGTGGGACCACGCCATCGGCCACAGCCATCCCGAAGGGTTCCCGAACGAGGGCACGGTCATGCTCAACAACGACCGGTATGCCCGGGTGGCCGCACCGACCGATGCGGTGGGCGCCGCCGCCGAGGGCAGCAAGGAGCCTGGCCGCGGCACACTGACGTTCAACTCGGCCACGCCCGACGACAAGCGGTTCTTCGACGTGTTCTCCCGCGACGACGTAGCCAACCCGCAGGAGTGGGTCGCCGAGGCGGACGCCCCGTGGATCACCCTCTCACAGCGCTCGGGCACGACCGCGACAGAACAGCGAGTCACGGTGACGGTCGCCAAGAAGCACCCAGCCACGACAGGGACGATCCGGGTCTTCAACGCCGCCGACAGCGCCAAGGTCGGCGACCCGGTCGCAACCTTCACGGTCGCCGCGGAGCGGGCCGCCGTGGATCTACGCCGGGTCGCCGAGCCGGCGCACCTGGAGGCCAACGGATACGTGGCCCTCGAGGCCGAGCACTTCTCCGACAACATGCCCGGCACCGACGGGAGCCGGTGGGCGCCCCTTCAGGGCGTAGGTCAGCGGGGAGCATCGATGGGTAGCTTCCCGGAGATCGCGCCCCGGGTCGACTCCGGATTCGAGACGACCGCCCGTTTGAAATACCGGATCTACTTCACCTCCACCGGAAGGTTCACCGGGACCTTCTACCGGATCCCGACGCTGAACGAAGGCACCGAGGACGACGGCACGCCGCGAACCGCGCGCACGGCAATCGGGCTCGACGACCAGGTTCCCAGCCTGCTGCGCGGAAACTCTGTCGCCGGTACGAGCACCAGTACCTGGGGATTCAACATCATGCGTCAGATCGAACCCCTGAACTTCACCGTCGATGTGACCACACCGGGCTGGCACGAACTGACGGTCTACCGCTCGGACGCAGCGATCCTCTTCGACCGGATCATCATCGAGACTCGCGACGGCGCGGTCGGTGACAGCCTGGTCGGCCCACCCGAGAGCCCGAACAACATCGCCGCACCCCAGAGGGCGACCGTTGCACCACTTCCCGGCGTGATGCCGGAGCTTCACCGGCTGCCGGCGATCGAGACGTCGGTGGGCCGGACGAGCACGGTCGAGGGTGTGACGGACGTGGTGGCCGCAGAGTCGGACAACACGACCGCGGCCTCGGTAGCCGTCGAGGGCGGTCGGCTGAGCGTCACCGGGCACAGGGTCGGGAAGGCCGAGGTCTCCATCACCACCGGTGGCGGTGAGACCTGGGTGGCGCCTGTCACGGTGACCAGAGGCGAGGGTGCGCCGGGCGGCCCGTACCTGGAACAGGACGGCCTGGTCGTCCTCGATACGACCGACGCGCTCGAGAACAGTGCCGCAGCCCACGCGACCGGCAGCAACAACGGGACGCACGGCTGGGCCCTCGCTCGAAACGGCCTGCAAGTCGTCCCACCGGCCGACGCCAGCGCGAAGGCGAACTGGCTGGCGACCTCGCCGGCTCAGGCCGAGGCGTTGTTCAGGGCCGGACCGACCGAGAAGGCCAACGGGAGTTCGGCGGCAGGAGCACCACCGCAGCTCGACTTCACCGTCGACATCCAGACCGCTGGCACGTACTACCTGTTCGTCAACTCGAGCAACCCGAACCCCGACGCCGACTCCTACCACGTGCTCGTCGACGGGCAGTGGCGATACCAGTCGAGCAAGTCCGGGCCGGAGACCGGGTTCGAAACCTGGTACGGCACCACGAGCGTCGCCGCGGCCGCGATGGCGCTCGAGCCGGGTGAGCACACGATCACGCTGGCGCCTCGCGAGGCCGGGCTCGTGCTCAACCAGATCGCCTTGACCACGGATGACACACCCGGCCTCACCGGCTTCCAGACACCCAGCAACCGGAAAGCGAGCGCCCCCTGACGCTCTGACACCGAAGGGGTCCACCGCCCCGATTCGCTGTGAAAGCTGCTGCCCAACAGTGACCCATTACTAACATCTACGCCGGTAGCGACATCCCGGGCAGCCACGGAGCAAGATGCCCCGTGGCTGCCCGGCACAGTGGCCACTGTCAGCCTCGGAGGATGATCAGGATGTCGCAGCAGCGTCCGCGGCGCCGGTTCAGCCGGGACCAAATGTTCCTCGCACTTCTGGTGCGGTCAACGGGTCGAGGCAAACAGGAACTCAGATATCTCGCGATCAGCCGCTCGCGTTCGACCCGCACGCTGGACCACACCAGCCGGAACCCACTCCGCACCGCGTATGCGTCTGTATCGTGGAGGCGCACTACGCCACGCTCGACGCCGCCGGCGACGAGCCGATCACCGTGCGACCCGCCGACGTCGTCCGCGCGCTAGCTCAGGTTGCCCGCCGCGAGCGTCCCGCCGCCGCGTAGGGCGACGTCAGACGCTGGCCGTGCGGTCTCGCCATGCAGTAGGCAGATGCCCGCGCCCGGTCTGCTGGCCAGCCGGTACGCCAACCCGCACCGCGTCGGCGCCAGCCGCAGCGGCGGCAGGCAGCACGACCAGGTCGACGCGGTGGCCGCGTAGGCCGCCGACCTCGACCGGCAACCAGACCTGGTGGCCGCGGTGCACCGGGCCCGCCATGCCAAGCGGGCGGCGACCAGTGGCATTTCCCGGCGCCCCGCTGAGGGATCCCTGCGGCGGCACCTTCCGTTCGACGTTCGTCGTTATCCTGACCGCATGAGCAGCAGCACGCCCTCATTGCCAGACGACGATCAGTATCCGACGCGAAACTCCGGCGGTGCGTATCCGGCTCCGACTCCCATACCTCGCGCAGTAGAACCCACCGGCAGTGCCAGCGGCAGTGAGATGGAGCTGTTGACCATCGCGATGGTCTGGGTAGGAGGCGCTGTCAGCGCTGGTGTACTGGGTAACGCGACCTACGACCTGCTCAAGGCCACCGTCTCGCGCTTGCTGTCTCGTCAGGCTGATACCAAAGTGGTTCTCAGCCAGACTCAAGCGGTTCAGATCGCGCGAGTGGCTCTGCGAGAGCGGATTGAGCAAATTGGGGTCGACGATTTTCCCGCAGATGTGCAGCTGCGCGTCCGCGATTGGTGGCTCTCGGAGACAGAGTGGTGGATCACCTTGGTGGGTCCTGGCGTCCGTGCCCGTATGAAAGTGCCAAAATCCGTTGGCTCCAAAGACGCCATCGGGGTGGACGTCGAGGTTTGGGCCCACAAGTCATGATGAGACGCCCGTTGCAGCAGCTCTCACCAGCACGCCAGCCGACGATAACGGGGCCGCTTCCACCGCTTGCGGACCTGGGGCAGGCTGAGGTCGCCGTCCAGGCTGCGCCCGGCATACCAGGTGGGCCTGCCTGCACCGGCCGGCTGCAGCGCGACGGCGTACCTGACCACCTGGTTCGGGTCCTTCGCCGAGGTCCGCGCGGCGACCAGCAGCCCCGCGCCCTTCACGGAGTGCGGATCCGGTGTGCGTCACCGCCCCCCACCCATACCAACCCAGGACCGCTCAGACGCGGACGACCCAGAGCATCCACGTGTTCTCGGTGGCCCCGTCGCAGCGGCAACCCCGACAAGCGTGCCCTGTCGTCCGCAGCGGCTGGGATCACATCAAGGTTGTCGAGTTGTTGAGGCGATACTCCATCCACGCCACCGAGACTTCCACGCCACCGGGTAGCGCGTATCGGCTCAGCTCCACGCGCCAGGCATCCTCCAGGTTGGTGGATATCCGGGGGCCGATGACTTCGGGCCTGGTGTCCGCGAATTGACGGAGAACATGGCGAGGCAGAGTGATCTTCCCTCGCCCGCGCAGCGTCGACTCGCCGATATCCCGGCACACCAGGTAGTCGAGGTTCGGCTGGTCCCTGACCTGCTTCGCTCCCCCGCAAGCGGGAGCTAACCCCGTCACCGCGAGGGCGTCCATGAACGCGATCAGGGGTGCGGCCAGACCGTCGTCGGTGCCGGCGGCCCGCCAGGAAAACCAGAGCGGGATGCGGTCATCCCCCTCATGTCGAACGAGCATGGTCGGCCCGGTGAGGACCTGATAGTCGCCTGCACGGTCGGTCAGGTTGGTGAGTTTGTCAAGCCCGGGCTTGCCGTTGCCGTTTCCCGTCACCAGGGGCAGGATCTCCGGGAGCAACTCCTGCGGAGCACTGGTCCGGCCCTCCATGTCGTTCCCTCCCGCCGATCGGACACGACGGCGCAGGTCACTCTCGAACTCCTGGGTTCCTCCGGCTGGGAGCCGGTTGACGGCGAGTTGCAGGTGAATGAAAGCGAGGTCGTCCAGCGAGATGATCGAGCACGCCAGCACGCCCAGTTCGGGGAACTCGCGAAGGTAGGACATGATTGCGCTGGTCGATCCGACGCGCGCGGGTCCGACGAAGGTGATGGGCAGGGAACATCGGGGTTCCTCGTCGTTCCATCGGGCCCGGGCCGCGTACTGCTCGGCTCTCGACCGGTCGTGCGGGCGGACCAGATACCAGTTGCCTTGCCGGTGGCCCGGCCGGATGTCGGCCCGCCAGAACCCGTAACCGCGTTTGCCGGCGAACTCGGCGAACGCCTCGGAGAGCTTGAGGCGCCGTTCAGTGCCCGCACGTCGCAGCGCCATGGCGAAACGCACCGCGACGACGGACGGTACCGGCCATTCCCCGTCGTCGGGTCGAGCGGGCAGCTGAACCGGGCCCTGCACGGAAAGTAGAGGTGCCTTCTGCTCGGCGGCGATCTTCGATACCTCCGCGATCAACTCGGCGATCGCCCGGCCCTGGAAGCTCGACCGTCCGGTGGTCTTCTCCTGAATCAGGATGAGGCCTTCGAATTTCTGCCCCGACTCGTAGATGAAGGTCGGGTTGGGCCACGCGGTGCCCTGGAAGACCCACGAGTCGGACGACCGATCATCGACCCTGAGCGCCACCGGAAGATCGCTGCCACGGCGCCGGCGCTGCATGCCCTGCGGGAGCGCGCCGACGTATGTCCCGACGACAAGGCCGACACCGTGCGCGGCGGCGGAGAGGGTCTCGCGCGGAGTCTGGCCCGGTGATGGCGGCGCTTCGCGGTTGCCGTACGCCATGCCATGTTCGGGTTGCGGTAGTGGAGATTGGCCGGCAGCAACCCGGTCGTCGAACAGGTCACGGAGGTAGCCGCTCCGGTCCAGGACGTGATGCACCTCGAAGTTCACCTGCATCAGGGACTGCCTTGCCATCAGAAATCCGGCTCGGGCGAGGTCGGCCAGCGCGGCGGGGGAGGCTTCTTCTTCGTCACTCATGATGCCATCCAGTCGATTGGAAGACGGCGTCCGTCGGCACTGGCTTGACGGCCGGCGAAAGAAGCCATCTCGGAGCGGACAGGCGGGCGGGTACGAGGTCGCGATGCTTGACAATTCGCCGGTGCAGGATGGCCGCCGCCAGAAGCGGAAGCGCTGTCGTCAGGGCGAGCATCCCGCCCAGCGCGTAATCGTGGACGTCGGTGGCGATGGCCGCGGACGCTCCCACGGCCGACGCGATGGACAGGTGCGCCAGGCGCCGGGACTGTCGCCGAAGGTGCCCGAGAATCGTGTGTCGCATCGGGAGCTCGAGCCTCGTGTAAAGGAATCCGGGCACCAGCAGCAGCACCGCGACCACTGCGTCCGCATTCGAGGAACTGTTGGCGGACCGGCCATAGGGCCACGGGCTTCCCGCGAGCAGAGCACCGACCAGGTAGATCGTGGCGGCCACGGCGACCGCGAAGGCGATGACGCTGCCTGGGCGCACCCCAGTCGCGTCTCGAAGAGTCAGCGTGCAGGTCACAGAGGTGTGTTCGCCGTCGGACGATCGGGGTGAGGTGCGGCGCCAGTAGGCGTGTGCCCGGCTGCTCTCCTGGTCGTTCTCCACGGAGAAGTCGGAGCCGAGCTGCTGTGCCTCGATTTCGTCGGCCGCCTGATCGAGATCGTCGGCGGTCAGGGTGGGGTTGGACAGCAGGGGTGCCTCGAGCCTCTCCGGCTCGTTGACCAGCGACTCAGCTGACAGGTAAAGCTCTGCCAAGCGGTTGCTGCTCCGAAGCGCAGCCTCCGTCATCTCCAACCCGGCCTGGCTGGCGTCCCATCGCCGAGATCGGAGAAGTTCGGAGAGTCGACCCAGCGCCGACTGCAATTCGAGTTCCAGCAGGCGGGCCTCGGTCTGCCGCCCCGGCTTGTGCCTGCGTCGCCGGTCGGCGAGGGCGCGCAGATCCGCGCTCAGCTCCGTCGCGTTTGCCTCGTCCACGTCGGTTACGAGAGACATCGCCTCGATGTGGACGCCGGGCTCGGTTTCGGCGACCACATGGTAGGAGCGCAGGCTCGCGGGGATCCGCGCCAGGTACTGGATGCGGTATCGGGCCGAAGTCGAGCGGGACCAGACGCCGGCGCGGCGGGCGGCGCGGGTCTGCTCGCTCAGATGCACCGGCGCGTCGTAGCTCAGCAGGTGGTCGTCCTTGCTCATGTCAAGGGCGGTGACCAGGAGGTAGTTGTCGAGGGCCACGTCGAGCAGATTCGCGTACGACTCAAGTTGCGGCTCGTACTGGCGCAGCACGGACATGACGAGTTCTCGGCAGTCGTGAGCGTCGGAGGCGCCGGCTACCGGGGGCCGGAGGATGCGATGCTCGTCCTGCTCGATGTCACCCAACGGCCTGCTGCGTTCGGTCAAGAGCGCGAGCAGGGCGGCCTGGAGCAGCCACCGGGCCCGTTCCTCGCGCAGCAGCCGACTCACGTTGGACGGTTGGCGCGACTCCGGCCGGCTGGACAGGATGCCCTTCAACAGTCGGTACAGACCCGACGCGAGCAGTCGAGACGTCTCGTACTGGGTCAGGCGGGGAAGTTTGTTTCCGGCCGCGTCGACGACGTCGATCGGTGAGACGCTCAACCTCGAGATGCGTGTCACCGGTACCCAGATGGTGGGTGTAGCGGGTTGCTCCTGTTCCGGGTCCCGGGCGCTGCGGCTGCTCAGGCGCTGGAACACGTGGCTGGCCTCGCGCTGGCTGGGGTCCAGCAGGCTCAACCGGACGTCCACCTCGGTGGTCCTGCTCGCCACGCCGTGCTCGACGAAGGAAAGCCGTTCGGTGAGTCGGCGAATGTGGTTCTGCCGCAACGCCATGTCGAGGAAGGCGAGACCTACGGCGGCCCCCTCGCGGGACAACGGCGGCGGCGCTCCCGGCACCGGCACGGTCCGAATCGCCTGCACGAGCGAGGGCATACGCGGCGACTGGACCGGCTCGGGTCCCATGCCCTCCGTGTCGCCGCGCTGAGCTGGGATACGGGGCACCGACCCAGCCGTTGCGACCAACTCGGATACCTTCCTGGTGTGAATGAACTCCATCCGTCCTCCCTGCTGACGTCCGGGCCACCCCTTGCCAATCAACCCCGAATCGATAGAGAAATGACCGCGACTCGACCTGGAGCTCTCGCTCTGATATTGGCGGTCCTGGTTGGGCGGTCAGTCAACGGTACGTTCAGTGTCAGTTCGTGGCGGCGCTGTTGCACTCCGCTGAACGGCGTGCAATAAATGCGCTGTGGGGAGCGGGAGTCGACTCACTGGGCGTCGAGGCCGACCGCCTCGCTCACCGCGCCAGACACCCGTCCGATCCGGCTGGCCACCGCAACAGGATCGGGCCGCATGGCTGCTCCGCGTCAACCGGTTGCATGGGCGAGGAGGAGACTGGGCAGCGGCCACCGGGTTCGCGGACGCATTTCAGGGCGGCTGCTGGCAGGAGCGCACCAGCGTCTACCGTATTTCCCGCTGGGAAACGGCGGCGGTACGGGTGCCGTTCCTGGCCGTACGGCGGTACGAGCAGTTACTCGACCTTGCCGATGGTAGTCTCGTTGCACTTCTTGACACCATTTACCGGTACTTCGCACCGGATGTCAGCGCTTCTCCCCTGCTAGCCAGAGGTGCAGATTCGCACCCCACCGAAAATCTGGCGCGCATTGAGCAACTGCTGGAGCTCACCCTCTCCGACAACACCGTTACCGGGCCGGAATGGGACGAATTGACCGCGCATCTGGCCGTGGCCCCTCGCCAGGTCATCACGCCGCACTCGGCCTGGCGCGAGATGGCGCAGCGACTGCTGTCAGAGATGATCATCGCCGACGGCCTGGCATGGATGCAGCGTCACGAAGCGTTCAACCGGCTTCTGGCTCATCCCGTCGGCCAACAGGCCGCCATCGCCGCCTGCGCGGAGCTCGCGGCCGACCGGACGGGCCAGGTTTTCGTCGAGACGGTGAGCATCCTCGACGGCAGCTCCCATCCGGACGCGAGCCGGCACCTGCTCGCGCAACTCGCCAACCCCACCAACGACCGGGCGCAATACGGAGCCCTGCTCGGCTGCGTCCGGAAGCTGAGGTACGGACACTTCACTGGACCGCAGCTACAGCGGCTCCTACCGGTCGTCCAAGACCTGGTGCTCGACCCTGCCACCTACGAAAGGGCGCAGCCGCTCGCCGCCGAGCTGCTACGGCGGCTGCCAACGCATGCCGCACGGTCCACCGCGCAGCTCGGCCGGGCACTGGCTCTCGGCTCGACCCGGCCGGCGCTGGAGGCCGAGCGTCCTACCGACGAGGACGCAGCCCGGCTACTGGTCACCCGGCTCGTGGGCGCGACGTTGGCGCGGACACCGATCGCGGTGCCCAATTTCCACGACCGGCTGCTCCCGGCGTTGTTGGACGAGATGCTGTTCAGCGCGGTCTTCGACGTCCGGATGTACGCCGCGATGTTGCTCTCCGGCACGCCGTATCGTCAACCCCTCGCTGCGGCGCTCGCCTCTGAGCTGGCCGTCTGCGCCGCCAGCGGCCCGACGGAAGAGGCGCTGGCCATTATCGAGGCGCTCCGGATCGTTGGTACGTCCGAGCAGCGTCCCATTATCGAACGATTGACCACAGCAACCGGACTTCCCTCGGTCATCGCCATCGCCGCCACTCAGGCGATCGGGCACATCGGTGGCCGCAGTAGCGATCGCTACTGGAGACAGGCGATAGAGCACCACGCCAGCCGGTGGCGACATAACCGGAGCAACACCCACGCTACCCCCTTGATCGGGCTGGTCTACGCGCTGGGCATCGCACGCAACGAGCGGATGCTTCAGCTCGTGCGGAACGATGCCACCCTTCCCGGCGAACCCCGAGCCGCGGCATCGTGGTGGTTGAACCTGCCTCGGTGCATCCTCGACAGCGCCCTCCGATGACGGTCTGGGCCGGCGTGCGTCGGCGCCAGCCGATTCGCGCCGCCGCGCACCACTGCCTCGGCCAGCACCAGCACCAGCACCAGCACCAGCACCTCGATGCGTACGCCGGCCCCGCCGGTCGTGTCCACGGCCAGCGAACCCTGCTGCCCGCCGAAATCCCGGGGCGTCGAGCTCCCCGGCGGCCGCTCCCCTCCCGAGTTGCGTCGACGGGCGATCGTCCACCTCCCGACACCCCACGCCGAGTTTGGTCATGCTCGGTCGGTCGGTCGTACCGGCATCCTCACGACGGCCGGCTGCGGCAGGGTGCCACCCGCGACCGGGTCGTCGACCTGTATGCCGGAACGGAGGTCCGTCCCGCGTCCCGGTCATAGAGCGCCTGCAACCCGGCGTGAGGCCAGTACCTCGACGGCGGTGCCTCGGCGGCGGCCGCCGGGCCCCTGGCGGTGGAGCACGGCAGCGGGCCACACGATCAAGGTCTCCGGCGCCCGGCTCGCCTCGACCGTGCAAAATCCGCAGTCCGATGCGCCGACCCAGGATGGCCGTTCGCCGTACCTGGACTCGTACCTGGCGGCGAACACCACCACGCTCAGCGACGTGGGCCGCGGCACCTTCCCGCTGAGGCCCTCCCGGAACGGCTGACTGAGTGGCTGCCCGGTTCCTGCCGCCTGGCGGGTTCCGGGCAGCCCTCTATGCTCCAGTGGATCTCGGCCTCGAACCCTGCTCAACTTCGAAGAGCCTGCATGGCCTGCTCGGGAGTTGGCTGGGCCCTCGTGTTCTGGTCGTGCAGAAGGAGCCACCGGCCTCGCTGGCAGACGAACGTCAGACCGACGAGGCTGGTCCCGCGCAGGGTGGAGCCGTCCGGCAGCGCGTAGACGAACGAGAATTGGTAGACGACCGTGCCCGCTCGATCGCCGAGCCCTCGGGCCACCTCGGTCGCCTCCAGCCGCCACGTCCGGTCGGCGAAGAACTCCCGATTCACCTCGACAACCGCGTCCTTTCCGGAGACCACGCTCGCGTCCGGGAGTACGAGTTGCACCTGTGGCGCGAGCGTCGCCGCGTAGCCGGGCAGGTCCCGCTGCACGATGGCACGTAGATGCGCGGCCACCGCCGCGTCGAAGGATTGCCGACCCGGTATGTGGCTGCCCGCGGCCCGATCGGATTGAGTGGGCTGGCCGAGTTGGGCGGCGGCTGGCAGGCCGGCCGCCAGTGCTGCACTGAGCACAGCGGTGACTGTCGTTCGACGCATCAGGCTCCTCCTAGACGGGATGGCGGGGAAACCCCCGCTCTCCCACCTCACCGCTTCCCTTCCTCCAGACGACAGCGATTCGAGGACGATCGAAACGGCGCGCTCCGTGACCACGCCGTGACCGGACGCTGCCAGCATGGACCTCATGTTCCGCCTTGGCCTGGGCGATCACGCGATGCGTAACCTGCGGTTCTGGTACTCACCGCTAACCGAGACGCTGGCGAGCCTCCGGTTCCTCGGCGAGGCCGCCGGGCTGCCCGGTCAGCGTCATTGGCAGCGCATCGCGCGCGCGGAGCTTCACGGCCGGCCGGCCGACGCGCAACTGCTGTGCTTCCTCGTCCCATCGACGGGGGCGATCCCGGATTTTCTCGACCCGCCACCGATCGACGGAGTCAATCCAAACTTCGCGGACGAGCTGGATCGGATGCTCGAGGGCGCGGTGGGCCGCGCGGTCGACGACCTCGCCCTGGTCATCGCGGGCAACCCGGCCGTCGGCATGCCGGGCCGAGGAGTCCCAACTTCGGTGCGGACGCTACTCGACCGCGGCGAGGACGTCCTGCTGCAGGCCACCGCAGCCGCGTTGCACCGGCACTGGCAGGCTGCCGTACGCCCGGTATGGCGCACGCTCCGCGACGGACTGGAACGCGACCTCGACCAGCGCGCCCGGCGCGCCGTGCGACATGGATCCGACGAGATGCTTGCCACCCTGCACCACACGGTCGCCTTCGACGGGCGGTCGATGCTGATCGACAAGCCATACCAGGAGGATTTCCCGATGGTCGACGCTCTCCTTCTCACGCCGTCGGTGTTCGGTACGGCACGCACCGGCCTGACCCGCCACGGCGCACGGGGACTGCGGCTGACCTACCCCGCCGGCGACACCGCACGACTGTGGCGGCCGGTGGAGCGTCCCGTCCACGCCCTCGCGGACCTGCTCGGCGCCACCCGCGCCGCACTCCTGGCCGATCTGACCGTGCCGGCAACCACGTCTGCGCTCGCGCAACGGCACCACCTCAGCCCGGCCACCGTCTCACACCACCTCGGCGTCCTGCTGCGATCCGGGCTACTCAGCCGGCACCGGCAGGGGCGTGATGTCTACTACGTCCGAACCAGCTGGGCCAGCCGCCTGATCCGGGCTCAAGAAGGTTGATCGGCCGCAGTCCGAGCGCTGACCTTCGTGGGGCTGTAAGACGACCGGCACGTCTCCGTGTCGGGCCACATCCGCCGGTAGCTGGTGCGGCCATCATGCCTACCAGGAGCGCGACAGAGGCCGTCCGGATCTGCGGCGGACGTCGCGGGTCGGGCTTTCGGTCGCTGCCATGTGGAGCGCTACTTCTAGTCCGGCTGGACGTTAGGCGCGTTGAACGTCACCGAGCAGCAGTCGGGCGCCTTGGCGGACAACGTCCCAGTCGGTTTTTGGGAAGCGGTCGAGGTTCCTGGTAAGCCAGTGCCGCCGGTCTTCGTGTTCTCGCCGTAGTTGAACGAGATCGAGGTCCACGCCAGGTGGCGCGCCGCAGCGTTCCAACTCCTCGACCCGCTGCCCCATGGTGGCCATCAGCTCGCGATCGAGGTTGTGCACGGCCTCGACGTATGCCGTGGTCGAGACGTTGAGCCGGACGGTGGGATCGGCGGTGAAACCGATCTCGCCGTCGTCCTCGTGCCGCCAATCCATCGTGATCTCGTCGCGATCGCCGCGGCTGGTACGCCAGAGCCGGAGCTTGGGAGGATTGCGCAGGTAACCGAAGTCGAGGTAGTGCTCGCCGTGCCAGAGCGCGGCCGTGACAACCGGGCGGTCGGGCACGTCCGCGTTCCCGTCGTCAATCCGTTCGTCATCCGCTTCGGGCACGAACTCAAGCGCGTCACACGTCCACTGCGCGGGGTCAGAGGCAATGAACGGCTGCAAATCGTCGGGGACCGGCTCCAGCACCTTGGGTGTGAGGACAATGACGTCTTCCCAGAGCCGAACCAAGTAGTAGTCGGTGTATGGGTGCGGGTGGACTTGCCGGGTGCGGCGCAGCAGCTCCTGCCCGCTGGCCTCGAGCCAGTACCAACCCTCGGTAAGCGCGAACCAGTGAAGCCTCGGCTGGTCGCTGCCCCACGGCGACACCTCGTCCAGTGGGTACAGCTCGAACCGGAACCGGATCATTGAGGCAGTATCCCGTAGCCTTCGGCGATCGATCGAGAGCCGGAATGTTGCGCGGTCCGGACACCACGGAGCATCACCGCCGATGTACCGACAAGCATTCAGAGACGCCGATGACAACCCATGAGTGGTAGAGACGGTGGTTACTTAAAGTAACAACGCGCGCGCCCTGCCCAGCCACGCTTCGGCACTGAGATTGCGGCGGGGCCGCTCCCGGAAGGAGCGGCCCCGGAGTTCGGCGTTCAACGCATTCGATCAGTCCAGGCGGCATCGAGGATCACCTGGTACGCGCTGATCCGCACCGGCGACAGCGTCAGTCGCTCGTGGGCGAGCAGCTCACCCGTCTTGGGGTCGAAGATCAGGAGAGACTGCGCGTCGTGTTCGCGGTCGTCGAAGGTGACGGCGACCCCGTCCCGACCGGCGCGATCCGTCACCTGCCCCCGCCAGCGGAAGCCGGGCACGCCGGCGAGGACCCGCAGGATCTCCGCTCGGGCCGCACGCGGCACGACGAACTGCGCATAGAGAGTGCTGACCTCCTTACTAGCCGCGCCCGGCCCATACTCGACCTTGAGCAGTTCGCGCAGCCGCGACGGGTCGTCCGACGGTGGCGTGAGCTGCATGGGCGGCAGCGGAATCATGGCCGGAGCCGCCGCGGCGCCGACTGGGGGACGCGAGTCCAGGTTGCGTTGCCAGTAGTCGCGGGACTCCTCGTCGGGGTACTGCGGCTCCAGCTGCGTGTTGATCTGGCCACCGGTCCCGTCGGCGGCCTGCCAGACCTTCGTGTCGCCGGCGAAGGCGACGTGGTGACGGCCGTCGGCGGAGGTCATTACCGGATCGCCCCACACCTTCGTGTGGTGGTACATGTAGCGCCCGCCGAGGTGGTCGTACTCCGCATTCTTGATCTTGCCGGCCAGCGCGCGCAGATGCGGGCCGGCGTCTGGTGGGTCCGTATCGAACTGGTACGAGACCGGCACGAGCACCGATCCCGCTGTGCTCCCGGGCCCGTCCGGAACATCCGGTGAGGGCCTGTCGAGCGGCTGAAGAACGGCCACGGCACCGGCCGCGACCGCCAGCGTCCCACCCGTCAGCACCAGCCGGCGGGTCGGGCGTACGCGACGACGCAGGGCGACCATCTCGGTGGTGCCGGCGCGGTTGATCAGTTCGTGTGCCGGGACCAGCGGCGGTGCGACGGCGGCGGTCCGGGCCGGGTCGACCGGGCCGAGGAGGGTACGGGTGCGCTCTGCTCCGAACATCACAGTTCCTCTCGCGTGGTCGCCAACACCGGGCGGCGCCGGTACTGAGCGGGCCGGTCCGACATCGCTTCGGCGAGGCGGCGGCGGGCGCGATGTAGGCGCACCGCCGCGGTTGCCCGAGTGCAGCCAAGAACCTGGGCCGCCTCGGACACCGTCAACTCCTCCCAGCCGATCAGCCGGAGAATTTCTTGATCGAGTTCGCTGAGGATGGCCAGCGCGGCCCGGACGTCGGCGACCCCTATGGCGGTGTCGACACCCGGCGAGCTGGCGACCCGTGCCAGGTCGGCACCGGTGATGGGCAGGACGTCGGGGGCGCCGCGCCGCGACCGCCAGTGGTTCGCAAGGAGTCGCCGGGCCACCCCGTACAGCCAGGGCAGGCTGTGGTCCGGCACCTCGTTGCGACGACGCCAGGCGACGACGAAGACCTCCTGGGCGAGCTCCGCCGACGCGTCGGCGTCCGCGAGTCTGCGAAGGCCATACCTCACTATGTTCGCGTACTCGGCGACGTAGAGGCCGGTGAACCAGCCCTCGTCCCTCTTCTCCGGTGGACCCACCCGAACCCCCATTGCCTCGGCGACTCTCACCCTGGCTTGTGTCGCGACGGGCCTAACGATTACCGGCGAGCTTCTCCCAGCCCTTACTGAGGCATTCCCCGTAGGTCGGTCGCGTAGCCGAGATGCAGACCGAGCCTGAGTCTCCTTCATCGCCGACGTGACGCGGGTCCGCGAGGTGTTAGCTCCTCGGTTGGCGCGGCTGGTCAACGCAGGGGTGACCGCGATCGGACGCGGCGGCGTCTACCTCGAGGACAAAGCCGCGGCCGCTCCCCACCCGGTGACCGCCGGACGGGCCGTGAACGGTGTATGCAACGAACGGCTCTTGCGGTTGCCGTCCGAATCAGGCCGCAGCCGGTAACGGCGTCAGCGGTGGTGGCCGCGTGCCGTGTCGGCGCGGACGTCGATGCTCAGAGCGTTGACGGTCATCCGGATCAGTTCGGGAAACTGATCCTCGGTGAGGACGACGCCCTGCAGATTTTCCAGTGGTGCCGCGAAGGCGTGCAGGCGGCTGCCCCGTAGGTCGGCGCCGTCGAGACGGCAGGACTCCAGTTCCAGGTCGCTCAGATCGCACGACCGCAATGCAACCCCGGAGAGCCGGCAGGACGACCAGGTGCTGTGGGCGAGGGTGCAGTCGGCGAAGGCCACCGAACCAGCTGCGCTGACGCGGTTCAGGGTCGCGTAGTCGAACCGGCGGTTATCGAACAGGATGTCCTTCAGGTGCACATCGATGAGTCGAGTTCCGGTGAAGCGGGAGTCGGTGACCGAGCACCGCTCGATGCTGACGCTGACTCTCGCCGACGCCGGGACGGCCATCGCGATCGCCCGCAGGGTGCCGCTGGAGAATGTGACGCTGGCTGAGCGCAAAGCGTCCCTGTTCGTCGACGTGGCACGTGCCTGCATCCAGTGGGGCCGCTACGAGCACGACCTCAGGGCGCTGCGCACCGGGTACGCGATGGCACCCGAGGAGATCCGCCGCCGGCCAGCTGTCCAGCGCATTGCCGGCGAATTGGCCCGAGCGCCACCTCTGTCCGCAACGACCGCCAGCACCACCTCATTGACAATGACCGACTGACGGTTCATCAGCTGACCGCCCGGCGGAAGTCGTTATCCGTGACGACCATCGGCCGTCAACGCCAGCAAGCCAGAGCGTCAGCGTGCCGGCGTCAGTCGGCACCTCGAACATCGCCGCACCGTCTCTGGGTCCCTGCTTCGCGACCGGCCGACCCGTCACCTGTCTGGCCGGTACCCGTGCCGGGTCGACGGTGCGCAGCGACCACGCGATCGCCTCGTTGCAGCGCGCCGCCACCTCCCGCCGCCACACAGGCGTCGGCAGGTCGGGGCGCACCCAGGCCGCAGCGAACGCCGCCGTGACGTGGTCGTGCTCGTCCGCACCCGCTGGTTGGCGCGGATCCGCGCCCGGGTCTGCCTTTCGGTTGTCTCGGGGATGCTGCTCAGCGGTTTCGGGTCCGGAGGTAGTGGCCGGGGGGTGTTCCAGCACGACCCCAACCGCGCGAACAGTGAGGTGGCGGCAGGGTTCCGCCGAGTACGGACGCTATGGCGGCGGGGGGCGTGGCGCCGGCGGCGACCCGCAGCAGCACCTCGCCGTGGCAGGCGAGCACGTTCTGGCGGCACCAGCACGCGATGTCGACGTCTGCGAGGTCCCGTCGCACGGCGGCCGTTAGGTCTGGTTGCCGGTCGAGGTCGGCGGCGTACGCGGCCACCGCATCAGCCTGGTCGTGCTCCTGGCCGCAGCGGCGGCAGGCGGCGACGCGGTGCGGGTTGGCGTACCGGCTGACCGGCAGGCCGGGCTCGGCGCGGCCGACGTAGACCGCGCCGGTCGAAATCTGCCTGTGATACAGGTCGCCGAGCACTCGGACCCGCTGCGGGGAGGTCACTGCTGTCCCCCGTCGGCGAGTTCGGTCACCGCGATCGGTCACCTCGCGGCGCTCGAGCCGGTGAGGTCGAAGAGGAGCGTCCAGGGCAGACAAGAACGACGATCATCACTACGCTCGGCTGGGCAAGCAGGCGGGCCTCGTCTGGAGTCGACCTCAGGGGAGCAGGGATGATCCGTGGCAGGAAGGTATCGGCCGCCGCGGCGGCCGGTGCATTGAGCATCGTCACGATTTTAGCTGCGGGCGGATCGCCCGCGGCCGCACAGGCAGCCGGGACGGCGACTGCGGCAACCGACAAGTCGATCACCCACGAGGAGAACCCGCGGGTACCCGAGGGGGCAGCCTGGACGGAGGCGTACTTCCCGTCCTCGGACGGCAGCGGAGTCGAGCTGCACGCCGACGTGCTGCGCCCGGCGCACCTCCCGGCGAACGCGAAGACGCCGGTGATCCTCTCGATCGGCCCCTACTTCGCCCACGCCGGGCAGACCGGCCCCGAGGGCTGGGACCGGGTCGGACCCTCGGCACGCTTCCAGGACTTCATCGACGGCGCCGACCTGATGACCCGCGGCTACACCTTCGTCATGGTCGACCTGCGCGGCTTCGGCGGCAGCACCGGATGCCTGGACTGGGTCGGTCCGGGCGAACAGGCCGACGTCCGCGCGGCCATCCAGTGGTCGGCCAGCCAGTCGTGGTCCAACGGCAAGGTCGGGATGTACGGCAAGTCTTATGACGCCGTCACGGGGCTGGTGGGCAACAACCTCAAGATGAACGCCTTGAAGGCGGTCGTCGCCCAGGAACCCGTCTGGGACATGTACAACTATCTGTTCAGCAACATGGTGCCCCGCCCCAATGTCACGGGCACGCCGGCGGCGTACAACTCGATCGCGGTGCTGCCGCCGATGGCCGACGACAGCGACCGGTACAAGGCGAACGCGCTCTACGAGGCGAGCCATCCGGAGTGCCTGAGCGACAACATGACCAACAACAACAATCCCGATGCCGATTCCGCGTACTGGAGGGCCAGGAACCTGGCCACGGACGCTGCCGGTACCAGGACCCCGTTGTTCGTGACCCAGGGCTTCATCGAGTCCAACACCAAGCCTGAGGACATGCAGGAGTACCTGGACAACCACCAGGGTCCGGAGCGCGGTTGGCTCGGCCAGTGGGACCACGTGCGAGGCAACGACACCGAACGCGACGGCCGGTTGTCGATGGGCCGTGCCGGCTGGTTCGACGAGGTGATGCGCTTCTACGACCAGTACCTCCAGGGCACCCGCCCGTCGGTGACCGATCCGGCGTACGCCATCGAGGACAACCTCGGCCACTGGCGCGCGCAGAGGACCTGGCCGTTGACCGCGTCGTCGTACGACGCGCGGCTCGCTGACGGCCGGTACGTCGACGACGGCGGCGCCTCGGCGGCGGTCGCCGAGACCACCGCGGCGGATCACGGCCAGTGGGACATGGAGCGGGCACCGCGAACCGAACTGTTGTCGCGTGCCGAGAAGAACACCGCCAAGCAGGGCGACGCCCCAGCCAACACCTTCTGGACCTGGTCGATGCCCGCGCCCCAGAATCTCCGGATCACGGGTACGCCGAGGATCACGCTCAACGCGAGCACGAGCGGGAACGTGATGGTGCGTTTGTGGGACGTCGCTCCGGACGACACGGCGACCATGTTCGACGAGAACGTCGCGCTGGTGGAGCGCGGCGGACGCATCTCGTTCGATCTGAAGTCGACCGACTGGACCTTCGAACGTGGGCACCAGCTGGGGGTCCAGATCGGGACCATCACCTCCAACAGGTGGCGGGACGTGCCCTCCGGCCACACGATCAAGGTCTCCGGCGCCCGGATCACCTTGGACGTGCAGAACCCGCGGTTCGACGTGGCGACCCAGGGTGACCGCTCGCCGTACCTGGACTCGTACCTGGCGGCGAACACCACCACGCTCAGCGACGTGGGCCGCGGCTCCTTCCCGCTGAGGCCCGCCCGGAACGGCTGACTGGGTGGCTGCCCGGCTCCCGCCGCTGGCGGGTGCCGGGCAGCCCGTTAAGGCCGTGGGCGGGGAGCGTACAACTCTCCGATGGTCTGACGATGGACAAGCCGAACCTCCTCGCCACCGTTCCAGCGACCCCCAAGGGGCGCGGTTTTCATCGGCGTCGTACACCGGATCCGCTTCTTCAGGCCCGGCCCGCCGAGCCGAGCCCATCGAGCACGGCGACGACCGATGACGTAACCGGACTCCAGGACGACGTCCGGCGCGTGCTCGGCGTGAATCTACCCGTGGGAGAACCGATCCGACTGTCGCTCATGTGCGAGGCCCGGCAGGCCGTGCATTCCCTTGACGGGCGGATCCAGCTGGCCGGTGATGCGGCGCATCTGTTTCCGGCCACCGGTGTCGCACCCAACGCTGGCATGCTCGACGCGTCAGCCTGCCCGGAAGCTGGCCGCCGACATTTACGGCTGGGCGCCCGCGGGCCTGCTGGACACCTACCACGACGAACGTCGCCTCCCGCAGCGAACAAGCCAGCAGAGTAGGCGGTGTTCAATTTCAGCGGGCGCGGACGCGGCGATCACGTGGCGCGGCAGATAGCTCAGGCGTTCATTCAGGTTGTGGATCTTTGCTCTCCCCTGGTCGCTTCGTATTCGCACGATGGGGATGAGGCAGGGTCACCCCCGGCCCCAGCAGGCTGTCGACGTAGCAGTTCGTTCGGCAGCCGACTGGTGAGGTTTGCATGTGCCTCCCCTATACGGGTAGGCCAGTTCGAACACGTCGTGACGTTGTCGGGCGACGTCGACTCGAGCAGCTTCGACGCGAGCCTTTCCCGTGCGGGGGGTGTGGGTGTTGCCGTACGCGTCGAAGGCGCATCTGAACCCAACCGCGGCGCATTGCGGTCATGGCTCGTAACTGGCGTTTCGAGGGCGATCCGGCTGGAGAGGGGAATCAGGTGGAATACCAGGATTTCATCAACGCAGTGGCGACGCGGGCAAAGGTTTCGACCGATCAGGCGGCGACACTCACCACCACGACGCTTGATACGTTGGCAGATCGGATCAGCGCCGGCCAGGCAGAGGACCTTGCCTATCAGCTTCCGGACAAGCTGGCCGACCACCTGCGCGGACCGCGTGGACGGGAACAGGCTACGTCATTCGGGCTCGAAGAGTTCGTGCGGCGGGTGGCAGACCGCCCGAACATCGACCGTGCGCTCGCCGGTCCCGGGGTCATCGCGGTGCTCACCACGCTCCGTGAGGCTGTCACCCGCGACGAGTTCCAGAACGCGGCGGCCCAGCTTTCAAAGGACTTCTGGCAGGTGATCGAACCGGTGAGTGCCGGTGGTGGGCGACGCCCCGGCTCTTAGCACCCGCTTCTTGAAGGCAGCAGCAGCTCAGCCCACGCCTTTCCCGCCTACGTTCGCAGACGACGGTGCCGCTGGCGATCGCCTCATGCTCCCAGCGGCTCCCGTCGCTGACCCGCCGCCGGCAGCACGGCCGCCACCCTATGAAACGGGGCTCGCGGCGAGTCCGGTGCACGCGCGCAGGTCCGCGTACTCCCGGTGAATCCGGGTCACGTCCTCCCCGCTGGCGAGTTCGGGTCGACCGGTGCGTCGGGAGATCGTCGCGGGCAGCAGTTCCGTCTTCGAGATCGCCGTATTGTCTAGGGTCACCCGCAGCACTCCGGTGTCGTTGCTGTACGCGTCGTCACGCCACCACAGGAAGTTTCCGAGACCGTACTGCACGAAGGTCTTACCGAGCCACCCGTCGCCGAGCAACAGGTGGGCATGGGTGCCGACCACGACCGTGGCACCCGCCTCGGCCATTTCGCGCGCGAACCCGCGAGCCTCGGCGGGTGGGCACGCGTCGCCCTCGGTGCCCCAGTGGACGTAGACGACAACCACGCTGGCCTGGCGTCGGGCGGCGCGTACCGCCTCGACGGCGCGCGGCAGGTCCCGGGCCATCGCAATGCCGGCCCGGTTGTCGGTGGCTCTCCATTCCGACCACAGCTCGGAGACCTGGCTGAAGCCGAGGACGGCGATTTTGGTACCGCGTATCTCGGTGATCCACGGCCGGTACGCTGCCGCCGTGTCGGCGCCCGCCCCAACGGCGGGCATACCGGCGGCCCTGGCTGCGTCCACGGTGTCGGTCAGCCCCGTCCGCCCGTAGTCCAGCGCATGGTTGTTGGCGATCGACACGACGTCGATGCCGGCGGCCTTTACGGCGTCATACGCGCTGGCCGGCGCTCGGAAATGGAACTCCTTCGGCTCGGGGGTGCCGCGCGTGGTGACCGCCGTTTCCAGGTTGACCATCGCCAGGTCTGCGGCTGACAGGGTCGACGAGATCGACCCAAACGCGGTGGCCGGGTCGCCGAGCAGGTCGGCCGTCCGGTCGGCGAAGTGCACGTCGCCTGCGAAGGCCAAGGTGATCTCGGTGGGGTGCGATGGAGAGGCCGGAGAGGCGGAGCGGGTAGGCGCACCGGCCGGCGGGGTCCGGGCGGGATCGCACGCCATAACAAGCAGGGTCGCCGCCAACGCGACGAAGCATCGTGCCCAGTTCACTCAGCGCAGCGTACGGAAACCCAGCCGACCGTGGACCTGTTCGGCCAGGATTGCCCTTGGCCCAACCTGCGTGGTCCTCGGCAGGGTGAGGCGTCCCCCGGGATGTGCACACCGGGTTATGCCGCGATCGGATGCAGCGGAGTCGGTGCGAGGGTCCGTTCGTAGTCTGCGGGACTGAGGTAGCCGAGTGCGGAGTGCCGGGGGTTGTGGTTGTAGAAGACGATCCAGCGGAAGACCTTGGGCGAACGCCGGTTTCGGTGCCCCGATTGCGATGGGTCGTCGAGTTCTCGTTGGCTGCTAAGCCCCGGCAGCCGTCAATCTTCCTCGCTCATGATGTGCTCGAACTCCTGCGGGGTGATGTCACCCTGGCGCAGCCGGCGAACGTTGGCCGCGAACTTGCCGAGCTTGGCACGCCCACGCGAGTCAAGCTCGGATGGGGTCGCCAACTCGGCGGCAACCATCATCGCCTCGAACTTGTTCCTGACTTCCTTCGAGTTCCCCATGTCCATCTCGTGATCATGACTGATCCATGGGCTTGCAACCATCCCGCATGCGGCCAATCGATCGCTCCTGATCGCAAGGCCTCTAACGCCCGTGGCTACCGGGATGCGGGCCAGTGCTCCGCCCATCGCTGATCGTCCGGGCCATCGCTGACATGGTGCAGGTGTAGGCCTCCCGGTACAGAACTGCAGACGGGAGGCGGCGCACCGTCGGCACCGATTGAGAACCAGGGGGGTTGATCACCGGTCGTCTGCAGCCCAACGGCAAGCTGAGCGTCGTCGACGACCCGCTACGCGAAGATCTCCCCATCGGACCTGGCGTCCATCCGCTTGGGGGCGCCAGGAATCGTCAGCCTTGCGATTGTCCGACCGGTTGCCGACCCCGACCCTTGTCAATCTCGAAACCACTACGTCTGGGGAAGGATGTGAGCGATGACGGTGCTCCATTGGCACTCCTCGGCATCATCCGCCACGGGCAGCACGACCGAAGCAGTAGAGGATCGAGTCGAGGATCAGCCTGTCGCCCCACTTCCGGGGTCGGCCGCCTCTGCACTGGTCACGTACGGGCATCAGCGGGGGCGGCCCGGATCGCGCCTGGTGAGGCTGGACGGGTAGCACCTGCGGGCTCACCCCACCAAGGTCTACTCTGCACACCCATCGAGATCATGGCGGGAATGATCTGTTTATCGAGAACCCCCAAATCGGCATGCACCGAAATATCCTCACGTGACCGCACGGTTACCCGACGGACTCTGAGCGTGGCCCGGGGCTACGACCGACGGGGTTGAGATCACCTCACGGAACTCATAGGCTACGGTCCGTGAGCAAGCGACAGCCTGCTATGCGCGGTAGCCGGCTCCTGCTTGCCTGCGGCCTGGCGCCGACGATGTTCGCGGCTGTGGTGCTGCTCGAGGGCGTCACCCGCCCCGGCTACAACGCGCTACACAGGTTCAGCAGCGAGCTGAGCCTCGGCGAGTACGGCTGGATCCAGATCACCAACTTCATCGTCGCCGGCGTCCTGGCGCTCTGCTTCGCCGTCGGACTCCGGCGGGCACTGCGCACCGGTCGAGGCTCGAGGGCGACCCCGATCCTGACCGGTGTCTTCGGCCTCAGCCTCATCGTCGCGGGGATTTTCGTCACCGACCCGAAGCCCGGTTTCCCGCCCGGCACCGGCGACACCGCCGGCGCCGCCACTGTCCACGGGACACTCCACGACTTCGCCGGGTACGTCATGGTGCTCGCGATGTGCGCAGCAATCTTCACGCTGGCGACCCGGTTCGCCCGCGAGCCGGGCCGCCGCCCGTGGCGGTGGTACTCGATCGGAACCGGGACGACCGTGCTGCTCTCCGCCGTCGCGATGGCGGTCCTTGCCGGCCGCGCAGCTGTGAACGGCGACGGCGGAGCCACGTACCACGGGTTCGCCCAGCGGGTCACGCTCGTGGTCGGGTTCGTCTGGTTCAGCGCGATCGCCCTGCTTCTACTGCGTTCCGGCGACCGCGTGCCGGCCCCACCCTTGCTCGGTGCGCAGCCCGAGGAGCAAGTGGCAGGTTCGGGCTGACCGGCTGAGCGATGGACTTCGACCTTTCGCAGGTGCGCGCATTCGTGGTCACGGCCGAGCTTCGCCACTTCGGCAAGGCCGCGGCCCGCCTGCACCTGACCCAGCAGGCGCTCTCCAAGCGGGTCCGGCGGCTGGAGCAGCAACTCGGCGAGGCGCTGTTCGTGCGCGACAGCCGGGGTGTCGAGCTGACCGGCGCCGGGGCGCGCTTCCTCACCCACGCCATGTCGCTACTCACCATCGCCGAAGCCGCCGCCGCGGACACCCGCGCGGTCAGCCGGCCGGTACGCGTCGACGTCTGGGGCCACCTGCACCCGCCGCTGCGCTGGATGCGCCGCCTCAGCACAACCGAGCCCGCGCTCGCGATCGAAGTGAGCATGCGGCGGAGCATGGGCGCGGCGGCCGAGGCGCTGCTGCGCGGGGAGATCGATGTCGCGTTCGGCCGGGTGCACGACCTCGACCGGCCGCTCCCGGCGGAGCTGCGACACCAGCCGGTGCAGCTCGGCCGAAACGGGGCGCTGATGAACGCGGGACACCCGTTCGCGGGGGCCGACGCGCTGCGCCCGGCCGAGCTGGTCGAGACCGGGATGTGGTTGCCCGCGGCCGGCAGCCCCCCGGAGTTGCTCGGGTACTACCGGCGATTCGCCACCCACTTCGGGATCCCGATGCACACCGACGGCCCGAACCTCGGCCTCGAGCACGTCATCGAGCATCTGCGTGCTTTCCCTGGGCTCGTCATGGTGGTCTCGATGGATCTGCCGATCCCGGCCGACTCGGGTGCCCGCATGATCCCGGTGACCGGGCCCTGCGCCCGGTGGCCGTGGGCGATGGTGTGGCGGCGCCAGGACCGCAACCCCGCGGTCGCGCTGCTCCGCCGGCAGCTGGTGGCGCTCGGCAACGCCGAAGGCTGGCTCGCCTTCGACCCCAGGCACGACTGGCTGCCCGAGCCGGACCTGGCCGACCTGCGGGCACGGGGCGAACGCCGCACGCCACCGGCGACCGGGTAGCACCGGCGCGGCGATCTCCGGGCGCAGGCGCCAGCTCGCCCGACAACCACCGGTTGGCGGGGTGGACAAACGGCTGTTGGACCACGTGCCTCGCGGGTTGCTGTCCTAGACGTGTGACGATTGCCGGAACCACCACGGGAACCGCGGCGGGGATCAGCTATCTCGCGGTGCCACCCGACCCCGGAGACGGCGTACCGGCCGCGGGCGACGGTGCGGCGTCGACCGGCGGCCCGGCCCCGATCGTCGTCGTGTGGCACGCGACGCGGCCGGCGCAGACCGACCGGTCAATCGAGACCGAGCTGCCGCTCGCCGGGCTCGACGCCTGGCGGGTCTACCTCCCGCCACCGCTGGCCGGCGGCGCGACCAGGGACGCGCTGGTCGCGGCGGAGGCCCGGTGCGCCGACGATCTGCTCGCCAACGTGGTCGGACCGGCGGTGATGGACGCCGCCGCCACGCTGCCTCGGGTGCTGGCCGAGCTGCGCCGGCAGCTACCTCTCGACGCCGCGGAACCCGGCAGCGCGGCACGCGACGCCGCTCCGCTCAGCGCCACGCCGCTCGGCGACGCGGCGATCCGCAACCCACTGGGGCTCGTCGGCAGCGGGCTGGGCGCCACCGTGGCACAGCTCGTCCTCGCCGAGAGCGACCGTCCGGTGTACGCGGCGGCGCTGGTCGACCCGGTCGTCCAGCTCCGGGCCGCATCGTCGCGCTCCGGCTGCGAAACGGCCTGCCGATGGCGGGAGGCGTCCCGTCGCGTCGCCGACCGCCTGGACTTCCTCCAGCGCGCCGGGGCGATCCTCGACCGCCGGCCGCGTCCCGCCGTGATGGTGCTCAGCGACGCGTCCGGCGATGCCGGGATGCGCGAACCCGCCGAGCGGCTGTGGTCCCTGATGAGCACGTACGGCGGCGCGCCCGAGCGGACGTCGCTGGTGACCGTGCCGGACGTCCGGCACGCCCCGACCGTCAACGCGGCGGTCACCGACTGGTTCCGCAGGCATTTGCCGTCAGCTTGAAGACGTACAGGAAGGATCGACATGACACACGACGTAGGACGGCACGACATCGTCGTGCTCGGCGGTGGCTACACGGGCATGACGGCCGCGTTGACCACGGCCCGGCGTACCCGCCGCTACGGAGGGCGGGTGGTGCTGGTCAACCCCTGGCCCCGGTTCGTGGAGCGGCTGCGGATGCACCAGCTCGCCGCGGGGCAGCGGCTCAACGAATACGACATCCCGACCATTCTCGCCGGCAGCGGCGTGGACTTCGTCTGCGGGGCCGCGACGTCGATCGATGCCGACGACCGGCGGGTCAGGGTCGACACCGCCGGGAGCACCCGCAGCCTGCGGTACGACACCCTGGTCTACGCGATCGGGCCCCGGACGGAGACGCTGGCGGTCCCCGGTGCCGGCCAGCACGCGTACACGTTCAGCACCGCCGACGAAGCGGCCCGATTCGCGGCCGAGATCACCGCGCTGCCGCACGGCGCGGTCGTCGCCGTCTGTGGCGGCGGCCTGACCGGCGTCGAGGCCGCCACCGAACTGGCCGAGACGAATCCCGGCCTGCGGGTGATGCTGATCAGCCGGGAGGAGCCGGGCTCGATGATGGGGCCGAAGGCGCGGGCACACCTGAACCGTGCGCTGCGCCGGCTGGGCGTCCAGGTGCGTTCCGGCGTGGGCATCGCCAAGGTCCTGCCGGACGCGGTGGAGTTGGCCGACGGCGAGCTGATCCCGTGTGACACGCGGTTGTGGACCGCGGGGGTGACGGTCGCCCCGCTCGCGGTCGAGGCGGGCATCGCCACCGACGAGCGCGGCCGGGTCATCACGGATCCGACACTGCGCTCGGTCTCCCACCCGTCCGTCCACGCCATCGGTGACGCGGCCGCGATCCGCCAGTCGTACGGGGTGATCCACGGCACCTGCCAGAGCGGCATACCCAGCGGCGCGTACCTTGCCGAGGCGATCAGCCGCCGACTGCGCGGCAGGCACCCCAAGGGGTTCCGCTTCGGGTACCTGCACCAGCCGGTGAGCCTGGGCCGTCGGGACGCCGTCATCCAGTTCACGTATCCCGACGACACCCCCCGCCGCTGGCTGCTCACCGGCCGACCGGCCGTGCTCTACAAAGAGGCCGTCACCAGCAGCCCACTGACGACATTCCGGCTCGCCCGGCGTGTGCCGGTCCCCAGCCGCTTCCTCGCCGGGCGCGGCGGGCGACGCAACCGCGTACCCGATCTCAACAGCGCCGGTGGCGGTGACGCCCGATAATGCCTCGGTCATCGTTACGGCCGCGTGCGGCCACGTCCGCAACACCATCCGCGCCCGGCTCCCACACAGGCCGGGCGCCCGCACCCTGGGGTGTCGTGCCTGTGAACCACCGCCTGACCTACCGCCCGATCAGCGGGCCGGAAGAACTCGACCTGTTCCGCAGCATCTCCTACGTCCAGAACGCCGAGATCGCTGCCGACCTGGCCGCCGGGCTCCGACATCCGCAGTGGATGTGGGTGGCCGTCGACGAGCAGTACCAGCTCCTCGCCCGTGTTGCCTGGTGGTCCCGGCCGCACCGGGACGCGCCAGACCTGATGGACATCTTCGACTTCGCCGACGGCGCCGCCGATGTCGGCGTGGAGCTGCTGCGCACGGCACTCGCCGCCGTCCTGCCCGACGGTGCCACGCGGCCGGAGTACATCCGTTTCGTGCCGCCGGACTGGCACGACGACCCGACACCGGTCACGCAACGGATGGCCGTGCTCGAGAATCTCGGGGCCCGCCTGCTGGTGGAGCGTCTGCGCTTCGAGTGGCGCGGCGGCGCGGTGCCGCGGCCGGATCGCCTGAGGTTCCGGTCCTTCAGTGGTGCCGAAGAGGCGGTGGAGCTGATGACGCGGGCGCTCGCGGGCACCCTCGATGCGCACAGCCTGGCCGAAATGGCCCGGATGCCCGCGGGCGAGGTCGCGAGGAAGCACTTCGAGGACGAGCTGGCGCGCTATCCGACCCCGCGGGAGTGGTGGCGGGTGGCGACGCTGCCGGGCGGTGAACCGGTCGGCTTCGTCTTCCCCGCCCGCAACGCCTACAACCCGATCATCGCGTACATCGGCGTGCTGCCGGAGCACCGCGGCCACGGATACATCGACGATGTGCTCGCCGAGGGCACCCGGATCCTGGCCGCCGAGGACGTCCCGCGCATCCGCGCCACGACGGATGTCGGCAACGCCCCGATGGCGCGCGCATTCGCACGGGCCGGCTTCGAGAACTACCAGGGTGAGATCAACATGACCTGGTCCTGACGGGCGCTCGGCGCGCTGTCCTCCAGGCAACCGGTTCGGCCACGGCGCCGCGGGTGTGGTCACGAAGCCGGCCCCGCGACCGCCGTGTCGACCCGGTTTCAGCACAGACGCGTCGTCGTCGCGCCGACGCCGCGCATGAAGTCGATCGCGGTGGCACGCACCTGCCTGATGATCGTGGCGAGGGGCAGGGTCGAGCCCGGGCCGAAGAGTCGCCCGGCCGCACGGACCGCCTCGAACGCGGCGACGTCCGCCCGCTCCGCGGGCATCCGGCGTCAGCCTGGAGCTGCTGCACCACGCACGTCGAGATCCGCAAGGTCATCTGCAGCACGAACGTCATCGAGTCCGTCAACGCCCGAATCTGCGAGGCCGTCCGCGCCGAGTCCACCTGCCGAACGAAAGCCGCGCTCGAGTGCGTCTACATAGGACTGATGGGCCTCCACCCCACCGGCGCCGGCCGCCGACGCTGGACCATGCGCTGGAAAACACCCCTGAACGCCTTCCAGATCGCCTTCGAAGGCCGGCGCACCCCGGCCGACCACTGACCACCTCAACAACCAAGATCAGCCGTTAACTTGACACTTCCCATCCAGTTGACCTGCGAGCTTGCGCCAAGCGAGACGACCATGGTGCGAACGAGCGGCCGGCGATGTTCGAAATCCGCAGTCGGCCACAACACCTTCTGGTAATGGCCCAGCTACTCAGGGTTGACATGGGTAAGTAGATAGACAACGATATATGTGATGTCTCCACAAGAGAGGGTTGACGTCGTCGAGGGAAGGCGGTAGCCGGCCACGACCGCCCACACCACCGCGGTGACTACGCCCGTCGGCCGGTGTGGCAGGGGTAGCCAGCGCCCGCGGACCAGGTCTGGCAGGAGAACGGAAAGGTCGTCTGCGGAGTCGCAACTTGTGAGGCCGTCTCACGCGGGATGGCTTGCTTCGACTTGGGCTGGTCGTGGACGTCGTGTGCATCGACGGGGTCTGGGTGCGTCGCCGTGGATTTCGGAAGCAACCGGCATGGTTTCTCTACGTGAGGAGTTAGTTGCATGGGCGTGTCCGGTAGAACACGTACTTCCCGCAGTAACAGGCGCCTGGGCGCCATCGCGCTGGCCGCGGCCGTCGCGGCCATACTGCCCGCCACCGGGACCGCCGCGGTGCCGGCCTGGGCAGACACCAAACCGACCCGCGCCGCAGGCTCCGATCTGAGCACCAGCAGCTCGCTGGCGCCGGTGCAGCTGCCGGGTGACAAGGCCGCCCACACGTATTCGCCTGAACAGCTGAAGGCGTTCGAGCGCACCGGCGGTGACCCTGCGGTGCTCGCGTACTGGACGCAGGAGCGGATGAAGGCGGCCAAGCCGCTGGATGCGCCCGGGGACGCCGCATGGATCGAGAACACCGCGCGGGCCGTTGCCAGCAAGACGCCCGCGGTCGCAACCAAGCCGATGCCCGCCACGATCGCGAAGAAGGTGCCCAACTACCCACCGCCGGTGACCAACTTCTCGATCACCAACGGCAAGCTGTTCATCGGCGGCTACGAGAGCGGCTCGTGGTGCTCGGCGTCGGCGATCAACACCCCGTCCACCCGGGTGCTCATCACCGCCGGTCACTGCGTTCACGGCGGACAGGGCGGCACTTGGCTGACTAACCTGGTCTTCGTGCCCGGGTACAACGCCTTCAACGCCGACCACGACCCGGTCGGCCGGTTCCAGGCGTACTCGCTGCGGACGTTCAACGAATGGATGAACAACAGCAACTTCAACCGGGACGTTGGCTGGGTGACCACGTTCTCCGGTGGTGACTGGGGCGCGACGGTCGTCGACACCGTCGGTGGGCACGGCCTGGCCTACAACGGCGGCACCGAGTTCGACGTGTCGATCTTCGGTTACCCGAGCAACCACGACGGCGGAAACACGATGTGGGCCTGCTGGGGCGTCGCCACGGACAGCAGCATCTGGGACGACCGCTCGCAGATCGGCTGCAACTTCGGCCCCGGCTCCTCAGGGGGCCCCTGGATCTGGGACTACGACAACGGCAGCGGGCTCGGCTGGGTCCGCTCCGTGATGTCCACTGTTGATGACAGCGGGGTCAACCGGGGACCGTACTTCGATACGGCGGTCCTCGACGGCACGAACGCCGCCGACGGCGACTGGTAAATTGAGTCGATGCCGACGCGACAATCGCCTCGACTGGCAGTCTTGCTGCTGGTCGGGGTGATGGTCGCGCTGAGCGCCTGCGGCCCGGCGGCCGAGTCCAGCAGCGACGACGACACCACCGCCACCCCGGCGCCGAACGCTTCACCGAGCCCAGGGACGTTGCCGGTCCGGAACGACCTGGTCAACCCACAGGTCGTTCCCTGGCGCACCTGGCGCGCGGTCGACAACCGGACGCTTGAGGTGACCGTGACGGCCGGGCCCATCGATTGCTACGGCGCCGAGCCGGAGGTGGCGGAGAGCGAGGCGGCGGTGCGCGTCCGGGTCAGGGTGGGCCTGCTGCCTGACGCAGCCGGGAAGGAGTGCCCGGCGATCGCCCAGGAATCGGTTGTCCTGGTACGACTGGCTGCCCCGCTGGACACCCGCAAGGTCGAGCATCTGACCTGACACCCGGTCGCCGGCCGCTCATCGTTGACCACCAAGCGCAGCCGGCCATTCGTGTGCCGACCAGCGCGTTGGAGTGGGCGTCGGTGGCATCAGTCTTGCGGTCCTGCCCGGTGGCGAACATCCCCGCCTGAGCGGATAGCTTCGGCGGGACGTCATCGACCTGCTCGCCGTCGGCGAGTAGCCGGTTGGTGATGTGTCGGCCGATGCCCTGGCAGCCCTCGATCGCCCAGACCCGGTGCGGCCACTGCTTGGGGTACTTCCTCATCCCGTGTAGCCGTCGCCGCCGGTGTCGAACCGGCCACCGGTCGACGACGGTCTCGTCGCCGACCGACCAACCCCTCTCGAGCCTCCCCGACCTGGGGCGACGCCGCGGCCGCGCACTATCGCGTTTGGGTGTAGACGACCCGACTGCAGATCCGATGACGTCGGCTCCGCACCTGTGCTTCGTCACGGCGATTCCGTGACGGCCAACACCGCCAACGAGACGGGTCGGCCCTGCGTGAACTTCGGCTCCGCCAGCATGGCGGCGACATCAGCCAGCACCGCCATCGCTGTGTCTGCCTCGTCGGGGGACACAGCCACCATCCGCGCTGCGTTGGTCCACACCAGAAGGATGCGATCGGCACCAAGCGCGAGCAGTCCGCCGAACAACGAATCAGACAGGGCGTCCCAGCTCCGGTTGCCCAGCAGCGGCGGATCCAGCGGCAGCGCCGCCCGGACGGCATCGAAGAATGCCTCCCGCCCGGCACCGGCTCGGCTGGGCAAGGAAAAGATCGGGATGCCGGCAGCGTGAGCGCACGCTATGGCGCCCGCGAGCTCAGCAGCTGCAACCGCCAGCGAACCTGGACAGAACTTCACGCTCTCACCCGGGCCCTGCCCGAACTCCTTCGCTGCGCGATCCACGCCTTACCCTTGCGGACAACCGTGGCGACATCACGGCGGAACTCCGACAGAGATCCTCCAGGATAGGAGGCGACCTCCCGGCGAGTGACGCGTCCTCACAGGTCAGGAGCGGGTGACGTGACGGGGAGTGGCCACCCCGGCCGCTCCCCCGTTTCCGCGCCACAGGGACGACAACTAAGCAGGAGCAGTCCCCTCGAGCCCTAGCCTTCTGGCTCGCCTCTCTGCTCCCGCGCTACGCGGTCGCCGCGCTCGGTGTTCGCCATCCAGCACCCATCACCAAACGGCTCCCAGCCTACGGCTTCGCACTCGGCAATCACTCGTCGCAGGAGCTGCTCAGGCGGCCCGGACCAAGGCTCGAACCCGATAGAACCGAGCATGCCTGGGACCATCAATTCGTCCATTATCAGCTCAGCCGCAACGCCGGAGGCGACCACCCTGAAGTCGAGTCCCCTCTCGGCTACCCATTCTTGAGAGGCTCCGATAATCCGGTCTATTGGAATCCAGTCGTCAAGCCCTTCGTCCAACAGGGATCGGATGACTGCGTTCAGGATATTCGACATGAACTTTCAGACACCCTTTGCCGCGCGGGAGGATATCAATCGTTGCGCCACCGGATTCAGAAGCGGTGTGCGCCATTGGATGCGGGTCTCGTCCTCTAGCCTAAACACCTCAGGAACCTTAGGTCCGTGAGCAGGCAGCCGCTCACCGGCTTGCGACCACTGGTCGAGGACACCTTGCAGTTGATCCACATCTTCGGCTTTTGTCGGCCTTGGGCCGCGCGTCGAACGTCTCGCGCCATCTACCATCTCTGCCAGGCTCACCTCGGTCAGGAGCACCGCGCTGGTCGGCCCGCATCGGGACGAGCTGGCGCTCGCTGTCCTGCTGCGATCCTGAGATCGGCGCTCCCGCGTAGGCCATTTGTGACCAATCCGCGGGCCCGGCTCGACCCGGGACCCCGAACCGGGCAGCTCGCCTCCGAAAGCCGATCGTCGCTGTCCGAGCACTCGAGCCGGGAACGGCCGACTCGGGCATCGATCGGTTTGGCAGGAACCAACCTCCCTACCGCCAGGGATGCCGTAACGCCGGCGACACGGCCTTGCGAATCGATCCACAATCGGCTGATCTGACACTGACCATGTGGCCGAACGGATGGCGCCATGGGGCGGCCTTGGCGTCGCGGGCGCGTCGATCCATCGACATGATTGGCCAATGCGGCCGAGGCAGTTGATCTCTCGGTCTCGCGCAACAATTCGCCTCGACGCGTATCGGACGGGTGTGCAGATGCTGGAGGTCGACCTGCTGGGACCGGTCGAGGTCCGAGAGCGGGGCAACACCGTTTCGTTGTCGCCGCTGGAACGCAACCTGGTGGTCATCCTCGCGCTCGCCAAGGGAACCGTCGTGTCCACGGCCAGGATCATCGATTGCATGTGGGGCGAGCAGCCCCCGGCGTCGCCGAGGTCGCGGGTGCAGGGGCTGGTCTCCTCGCTGCGCCGCAAGGTGGGCACGGCGCTGCTGACCCGGCATCCCGGGTACCTGCTCGATCCGGCGGCCTGCCTGGTGGACGTGGACAGAGCCCAGGAGCTCGCGCGGCAGTCGCGCCTGGCCGAGTCGCCCGGCGAGATCGCACGCTGGCTCAGGGAGGCGCTGACCGTCTGGCGTGGGGAGGCGCTGGACGGGGTCGACGCGCCGGGCGTCGACGTGGACCGCGCGCGCCTAGACGAGCTGCGGATCGCGTTGGTGGAGGAGCGGTTCGCCGCCGAACTGGACGCCGGCAACCATACGGAGGTGGTCGGAGAAATCGGCGCCGCAGTGGCCGAGCATCCGCTGCGGGAACGCTTGGCCGGACAGCTCATGGCGGCGCTGTACCGGTGCCACCGGCAGGCCGACGCGCTGAAGGCGTACCAGGCGCTGCGGGACCGGCTGGCCGAGGAGCTGGGCAGCGACCCGTGTGCAGAACTCCGCAATCTACATGCGTCTATTCTTCGCGGGGAAGATACCTACTCACCGTCCGCGGCCGAGCACCCACGGCGCGGCGAGCTCAAACCGGCCCAGCTCCCGCCGAGCGTCGGCCACTTCACCGGCCGAAGCCGGGAGCTGTCGGCGCTCACCCGACGGGTGCAGACCGAGTACGACGAACCCCAGGTGCTTCTCGTGTCAGGAGCCGGCGGCCTCGGAAAGACCGCGTTGGTGGTGCGCTGGGCTCATCTGAACGCCGCCCGCTTCCCGGACGGCCAGATCTTCCTGGACCTGCACGGTGGTCACACTGCGCCCGAGGACGCCCTGGCGGCGGTGCTGGCGGCGCTGGGAACGGCGCGCGACAAGGTCCCGCTGACGATGGACGGCCGGGCGGCGCTGTACCGTACGCTGCTCAGTGGGCGGCAGATGCTGATCATCGCCGATGACGCCGACTCCGTCGAGCAGGTCCTGCCGCTGGTGCCTCCGCAGCCGTCGAGCACTCTGGTGGTGATCAGCCGGCGGCGCCTGCCGGCACTGGCCGCGCACCATGCGGTACATGCGCTGCCGCTCGGGCCGCTCAGCGCGCGGGACGCCTACGACCTGCTGGGGCGGATCGTGGGCGCGCAACGCCTGGCCGATCCGGCGCTTGCCCGCGTCATCACGTGGTGTGGCGGCTGGCCGCTGGCGATCCGGTCGGTGGCCGCGCTCCTCGCGGCCCGGCCCGGCCAGTCCGTCTCCTCCTTCGCCGACGAGCTGTGGGAGCAGGGCGACGGGCTCCTTCTCGACGGCGATCAGCGCAGCGTCCACACCGCCCTGGCCGGGGCGTACCGGATGCTCAGCCCGGCGGCCGCGCACCTGTTCGTCCGTCTGGGGCTGACCGGTCAACCGTCCTTCCGGCTGTGCAGGACAGCCGCCGGCAGCCAGCTGAGCCAGACCCGGCGCCTGTTCGACGAGCTGGTCGCGGCCGACCTCATCGTGGAGTCCGGGTCGGACTGCTACCGGTTCCACGACGTGGTGCACCGCTTCGCGCGGCGCTGCGGCGAAGAACTGAACGCATGGTGGATCCCCATCGAATCTGTAGCAGATTTACAGCGGTCGTTGTGACGATCACCTCCTGGCCCGCAGGGTGGGAGGTGCACTTGAGCTTGATCGAGGCGTTTCTCGGAGTTGCCGCGAAGCATCCGGAGCGGACCGCTGTGATCCACAACGGGCGGGCGATCCGCTACGCGGAGATGGCCCAGGCCGTGTGGGCGGTGGCGGATCTGGTCGGGCCCAGTCCCGGCACGGTGGGCGTGCCCGCGACCCACTCGCCAGGCACGGTCGCCACGATGTTGGGAATCTGGGTCGCCGGAGGCACCTACTGCCCGGTGGATCCGGGATTCCCGGCTCAGCGCCAGCAGGCGATGCTCACCACGGCCGGCTGCCGGACCGTGTTCGACCCTGCCGACGTGCCCTGGCACACCGCTGACACCCGCATCGCGCGTAGACCTCTCGCCGCGATCGACGCCGAACGGCCCGCGTACATCCTGTTCACCTCAGGCTCCACCGGGCAGCCCAAGCCGGTGGTCACCCCGCGGCGCGCGATCGATACGACGGTCGCCTCCCTCGGGGACCTCTTCGACCTCTCGGTGAACGACCGAGTCCTCCAATTCGCTTCGCTGAACTGGGACACCTCCTTCGAGGAGATCCTCCCGACGCTGACCGTCGGAGCCTGCCTGGTCATGAACGACGAGGCCCACACCGGCTCCTTTCCGCGATTCCTGCGGCTGGTCGAGCGCCAGCGGATCACGACCCTGGACCTGCCGACGGCGTTCTGGCACGAGCTCGTGCACTACCTGGTGGAGGACCGCTTCGCGCTACCGCCCGACCTGCGGCTGGTCATCATCGGGGGTGAGGCCGCCAGCCCGGCGCGGCTGGCCGACTGGGCGGCGCTGGACACCGCGCACATAAGGCTGCTCAACACCTACGGCTGCACCGAGACCACGCTCATCACGCACGCCGGTGACCTGTGGGGGCCGCAAGCGAAGGACCTACCGGACTCTCACAGCCAGGTTCCGATCGGCTGGCCGCTGCCACACGTCCTGCAGTACATCAGCGAGGAGGGAGAACTGACCGTCGGCGGGCCCTGCCTGGCTCTGGGCTACCGGGGTCTGCCGGAGGCGACCGAGCAGCGCTTCACGACCGTCGACGGGATCCGGTTCTTCCGCACCGGCGACCGGGTCGAAGCCGAACCGGACGGGATGCTGATCCACCACGGCAGGCTAGACAGCGAGATCAAGATCCGCGGCATCCGGGTCAACCCGGCCGAGGTCGAAGTGCACCTGGCCGCCCATCCGTCGGTGGCGGCCGTCGCGGTCGCCGGGGTCACCGTCGCCGATCATGTGTCGCTCGCCGCGTTCGTGGTGCCACGGCCGCACGCCAACCCAGCGGCCCTGGACGCCGAGTTGCACGCCTTCCTAAGGAACCGGGTTCCCCGGCATCTCATACCCAGCCAGATATCGATAGTCGACGAACTGCCGCACACCGCCACCGGAAAGATCGACCGCGAATTCATGAGGAGGCAGCTGCCATGACCGTAAAGGGCGTCTCAGAAATCTTCGGCCGCGTGCTGCAGGTCGGCGACGTCGAAGCCGAGTCCGACTTTTTCACGCTGGGCGGGGACTCCCTTCTGGCCACCCGCGTCCTCAGCGCGGTGGCTCGGGACTACGGCGTCGAGCTGTCGTTCGACGAATTCGCCATCGCGCCTACGCCAGCCGCGCTCGCTGAACGCATCGCGAGCCTCCGATGAGCCGTGTCGTTGTTGTCGGGGCCGGTCTGGCCGGCTTGACCGCCGCGACCGATCTCAGCCGGGCTGGCGTCGAGGTGACCGTGCTCGAAGCGCGGGACCGCGTCGGCGGACGTACACACGGCATCGAGGTCGCACCGGGTGCGTGGATCGACGGCGGTGCCGCCTACCTCGGCAACCGTCACACCGAATTGGCGAAGACGATCGCCGACCTCGGTCTCAAGACGGTGCGGACCACGATGGTGGGCCACAGCCGTTTTGTCCTCGGCCGCGACCGCGTCACCCGCGAGGGACGTTTCCCGCCGCTGAGCGCGGTGGCCCTCGGTGATCTGTTCGACCACCTTGATGACCTGGCCCATCGCGTACACCGGGACGCACCGTGGCGGTCGGACGTCGCCGACGACGAAACCGCCGCAGAATGGGCGCAGCGAATCCTCAAGCACCCCGACGCCCGCGCCTTCTTCCCGCTGTTTCTCGGTGAGATGATGGCCACCGACCCGGCCGACGTCTCCGTGCTGCACATGGCCTTCTACCTGAGCAGCGGTGGCGGCCTGCGTTACCTCAACGCATTCGAGGGTGGCGCGCAAGACAGCCGGATCGACGGCGGAGCGCACCAGTTGTGCCAGCGCCTGGCCGACCGCCTCGGCCCGGACGTCGTCCACCTGAACACCGCGGTCCACACGATCGAGCAGACCCCCCGATCGGCTGCGGTCTACAGCGCGACCGGGATGCACACCTGCGACGCCGTCGTCGTCGCCGTGCCACCGGCGCTCGCCGACGAGATCCTGCTGCGCAACATTGCGCCGGCGCGGCGTACGACAGCGCGAACAGCACCGGGCCGCGCGGTGAAGGTACATCTGATCTACCCCGAACCGCTGTGGCGCGAGCAAGGCCTGTCAGGCTGGTCGGTCAACTCGAACGGGCCGTTGATGTCGACCGTGGATGACTCGCCGGCCGGCGCACGTGCTGGCGTACTGACCGGCTTCGTCACGGGACGCGAGGCAACCCGGTATGCGGCACTGTCCCCCGCCGAGCAGCGATGCGAAGCGGTCACCCAGGCGGCGGAGGTCTTCCCGGGCCTGCCGGAACCGACCGGCTTCCGGGTGAGCAACTGGGTCCGGGAGCGGTACAGCCGCGGCTGCTACGCGGCGTTGTTCGGGCCCGGCGACTGGAAACTGCTCGGCCCACATCTGACGGCCCCGCACGGTCGCGTCCACTGGGCGGGCGCGGAGACGAGCACCGAGTACTTCGGGCTCATGGAGGGCGCGATCCGCTCCGGACACCGCGCCGCCGCCGAAGTCCTCGCACACCGACAACCCCTGCCCTGGTGAGAGGAGACCACTGTGAGCGACAGCAGCCCCATCGCACCCCTGGCGGTCCGCCAGCAGTTCATGACCGAGCCGCGGCTCGGCGCGGGCAACTTCCTCGAGTTCGCCGCCGCGATGAACCCCCACCGCGACGTGCCCTACGTGTTCACCCATCACACCGATCACCGAGGCTCGGTGGTGCTGCGTGGGCACAGCCTGCGTGACCTGGTCGCAATGCGCGACAGGTATGCCAGTTGGTACCACGCCAATGGTGTGCGCCCGGGTGAGCCGGTGGGGATCGTCGTCGCGGACGGTCTCCAGCCGCTCGTGCACTTCATGGCGCTCAACGCGCTGGGCGCGATCCCCGCGCTGGTCAACGATGCGATGCGGGTCGATGTGATGATCCGCTACCTGAACCACGTGGGTGTGGTGGGCGTGGTCGCCGACGACACTACGCGGCTGCTGAGCGCCTACCGGCAGGACCCACAACAGCGTCCGCGCTTCATCGCCCTCGCCGCCGAGGTCGCGGCCTTCGACGCCTCGGTGGTGTCGTTGCCGGCCGAGTATCCGTACCGGCACGCGGACGACGACATCGTGGCACTCATCCACTCGTCGGGCACCACTGGTACACCCAAGTCGACGATGCTTGGCCACAAGTCGTTCTGGGACGGCAAGCAGCCCCGCATGGTCCGCTTCCCGGCGGAGCCCTACGACAGGCTGATGTCGCTCATGCCGCACACCCACGCCGGCGGCCTGAGCTACTTCCTCACCGCGACGCTGCTCGGGCTGCCGACGGTCGTCATGGGCGACTGGCGGCGTGTCACGGTGGAGCCGGTGATGGAGGCGTTCCAGCCGACCACGCTCGCCTCGTTCCCACGCACCTACGTCGAACTGGCCACCGGGGACCTGCCGGTCAAGGGCGCGGCCAAGGTGCACTCGTGGTTCAACACCGCGGACGCGGCTCACTACGGTCACATCCGGCGCCTGGTGACGCTGGGCGAGCGCCCGGCGGGGCTGATTAAGCCGTGGCTGCTGCCGTCCGAGGCGGCCGACGAGCAGCCGCTGCCGGGATCGCGGTACGTCGACGGCCTGGGCTCGTCGGAGATGGGCATGGCTCTGTTCGGCGGGCTGTTCACGCCCGAGACACCGCGCAACGACCGATGCGTCGGCAAGCCGACCGAGGTCTGCACCGCCGCCGTGCTCGACGACGACGGCAACGAGGTGCCGGTCGGGACGGCCGGCCTGCTGGCGGTGAAGTCCCCGTCGCTCACACCCGGCTACTGGAACGCCGAGCGCCTGACCGAGAGCTTCGCGCTCAACGGCTGGTGGCTCACCGGCGACGTGGCGCGCAAGGACGCGGAAGGCAATTTCTATCATCTCGACCGCACCGTCGACGTCATCGACACCGCCTCCGGACCGGTCTACAGCCTTGAGCTGGAGGAGATCCTGCTGGCGGACTGTGCTGATGTCGTTCGCGACGGCGTGGTGGTTGGCGTACCGGCCCGGAACGGGATCGCGCAGGAGCCGATCGCGGTGGTGCAGTTGCAGGCGGACGCGCACGACCGGACGCCCGAGGCGATTCTCGACCGCGTCAACAAAGAACTGGTTGACAAGGGCATGCATCCGCTGGCCGCCGTCACCATCGCCGCCACCGCCGAGGACTATCCGCTGGGACCGACCGGCAAGGTGCTCAAGCGGGAGCTTCGCACCAGGTTCTCCTCGCTGCTGCGGGGATGACGATGGAAAGCGGCCGGCACACGTACGCCTCCGCTCATCCCCACCACGACCCGATTTCCAGCCATCCCGCCGCGGGACGGGTGTGGTGGGACGCGCATGCCAAGGAGGAGATCCGTGTTCAGGTATGACTCGGGCGGCACGCTGCGCCGCCTGTGCTGGATCTTTCCCGACCGGGAGTCGACCAAGGCGTTGGCAATGTGGCACCCGTTCTTCTGGGACATCTACGCAGAGGTGGCCGACGAACTCGGCATGACCTGGTGCCGCCACGCGACCGACGCCATCACCGTCGACGGCCTGAACAGCGGCAAGCCCCGGGTGTTCCACGAAGGCGAACCAGTCGCCCCCGAGGACACCCTGTTCATCACCGCGCTCTATTCCCTGCCGTACCAGGCGATGGACGTCTTCAACCAGTACGCCCTCTACGCGATCCTCGAACAGCTTGGCTTCTACCTGCCGTTCCCGCCGGGACTGTCGCCGATCGCCAACGACAAGCTCGCGACGCTGCTCTACTTCGCCGACTCCCCTATCCCGCCGATCCCCACCGTCCGTATCGGCACCGGCCGGGACACCGGAAAGTACGGCTACGAGGTCGCGTTGGAGAACCTGCACTACCCGGTGATCGTGAAACCGTCGGGCTGGTGCGGCGGCGGCGGGATCAACCTGGCTCGCAGCTCCGAGGACATCCGGGGCCTGGCCACGTTGGCGCAGGGCGGCGACACCTCGCTGGTGATCCAGCCCTACCTCGGCGACGGCACCATCGACTACCGGGTCTACGTCATCGACGGAAACCCTCATCCCCATGTGCTGCGACGTACGCCCGAGGCGGGATCCCCCGTCTCCAACGCCAGCCGCGGCGGCATCATGGACTTCCCACGCGTGCCGCCGGAACTGGCCGACGCGGCCGAGTACTTCGCCCGCAAGCTGCCGATCCCCTTCTTCGCCATCGACTTCCTGTACGACGGCGAGCGCTTCTGGTTCTCCGAGCTGGAACCCGACGGGGTGATCGCACCCGATTTCGACGACCCGGACCGGACGCTGCAACGCGACATGATCCGCGCCCGCTTCACCGCGTACCGCAGGGGACACCGGCGATGGCTGGAGTCCGGCGGGACGCTCTCCTTCAACCCGGCGAACCTTGGATTGGTGACATGATGGCCACCTTCTCGCTGACGTCCCCGGCCGCCGAACCGCGCCTGCCCATCGCCCAGCGATCGCTCCAACTGCTCAAGACGGTGCCCGGCCTGGCGCCTCGGTACGCCGACCACGACAAGCTGCTAACGCTCGACGACCTGGCCGCCGTGCCGCCGCTGCTGAAGGACGACCTCAACGTCGCCCTGTCGCACCTGAAGCCGAAGGCGGACAAAGGTGCCACGTGGCTGTTCCAGAGCGGGGGCAGCACCGGCGCGCCGAAGGTCGGCTACGCGCCCACCGGCTTCTACATGAAGGGTGTATGGGACCACTGGAAGGCGCTCGACCGCGATGACGTGTTCGTCAACGCATGGGGTGCGGGCCGGATGTGGGGCGCCCATTTCCTCGCCGGTGCGTACGCCGACCTCGCCGGTTCGCAGGTCATAGCGCTCGGCGCGGTAGCCAAGGACGAGTACGCCGGCTGGTTGTCGTTCTTCAACACGCGACAGGTGACCGCGCTCGGCGGTACGCCCAGCGTCCTTCGCCTGTGGTTCGCCAACGCCCGATCGGCGGGGCTCAAGCTGCCCCATCTTCGCAAGGTGCTGTGGCTCGGCGAAGCCTGGCACAACGCACTGGACGAGGACATAGCCGAGGTGGCTCCCCACGCCCAGCGCTGGGGAATGTTCGGCAGCACCGAGACCTGGGTCGTCGGAACCAACTCGCCACAGTGCCCGGCCGAGGCCTTCCACACGCTGCCGGAGCAGCTGGTGCGCGTGGGCGAGAACGAGCTGCTCGACTTCACCACGCTCAACCCCGAGATGCTCAACCCGGTGCTGCGCTACCAGACCGGTGACGCCGGCGAGTTCGTGGACTGCCCCTGTGGCAACGGCCGGGCAATGCGGGTCCTGGGCCGCCGCGACAGCGTCGTCCAGGTACGCGGCCTGGGCCTGCACATCGACGACATCATCGCGCGGGCGGAACGGGAGCCGGGCGTTTCGCGGGCGCAGGTCGTCATCACGGAGCAGGGTGGCCGAGCAGTTGCCGTGGAGCTGCTGCTGCTGGTGAGCAGCGGCTTCGACGCGGATGCGACCCAGCGGTTGCGCCAGGAGCTGCTCTCGTCGACATTCACGCTCAGCACGGCGTTCGCGCACGACCCGCAGTCGTTCCAGGTGAAAGCCGCCGACTCGTTGATCACCAACGAGCGCACCGGCAAGACCGCCAACTTCGTGCAGCGGGAGCAGCGGTGAAGTTGCCGCAGTCGTTGGGACGCCAGTTCAACCTGTTCTGGTCCGGGCACGCCGTCAGCACTGTCGGTGACCGGATCACGTCCTTCGTGGTGCCCACCGTCATGATCTTCGCGCTTGACTCGTCGGCCCTCGAAGTCGGCATAGTAGCGATGGCGCAGTATCTGGGCATCCCACTGATCGGGCCGATCGCCGGAGTCCTCGTCGACCGCTGGGACAAGCGGCTGACCATGCTGGCATGCGACCTCATCCGGCTCGCCGCCGTGGCCGCCATCCCGGTGGCGTACTGGCTGGGCGTACTGTCCATGCCGCTGCTGTTCCTGTGCGTCGCGGCCATCAGCGGCGCGACCATCTTCTTCAACGTCGGCGCCCTGCTGGCCGTGCCCGCCGCAATGGACCAGAAGCAGCTCGTCCGAGCCTATTCCCGCCTGGAGGGAACGCGTTCGGTGTCCGAGGTGGCCGGACCGTCGATCGCCGCCGGACTCTACAGCGCCCTCGGTGTCGCCACCCTGCTCGTCGACGCAGCCAGCTACCTGGTCTCCGCGACCTGCTTCCGCTACATGCGGCCGTGGGGCGTCAAGGCGACCCAGGAAGGATCGGTGTGGTCCCGGCTGACGCTGGGATTCCGGCTCAACTGGGCCGATCCGGTCCTGCGTCGCGTCTGCGTCGCGGCGATCACGCTGAACTCGGGCGGTCCCATCTTCGTCACCGTATTGCCGATCTTGGCGTATCGGGGACTCGGGCTGTCGGTCGGCGCCTTCGGCGCGGCCATGTCGATCGCCGCCGTCGGTGCGCTGCTGGGTGCCGTCGTCGCGCCGAAGTTGGCCGGCAAGCTGGGCGCCGGGCGGACCATGGCATGGTCCCTGCTGCTGCACTGCCTGATCGGCCTCGGGGTCCTCGCCGCACCGGCGCTCCCGACCGGGCCGGTGATCGCCGTGACGATGGGCTGTTACGGATTCTTCATGTCCTGCATCAACGTCTGCAGCGCGCCGATTCGCCAGTCACGCATGAGCGCCGAGAACCAGGGCGTCATGCATGCCGCCTTCCGGACCCTGACCTGGGGCGTCATTCCGCTGGCCGCGCTCGTCGGTGGTCTGGCGGTCGACGCGCTCACCGAGCCATTAGGCGTGCTGAACGCGGCGCGGTGGACGATGGCGGGTGGCACCATCCTGGCGGCGTTCTCGTTCGTCTCCGCGATCCGTGTCCAGCCGCTGCTGGATCAGGCCGGCCGCGATCGTGCGGCCGTGGCGGCCGAGCCGGCGGCAAAGCTGGCGGAGAGTGCGTCATGAAGACGGTTCTCATCACCGGAACCTCATCGGGCATCGGTCTGGCGACGGCGGTCGCGGCGGCGCACGCCGGATACACCGTGATCGCCACCATGCGCGATCCCAGTCGGGCGCGGCCCTTGCTGGACGCCACCGGCGCGGCCGGCATCACGGTGGACGTACGCCATCTCGACGTCACCGACGCTGAATCGATCGACACGTGCATCGACGCGGTAGTGAAGCGATACGGGCGGCTCGACGCAGTGGTCAACAACGCGGGCGTCTCGAACTTCGATCCAACCATGGAAATGTCAACGATGGACAACCTGCGCGCCAACCTGGAGGTGAACTTCTTCGGCGTCATCGCGCTCAGCCGCGTCGCGATGCCGCTCCTGCGGACGGCCCGCGGCCGACTGGTGACGATCGGCAGCGTGCACGGCCTTGTAGGGCAGCCCTTCAACGAGGCATACTGCGCGGCCAAGTTCGCTGTCGAGGGCTTCATGGAAAGCCTCGCACCGGTCGCGGCGGCCCACGGCGTCAAGGTCTCCGTCGTCGTGCCCGGCTTCGTCCTCGGCACCAACTTCGGCGTGTTCCCCGACATCAACCGCAAGACCATCCAGGCCATCTCCGGCGCATACGCGCCGACGTTCAAGGCGTACTTCGACTGGGTCGTCAGCCAAGGCTGGGCAGCGGCCGGGCAGAAGGCTCAAGAGGTGGCCGAGACCGTCATCCGCACGTTGACCTCCGACGACCCGCCGTTCCGCGTGGCCACCAACAAATGGGTCGAGGACTACCTCTCGGAGAAGCTCACCGACCGCGACGGAAGCCGCATCCAGGCCCTGGCCCGTACATGGATCGGCGACGCATGACCGACCTCGAGGATCCAACCTGCCGGGCCCTGCGCATTCGACTGGAGGAGGTGGGCACCGGCCGTGCGAGATTGCGCATGCGGGCCACCGCGGAGATGGCCAACATGCACGGCTTCGTCCACGGCGGCTACCTCTTCCTACTCGCCGACGCTGCCTTCGCCTACGCCAGCAACAGCCACGGCCGCCTAGCCGTCGCCCACAGCGCGCAAGTGACGTTCCTGCGGGCCGCCGCTGTCGACGACGAGCTCGTCGCCGCGGCCGTGGAGGTGGAGCGCTACGGCCGAAGCGGCATCTACGACGTGACCATCACCCGCCACCCCAATGAGGTCATCGCCATCTTCCGCGGCAACAGCATGACCGTCGCAGCCATCCGCTGAGCAGCCACAGGAGAGAATCCATGCCGGCCAAATCTCTAACCGACCTCGTCGATTTCGCCCGCCGCAACTCGCCGTTCTACGGTGAGCTCTACCGCGATATCCCGCAGAACATCACCCACCTCACTCAACTGCCGATCGTTGACCAGGCTGCGTTCTGGGCCGCGAACAGCTGGCCGGACAACCGGCTGCTCACGGGACCGCTGACGGACGCGGGCGTCTACAAATCCGGGGGCACGACCGGTGCTCCGAAGTTCTCACCCTGGACGCGTACCGAGCACGCGGACTCGCTGACGGCGTTCGGCGCGGGGATGGTCCAAGCGGGCCTGCGTCCGGGGCACAAGGTGGCGAACCTGTTCCGAGCTGGCGAACTCTACGGCGGCTTCCTCTATATCGAGGGCGCGCTGCATCACGCTCCGGTGGACAACGTACGCCTGCCCGTCGGCGGAGCATCGAACGAATACATCGTCCAACTCATCGAGGACTTCGGCGTGGACGTGATCGCGAGCGAGCCGATGAAGCTGGCGTCGCTGGCGGAACACGTAGTGCGGAGCGGATATTCGGCCGACTGCGTCGAACTGGTGCTGTTCGCCGGCGACATCCTCTTCAACGACCTGCGACCGCTGTTGTCCCGGGCGTTTCCCAAGGCGGCCATCGCCTCGCTCGGCTACGCCTCGGTCGACGCTGGTCTCGTCGGCGCTCCTGTGCCGGGCGAGGACGTACGCGTCCACGAAGCGTTCCCCAACCGGACGATGGTGGAGATCGTCGACGACACGACGGGCGAGCCGATCACGCGGACCGGAGTCGTCGGGCGGGTCCTCGTGACCAACCTCTTCCGGACGCTGATGCCCGTCATCCGGTATCCCGCTGGAGACCGCGCCGAGTGGGTCGATCCGCAGTGCCGGCGTTTCCGGCTGATGGGCCGCGCCGGCGAGGGCGCCAGGCTCGGTGCGGTGTCCATGCCGACCGAGGACATCCGGGCCGTCCTCATCGCGGCCGACACCGACCGCGTCATCGCCGGGATGCAGCTGGTCACGCGCCGCTGGGAAGGCAAAAACGGCCTCATCCTTCGCCTGGCGAGCCTTCACGAGCCGCCGGCCGGGCTGACCGAGCGGCTGATCGGAGCCGTCTACGAGGCTCGCCCGATGTATCCAGCCGAGGTGAAGGCCGGTGCCATCCACCACCTCCGCGTCGAATGGGTGGCTCGCGACGGGCTAATGACCAACCCGCGCACGGGAAAGCTCGTCCAGGTCGTCGACGAGCGGCCCCTCACGGAATGAACGGGCCTGCGCAGACGTACGCCGGGCATCGCAGGCGATCGGTGATGAGGGCACCAGTCAGGGCACGCACACGAGCACCTGCCACGTGCGTGGCTGGCGCTCTCAAAGGCCAGCCACGCACGTATCCGAAATCGGCTACCTGCTCTTCCCGCTTGGGTAGTTGATGCCGAGTTGGTCAAGGTACGTCTTGTACCTGGACGGGTTGTAGTAGAGCTTCTCCAGGCGTGGACGCCATAGTTCCATCCGCTCCCGGTTGAGGTGGATCGCCGGCTTGTCGTCTGGGCCGATCAGCGGCTTGTACCGGCCGGCCTGCTCCGTCTCGAAATACTCCCAGGCATCCTGCACCAGCTGAGGACGAAGCAGCAGGTCGAGAACCGTCGTCGCGTACACCGCAGCGCAGGTGGTCGTGCCCTTGTGCGCGATCGGCGTGGCCATCGCCAGCGCATTCCACCACGTGTGGCTCGGTCCGCCGCTTGGGATGTTCGCGGGGTACCGGATAGTGATCGTCGGCGTCTTCCAGGTGATGTCACCGATGTCGTCGGAGCCGCCACCTTGCCGGTACTGGTTCGGGATGGGTCCGGAGAGCCCGGCCACCTCCGTCGCCAGCCCGCGCGGGTTGCTACTGCCGGCGGCCTTCTGGACCGCTCTGGCGTAGGTGTGGTCGTCCTCGCTCCAAGCGGGCATCCCGACCAGCGTCATGTTCGCCGCTGCCGCCTCGGCGACGGGTCGGTTGAAGTGCTGTGGCGAGGCCGCGCCCAGCACCTGGATGTTCACGAGCTCCGTGTCGGTCATCTGGGCCGCGCCCCGTGCGATCTTCTCGGCCAGGGCCCGGAGCGCGATGATCTCGTCGGCAGTGTCCTCGCGCAGGTAGTACCAGACCTTGGCGATCTCGGGGATGACGTTCGGCTGGTCGCCGCCCTCGGAGATGACGAAGTGCGTTCGTTGCTGGATGGGCAGGTGCTCGCGTCGGTACTCCATACCCGTGGTCATCAGTTGTACGGCGTCGAGGGCACTCCGCCCGAGGTGCGGTGACGCGCCATGCCCGGGCGATCCGCGGAAGGTGTACTCGAGCGAGAGCAGGCCGTTGCCGGAAGCCGCACCCCAATCCACGGACAGACCGGAGGAGACGTGTGCGAAGAGCGTGACGTCCACGTCGTCGAAGTACCCGTCGCGAACGTAGAAGGCTTTGGTGCCCACCAGTTCTTCGGCTACGCCCGGCCACAGCTTGAGGGTGCCTTTGATGTTGTGGCGTTGCATCAATTCTTTGAGGACGATGGCGCTGGCGATCACAGCGGCCATGCCGGAGTTGTGCCCCTCGCCATGCCCGGGTGCGTGGTCAAAGCCGATCGGCTCGACCAGCGGGTTACGACCGATGACTCCTGGCTTTTGGCTCGACCGCGGAATGCCGTCGATGTCGGATCCGAGTGCGATCACCGGCCCACCCGAACCCCAGGTGGCCATCCATGCGGTCGGGATGCCAGAGATCCCTTCCTGAACCGAGAACCCATTCTTGCGGAGTATGGAAAGCAGATACCGCTTGGTCTGAAATTCCTGGAAGCCTAGCTCCGAGAAGCTGAAGATCGAGTCGACGATCTCCTGCACAAGTTTGCTGCGCTTATTGACGGCCCTGATCGCTTCTTCCTTCAGAGCCTGCAGTCGTCGGTCCTGCGGCGCCGCCGGCACGGCGGCTGCCGGGGCCGCCGCGGCCGGTTCAACTCCGCCGAGCCCCGGGGATACCGCGAGACCGGCGCCGGCCGCCCCCACCAGGCCGACCATCTGCCGGCGCGTCAACCCGTCCGACCTGCTTTTCGCCGTCTCGAACACCGGCATCCTCCCAAAATAGGTACGTACACTCTTCCGAGTTGCCATTGACCCATAAAGGCCGGACGAATTCCCGACCGAACTAGCCAGCGAATCGTCGCCGCGCACACTGACTCCAGGACCATGTTTCCAATAGATGCAGTACGCGCCAGGCTTCATGGCGCGGAGAGCAGTACGCCTGTTAGGTGAAATCGGGTAAGCGGGTGACTGGATACGGCGCCCGTCCACCGCGGAAGGTGTCGAGACAAGGAAGCGGGGCACATTTACGTATTCTGAATCGAGCTCGCCGGGCTCTTTCCAGACCCATGATTCAGTGATGATCTCCGATATTCTGATGCTGCCAGCCTGTCGTTCGAGTGTCAACCAGTGCCGGTGTTCCGGATTGTTCGCTCATGTACACAGCGCAGCGCTCGAACAAGGGGAGAGCGTCGGGCCGAACGGTTTACCACCCGCTGAGGCACCCCTGAGCGGTGCTTGCTCCCACCGCACACGCCGCCGGCCTGGACCAGGCGCTGCACCATCCGCCGGGCGTCACCCCCGCTGGCCGCCTCCCAGCGAAGCACCTCGCCGCTTCCGAGCCGCCCGCACGGTCCGACTGGTTCGTGTCACGCACCAGTCAGGGCGAGGACGACCTGTCCAGTGCCCCGCGTCCATACCGAGCGGCCCCAGCACTCCACCTGGAGATCCGGAATCATGTTCCGTATAGTTGTGGAACACGGTTCCGTTTGTCTTTGAAGGGAGACGCGTCATGGCCGTTCTGGTCACCGGAGGCACGGGCTTCATCGGGTCGCACACCGTACGGGCGCTGCTCGACCAGGGCGAGGAGTGCGTACTCATGCAGCGCCGCGCCACCGGGCTGCCGCCCGTCCTCGCCGACACCCAGGTCGCGATCGAACGGGGCGACGTCGCCGATCTGCCGACCCTGCTGGACCTCGGCACCCGCCACAAGATCACGGGGATCGTCCATCTGGCCGGCTCCATGCCCTGGCCGGTCGGCGCCGACGAGCCGATCCCCGCCACCCGCAGGGCGCTCGGCGGCCTGCTCAACATCTTCCAGGCCGCGCAAGAGTGGGGCGTACGGCGAGTGGGTGTCGCCAGCACCATCGGCGTCTACCACGGTCTTTCCGTGGATGGTGCGCTGCGGGAGGATCTGCCGCTGCCGATGAACTCGTCCCACGTCATCCCCACCTTCAAGAAGATCGGTGAGCTGCTCGACGACTGGCTGGCCCCTGCTGCCGGCCTCGACGTCGTCAACTACCGGATCTCCGGCACGTGGGGCCCGGGTGGCCACGAGGATCCGTTCTTCGCGGCGCCCGCCCTGATCCACGCGGCCGCACGCGGCACCGAACTCGACCTGTCGTCGCAGGCCGGGACGCCGTACGCCGAGGACGCCCTCGACCTGTGCTACGTGAAGGACACGGCGCGCGCGATCGCTCTGCTACACCTGACGGACAAGCTCAACCACCGTACGTACAACGTAGCCTCGGGCCGGGCCACGTCGAACGCCGACGTGATCGCCGCCATCAAGACCGTGGTCCCGTCCGCCGACCTGACCCTGCCGTCGCGCGGGTCTGCTTCCCCGGCATCCTGGCTCGACATCACTCGACTGCACGAGGACACCGGCTACGTCCCCTCGTACGACACCGAGCGCGCCGCCGCCGACTACATGGCCTGGCTGCGCGCGGGCAACGCCCGCTGAGGCCAGTCGCACCACACGGTCAGAGCCTCCTCGGCAATCCTTCGCCGAGGAGGCTCTGACACTACTGGTGGACCGGTTCGGCTATCTCATAGGCGAGGGTCCTCCTGGACCTTCAGGGCGTTGAGGATCGGATCGCGCTCGCCGGTCTCGCCGCGGAACTCGATCTTCAGATCGCCGCCCGCGTGCTCGACGGTGACCGCGTTCACGTCCGCGGTCAGCGCACCCGCCTTCGCCTGCACGTCGTGGTCGTAGAGCACGACCTCGCCGTCGGCCAGAACATCGAAGGTACGCTTGCCGACCTTGACATTCTCGATCTCCGCGAAGTCGAGGCCGACCCGGTACGTCCCGGCGGGCGCGTTCTTGAACACGTAGCTGAACGTCTTGCCGGTCCGCTGGGTGCGGAACAGTTCGTCGTCCTCGGTGCCCGCGATGTCGGCCTTGGTGGCGCGCGCCGTGCCGCCGACGTAGCCCCAGGGCGCCGAGCCGAGCTCCTGGTCGGGCGACCAGACGAAGCCGTCCGCACCGACGTGCCCGGACCCGCCCGCGTCGACACCCGTCCAGTAGGCCGAGGTCGCCAGGCGGACCGGCTTGAGCTGGGTCTCGCCCTTGCCGGCGTTCGACGCGACGAGCACGTCCCCGACGAGCACCCCGGGCTCGACGTCGGCGTTGTCGGCCGTCGCCGTGACCGTGGTGGACTCGCCGGCGGCGAGCGTGACCGTGCCGGTTGCGGCCGCGCCCGTGAGGGTCAGCCACGGAAGGTCGGCGGCCTCGTGCCCGCCGTCGCTGGTGCGCTTCTGCTCGCTGAGCCGCACCTCGAGCGGCGCGGAGCCGCTGTTGGTCACGGTCACGTCGGCCGTCGCCTTCTGGTCCGGGCCGACGAGCCAGTCGAGGTCACCTCCGGTTACGGTCGCCACGCCCGTGGTCAACGCGGTGTCGACCACCTCGGCCTGGTCCTTCTTGGCGATGGTCACCGGGTGGCTGGCGGTGACGTAGTTCGGTGCCCCGACCTCCACGGTGTTCTCGCCGACCAGCGCCTGGGCCTTCCACCGGCCCTTCTCGTCGGCCGTGATGACCCGGTCACCGTTCGGCCCCTTGAGGGTGATGATCGCGCCCGCCATCGGCTTGCCGTCGTTCGCGTCGGTGACCGTGCCCTCGATCGTGCCCGCGGCCGGAAGGGTGTACTCCAGTCCCAGACCGGCGGTCAGGACGGGCTGGTTGAAGGAGTACTGACTCGCGGGGTTGCGCGTCAGACTCTCCACGCCGACCGTCGCCGACGACCCGCGGGTGACAGGGTTGTCGCCGCCGATGCCGTCGCCGTAGCCGATCTGGATGCGGCCGTCCGCGATCAGCGTGACCGAGAAGCTCACCCGAGCCGTCTGGTCACTGTAGAATGTAGCGTTGCGCCACTCGATGACCTCAGCGGCCAGGCCGTCCACCTCTGTCCTGCCGAAGTAGATGTTCGCCTGGTCGTCGACGACGAGATCGTCCCAGAGCGGGTAGATCGCATCCATCGGGTACGAAGACGGCAGCTCCGTGTTACCGCCCAAGGTGCTGGCCCGGTCGAAGACCAGCGCACCGTTCGTCGTCACGCACACGCCGTCCCAGGCCGTGTCGTAGAACGGGAACAGGAAGCTGGAGTCGAACCACAGCACACCGCAGACGTCATCGCCGTGCCACCCGGACTCCTCCGTGCCCTGACGGTAGAGCCCCTCGGTCACCTTCATCGAGTACGAACGGTTGGCGGGCGCCACCGGCACGGGGCCCGGCTCCGGCTGCTCCGGCTGGGGCTCCGGCTCCGCCTTGTCCCCGCGCGGGTCGAGCGTCACCCGCAGGGCCGCGATGCTCGGGGCCTGAAGGCCCTTCCCGCCCCGCAGCTCCACGGTCAGCGGACCGCCGTCGTGCTGCACGACGGCGCTGTGCCAGTCGGCGGTGTTCGGGCCGACGGCCGCGACTGCGTCGTAGGCGTACTGCGTGAGCTCGCCGTCGACGAGGACGTCGAACACCCGCTTGCCCTGCTTCACCTGCGCGACCTCCGCGAACCCGAGGTCGATGGTGTAGGTGCCCTTCGGCGCGTCGGGGAACGTGTAGACCAGGTCCTTGGCCGACGTGGTGCGCTGGGACTGGAACAGCGCGTCGTCCTCGGTGCCCTCGATCGCGGAGCCCGCCGAGATCGTCTTGCCCTTCCCGTCGTAGCCCCACGCCCCGTGACCGGCCGCCTGGTCGGCGGACCAGGTGAAACCGGAGGCGTCGGTGAACTTCGCGCCGCCGGCGTTGACGCCAACCTGGTACTTCGTGGTCGTGAGCGTCACCGGCACGTAGGTCTTGGACTGCCGTCCGGAGTCGGACCGCACCACGATGTTCGCGCCGAGGACTCCTGGCTTGGCGTCCTTCGAGGAAATCGAGACCTTGACCGTCGTCGACTCGCCCGGGGCGAGGGTGCCGCCGGTCGAGGAGAGCGACAGCCACGGCAGGTCGGTGAGCAGATCGTCCTCGACGTCGACCAGCACGACGTCATCGGCGACCTGGTCCGCCGCCCACAGCGCGCCGGTCGAGTCGGTCTCGAGGCCGCCGCCCTGCGTCGCCTTCTGGCCCGGGAACCACCACGCGTTGACGAGTGAGCAGTCGACGGGGTCGACCTGCAGCAGGCGGGTGGGCCGGTCCGAGGTGAGGTCGGTGTACCAGATGGTGTCGGATGCCTGGTTGTAGGCCAGGCCCATCACCTCGGGCAGCGGCGGGGCGCAGAACGACAGCAGCGCACCGGCGTTGTCGTGCGACGTGCCGGCGACGGTTCCGATCATGCCGTTCGCACGGCCGCCGACGTAGAACACGTCCTCGGTCGGGTTGTAGGCGAGTCCGGTCAGCTGCAGCGTGGACCAGTCACCCTTGATTTGCCGGGTCTCCTTGCCGGTCTCCCGGTCGAAGCAGTGGATGTAGCTGGCCGGGCTGTCCTCCATCTGGCACATGTCACCGGTCTTGGTGTCCAGCGCCATGTCGAACGCGCGGTACGCGGGGTTCCACGAGGCGTCGAAGACCTTGCCGGTCGGCTTGCCCGTCACCGTGTAGGCGGTGTTGGTCCGCTCGATGTAGTCGTGGATCCAGACGTCGCCGTCGTACCCGATGCCGGAGGGCTCCTTCTCCGCGATGGTGCCCGGGATCTCGATGCGGGTGATGACGTCGCCGCCGGAGGTAGTACCGACCTTGGCGGCCGCCTGTGCTTCCGTGACGCTCGCCGTCGCAGCCTTGCCGTCGGCGTTCGACGGCTTCATGCCGCTCGCACCGGCCTTCCACGCGGTGAGGTCGATCGTGCTGTCCGCACCCTTCCCGGTGCGCGTGGTGGCGCCGGTGGCATCGAGCTCGGGGTGACGCGCGGCCTCGGCGAGGTCGTACGTGAGCGGGGCGGAACCGTTGTTGGTCAACGTCAACGAGCCCACACCGTTCTGGTCGGTGCCCATAACGGCGTCGAGGCCGCTCCCCTTCAGGCCGGCGACACCCGTGGTGAGGCGCGCGTCGACCGTCGCCTTCGCGTAGAGCTTGTCGAGGGTGAAGTCGTACGACCCCGTCACGTAGTTCGGCGCCTCGACGGTCATGGTGTAGTCGGCGACCGGCAGCTGGCGGTGCACGATGCCCGTGCCGTTGGTGGTGACGCTCTCGACGAGGCCATTCTTGTCGGTGAACGAGACCTTGGCTCCGGCCACCGGCAGCCCGTCGTTCTTGTCAACGACGGTCGCGTCGAGGTAACCCCAGTCCGGAAGGTCGTAGGTGACGATCATTCCGTCGTGGAGCACCGGGACGTTCTCGGAGAACCGGATGCCGTCCACGCCGGCCCAGCCCTGGATGCCGGTGGTGGTGCGGGCGCCGCCGGTCACCGGGTCGTCGGTGCCGATGCCGTCGCCGTACCCGAAGATCACCTTGCCGGAGCGAGTGAGCGTGGCCGAGAAGTTGACCGGCTCCGAGTACTCGGACCGGATCGGATAGGACCAGATCTTGGCGTTGCGGTACTCGACGACGAAGGCGTCCTCGCCGTCGACCTTGGCGGCCGCCGTGAACACACCGCCGCCCGGGGCGAACTCGATGGGGGACGGGACCCAGAACGGGAAGATGCCCGCACCGCCGCTGCCGGGTCCGGTGGAGGTGTCCGGGGAGATCACCCCGCGCAGGCCGATGCCGAGGGTGTCGTGGCTGCCGTTGTAGAGCGCGATCGGGAACGGCAGGTTCACCGTGGCCCAGACGCCGCTGGTGAACGCGACCTGGTCTTTGCCGCGCAGGTACTCGCCTTCGGAGACGGCGCAGCTGTAGCCGCCCTTGTCGACGACGAGCCCGACCGGGATCTCCAGCGACTTGTTCTCGGCGCCGACGGTCAGCGGGAGCGACGTCGGCGAGAAGCAGGCGTTGGGCGTGACGGCGAGCCCGTACTGGCCCTCCGGCACACCGGCGATCGTGAACGCGCCGTTGGCGTCGGTGCGCACCGCGTCCAGCGGCGTGTCCTTGACGGCGACGTCGGCGTTCGGGACCGGCTGCTTCTTGTCGTCGACGACCTTGCCGCTGATGTCGTGGCGCGCGGCGGCCGTGAGCGGCAGCTTGACGGAGGTGTCCTCGCCGAGGGCGATCGTGACGTTGGCGGTGGCGGTCAGGTAACCGAAGACCTTGGTGCTGATCTGGTAGTCGCCGACCGGGAGGTTGATCTTGAACCGGCCGTCCTTGTCGGTGCCGATCGACCGGCTGAACGGTCCACTGATCGTCACGTCGGCTGCGGCGACCGGCGCGCCGTCGGCGGTGACGACACCGGTGAGGGTGCCGCCCTGCCGGGGCGCGAGCTCGAGCAGGCGGACGAGGTCGAGCCGGCCCTCGCCGTACTTGTTGTTGAAGTCGGCGGTACCGCCGCACTCGGTGTCGTCGACGTCGACGGCCGAATCGGCGAGCAGGCGGCGGGTCTCCTCGACCTGCCCGATGAGCGTCGGGTCGTAGCTCCACAGGTCGGCGACGGCGCCGGCGACGTGGGGAGCTGCCATCGACGTACCGGCCATCTCGACGTAACTGTTGTTCGGGTAGGACGAACGGACCGCGACGCCCGGAGCGGAGATCTCGGGCTTGATCCGGCCACCCTCACCCTCGCCCTTGCGGGAGAACAATGCGAGCGTGCCGTCCGAGTCGTACGCGCCTACGGAGTAGGCGCTCTCGGCGGAGCCGGGCGAGGAGACGGTGTCGCAGGCCGCGTACGGCGTGGTGTTGCCCGACGACCAGACGCTGAAGATGCCCGCGGCGCTCCAGGCCTCGTCGATGGCCTGGAAGAAGCCGTCGAAGCTGTGCTCGAGGGTCTGGCCCCACGAGTTGTTGATGACGTGGGGGCGCTTGGACGGGTCGGGGTTGTTCCCCTGGAGGTCGGTCGGGGCGAGCAGCCACCAGCCGGACTTGAGCAGCGACTCGACGCCGCTGCTGTCGCAGCAGCCGTTCGTCGCGATCCACTGCGCGTCCGGGGCGACGCCGACGTGGTTGGTGCCGTCGTCGCCGACCATGGTGCCCATGGTGTGCGTGCCGTGTCCGTTGTCGTCACACGGCACGGCGGTGCACGTGCCGCGGGCGGCCATCCAGTTGTAGTTGTGGTCGACCGTACCGTCGGGCTTCGCACCGCGGTACTGGTGCATCAGCGCCGGGTGGTCGAACTGGACGCCCGAGTCGAGGTTGGACACGGTGATGCCCGCACCGGTGGCCCCCATGGCCCATGCCTCGGGGGCGTGGATGGCGTCCAGACCCCACGTGACGGTGCCATCCTCGGCGGCGGCCTTCGGGGCGGCGGGACGGACGGCCTGGTCGGCCGGCGTCTTCTCGTCCACGGGTTCCACCAGCGCGACCTGCGGCGCCGCGTGGATCTCGGCGACCTGCCCGATCGAGGCGACGTCGAGCGCGAGCTGCTGCGTGCCGCCCTTGACGAGCACGGCGTTGACGAGCGGATAGGACGTGTACTTCACGCCCGCCTCGTCGAGCTCGGCGGAGACGGACGCCGCGGAGCTCTTCGCTGCCGCTTTCAGCGCGTCGTAGACGAACTGGCCGCGGGCAGTCCAGTCCGCGATCTTCTTGGCCGGGGCGAGATCGGCCTTGGTGTCGAACGTGATCAAAAAGTCGGAGACCGGCGCCGTGCGGAAGCGGTCCTTCAGGTCCGATGCGACTTTGTCGGCGGCCGCGCCGGGATCCGGCTCAGCTGCGGACGCCGGTGGCGGCTGGATCATGCTCAGGCCGACCGCTGCGGCCAGCGCAGCGGTGAGGGCTTTGAGTCTCATGTGGAGTCCTTTGGCCTACAGGGGTTGGTAGGGGTCGTGGCTCTCGTGGTCGTCGGCATCGTCGGCGACGTCAGGGGTGTCGGGGGCGCCGACGCGCGGCTCACGCGACAACTCGAGTGGCGGCTTGTCCTCGATGACCGCGTCGTCACGCTCGATAGGTCGCTCAGGCATGAACTGCCCTAGGGCCATGGATCATGGAGTCATGCTCGGGGCGGCGAGCGGCCTTAGCTATCCAGCGGATACGTCAATTTTCACGACAGGTCGCCGAGAGTTTCCTCTTCAGCGAACACTCCGGCCTCCACGGCCTTGACCGCTAGCGCGGTCCGGGAGCTCACCTTCAACTTACGCATCGCCGCCCGCAGCTGTTGATCCACAGTCGCCGGCGACTTGGCCAGAATCCGGCTGATCTCCCGGTTCGTCTTGCCGGCGACAACCAGTCGGACCACGTCGAGCTCACGAGGTGAGAGCCGGTCGCCGTACCCACGTCGACCGCCGCGCCACAATCGCGGAACGTCGGCACCGTGTTCGCGAAGCCGCTGTGCGACACGGTCCGCATCGCCGCGGGCTCCGAGCTTGAACAGTTGCTCGTACTGTGCGGCCAGCAACTCTCGGCCTTGTTCGATCTGGCCTTGCGCCATCAACGCCTCGGCTTGACGCTCGCGGGCGAGCATGGCGTCGTAGGGGCGCGGCAACGCGCTCCAGGCGCGCGCCGCCCGGTCGTATGCCGTCGCCGCGCGGGCGTGGTCTCCGGCCGCGGCGGCCAGCAGGGCACGGCATACGGTGAGCGCCGCGCGAGGCGCGGGCGCCGTACGGCCACGCAGTCCCCTGGCGAACTGGTCGACCAGGCGTGTCGCGGCCTGGCGGTCGTCTGCGGCGAGGTGCGCCTCGATCCGGGCCGGGACGAGGTCTGTCGCCCAGACCCAGATGCCTTTTCTCCGGACGGTGTCCATCGGCTCGTTCGTGATCTGCAACGCCCGGCCGCTGTTTCCGTCCGTCAGCCACAACCTGGCCAGCGCGGCGGCGGCCTCCATCGTGTCGTCGGCTGCGCCGAGACGGGCAGACTCCTCGAGAACCAGCCGGAACTGCTCCTCCGCAGCGCGCCGCCGTCCGGCCGCGGCGGCCAGCCGGGCCGCGAGCCGGACGGTGCCGAGGTAGAGCGCCGGCCGGTCCCGGTCGGCATCGGCGAGCGCTGCGCTTCGCTCCGCGAGACCCTCCCACCGACCGGTGAGCCACGCCAGGTTGGCCTGTTCGAGTCGGACGTTGTATTGCAACCGGGACGCCTGCTCGGCCTCGGCAAGGCGCATGGCCACGACGAGGTGTTCCGCCGCCTCGGCGTACCGGCCCCAGATCAGGGCGCCGGTCCCGACGTTCGCGTGGATGCGGGCCACGTCGAGGCGTTCCGCCGAGGTCGCTCCGTCGATGGGCAGGTTGGCGACGACGTCCCAGGCCTCCTCCTCGCCGAGCATGAGCAACGCGGCGGCACGGTTGCCGGCCAGGTTCAGCCGCTCGGCGGGAGAGTCGAAATCGGCGGTGAGCTCAGCGGCGCGATCCAGCCATCGGCGATGAGTCGACGCCGGCCACGGGCCGGCATAGGCCCAGCCGAGATAGGTCATCGCCCGAGCCGCCTCGATCGGGTCGTGGTCGAGGTTGACCACCGCCTGCTCAAGCTCGCTGAGTGCGGCCTGCGCCTCTCCCCCGAGAATCAGGAGCCGACCCAGGGGGTTGCGGATCTCGGCCTGCTGGCGTGCGGAGAGGCCGGGGCAATCCAGCACCGCACGCAAGGTACGGATCACGCGGTGGTAGACCTCGTCGACCGGTTCACGACGGCCCAGCGCGGCTACTCCGGCGATCCGCGCGACTCGTGCCCGATCCGACGGCGGCAGCTCGGGCCACGACAACAGGTCGACCAGCAGGGCGACCGCCTTGGTGTGGTCACCGGAGGCCATGGCCAACTCGGCGCCCTGCTCGGCGTACCGCGCCCAGGACTCCGTCTCCCCCGCCTCACGGAAGTGCCGGGCAAGGCGCGCGACAGGCGTCGGCTGGATCTCCTCCAACGCCCGGCCGGCCAGCAGGTGGAAGTGTCTGCGATCGGTCAACGGGATCGCTTCGTAGACAGCCGTGGCGGCCAGCACATGCCGGAACCGCCACTGGCCGCGGTCGTCTCCGTCGAGGATGCCGGCCGCGGCCGCCTCCGCGATAGCGCCGCGACACGCATCTGGTGACAGGCCGGCAGTCACCGCGATCGTGGCGACCGACGACCGCTGAGCCAACGTCGCTGCGGCTCGCAACGCCTGCTGCGCCGTCGGTGACAGACGGCCCACCCGCTCCCGGGTGGAGTCGCGCACCGTCGGCGGCACCTGCAGCTCGCGCAACTTCAGCCGGACCCACTGCCCGCCGCGGAAGACGAGGTCGGCACGGTCGCACATGAGGCGAACCGACTCCTCCAGCGCCAGCGGAACGCCACCGGTCCGCTCGTGCATGAACGTCGTGAACTCCTGCGATATCGGGTTACCGTCTAGCATCGAGGACACCAGCGCCGCCGTGTCGTCGGGTCGCATCGGCGCCAGGGCGATCCTCAGCTGGGTCACGCCGGCAGGCAGCCGGGACGTCAGCCGCAGCAACAGCGATCCGGCGTCCACCTCCTCCGGGCGATAGGAGATCACAAGGCTTGGCCCGTCCGACTGCTGCCGGGAGGTGACGTACAGCAGGAACTCCAAGGTCACCTCGTCGGCCCAGTGCGCGTCCTCAAGCACGAGAACGTCGACACACAGAGCCCGGAGCAGCTCGTCCAGGGCGCGGAACAGGCGATGCCGTGCCGCCTTCGCATCGTCCAGAGGCTCCAACGCGGGCGGCAGGTCCGAGGACCATTGCGGGAACAAGGGCCGTAACGCGCCCGCAAGCTCGGTGAGCCGCAATCGCGACGCCGGCCGGTCGATCCCACGGAACGCGTCGACGATCGGACCTAACGTCAGCGACTCTCGAAGCGGTGGGCACACCGAGACCAGGGCGGTGCGCTGGTGCGGCGCGGCCAACCACTCTCGCAGCAGTCGGCTCTTCCCGATCCCCGCCTCGCCCTCCACCAGCACGATCGCCGGCGGCCGGGCCAAGGCGCCGGTGAGTGCCGCCATCTCGCGATCACGACCTACGAAATCCGGCGTGGAAACCGTTGGTGAAGTTTTGTCGTCCTCGGGCGAGGGGTCGAGCATGCGTGATGATCTCGTTTTTCGATGCTCGGACGCAAGTACATCTCACAGACTCGCGTTGCGGGAGCCTCGTACGTGTCCCGCCCAACTTCGAACAGTGCCGTCGAGACGGTGGCTGACCGCCGCTTCCGGTACGGCGAAGAGCTGATCACCGACCTGCGCCGATCACGTATGCCCGCCTACTCCACGGCGCTTCGGCGAGCGATGAAGAAGGCCCTCGCGCGAGACCCTGGCTCGGGAGTGCGGGCTGCGGCGACGGTGAGTGAGGCCTTGTCGCCCTGATCTTGCAGGTCGGGGGTGAGTGCGCCCGGGCCGGAGGTCGATGAGGACGGGGCTCGAGGTGAGCCAGCAGTCGACCAGGGTCAGGTGCCTCGAACAGGAGCATCGCTGCGCTGTCTCACCCCACCGCGATCCTGTTTTACAGCCACGCCTGTGTCTCACGGGGACACTCGGGGCTACCGGCGCTTGGCCGACTCGGAGGCTTTGAGTGGCGGGGCTTGACGGATCCCGTTGGTAAGCCGTAGCTTACCGTTCGTGGCCACTTACCGAATTGAGGATGGGTGGGACGCCCTGGGCGACCCGACGCGGCGGGCGATCATCGCGTGTCTCGCGGAGCGGCCAAGGGCGGTCGGCGAGCTGGCCGAGGTGCTGCCGGTCAGCCGGCCGGCGGTGTCGCAGCATCTGCGGGTGCTGAAGGGCGCTGGTCTGGTGACGGACCGTACGGCGGGCACGCGGCGTGTCTACCGGCTCAATCCCGCCGGCGTGGCCGCTTTACGAGATCAGCTCGACGCCTACTGGAGCCGGGCGTTGGACGGCTTCAGGGACGCTACCGAGCGTCCTGACGAGGAGGAATCATGAGTGGTACGGATGCGGTGGTGCGGCGGCAGATCGTGGTCGACGCGCCAGTTGAACGGGCGTTCGCGGTGTTCACGGAGCGGTTTGGCGACTTCAAGCCGAAGGAGCACAACCTGCTGGGGTCGCCGATTGCGGAGACCGTGTTCGAACCGAAGGTCGGTGGGCACATCTATGACCGCGGCGAGGACGGCAGTGAGTGCGCCTGGGCGCGAATCCTCGCCTTCGAGCCGCCGGACCGGGTCGTGTTCAGCTGGGACATCAGCCCGGCCTGGCAGGTCGAACAGGATCCGGGCAACGCCAGCGAGGTCGAGGTCCGGTTCGTCGCCGAGACACCGCAGCGGACCCGGGTCGAGTTGGAGCACCGCCACCTGGACCGGCACGGCCCAGGTTGGGAGTCGGTTCGTGACGGCGTCGCTCACGACCAGGGCTGGCCGCTGTACCTGGACCGCTACGCCGGCCTGTTCACCGATGCCGGATAACGCGCAGGCGATGCGACGGGCGGCGTTGCCGCTGATCAGCGAACGTCTCCTTCTCGATGGATCGGGTTCTCCGCGTGGTGCAGGACCAGGCTGGCCTGCACCCTCGCGGTCGTCCGGGACCAGCTGAAGCGCGGCTTGGTCAGGATTTCTCCAGGTCTCGAGGCCGGGGTCAGCGGACCTTCTGGCGAAGGCGTTGATGATCGACTTCCAGCGTCCCGCCAGCGACGACGGTGAACGCGGTGGCAAGGAGCGCGAGTGCGCCGTACCCGATCGCGATGTGCGGCACCGAGAAGACGCTGGACAGTTGGGCGGCGATGAGGCTGGGAATGGTCGCGCCGCTGTAGCTGAGGAGATACACGACGGCGAAGATCGGCGCCCGGTCGCGCGGAGCGCTGCCGTAGAGCAGGCCGCGGGTGGCGGCGCTGATGGCGATGCCCTGAGCGGCTCCCGCAACGATCGTCGCGCCGATGAACAACGGCAGCGTACCGGTGATGATCGCTGTCAGTATGCCGATCCATCCGGCCAGGAAGCCGATCATGCCGATGCGTTGAGCTGCTGCCGGTGAGAACCGGCCGCCGAGGGGGGCTCCCAGAGCGCTGGGGCCCATGTATGCGGCGAACACCAGCCCGATGACGAGCGAGCTGCTGGTGTGCAATTGTTCCTCGACCAGCGCGGGCACGAAGGCCTGGTAGAAGGCCCCGGTTGCCCAGGTTGCCAGGATCACCGCGGCCGCGACGGGGAGCAGATGCCGGACGCGGACCGGTACCCGAACGCTCGGTCGCAGTGAACCCCAACCGCCCGGCGAGGGGGTAACCGTCTCCGGGCTGATCGCGACGAGCCCCGCAGACAGGAGGAGCAACCCGATGACGACCAGGTAGATGAGGTCACGTGGCCAGGGGCCGAATTGGACCAGGGCGCCGGAGGCGATGGCGCCCACGGCGAGACCGAGCATGACGGTTTGACTGGAAGCGACGGAGGCCAGCCAGGTCGGCCTGCTGGGTGCGGCGTCGACGATGTAGGCGGTGAGGCTGCTGCTGGCCAGCCCGGCGCCGAGGCCCATCAGGAGCCGACCGGCGATGAGGATGCCGATGTGGTGCACGTTCAACAGCAGCAGACAACCCAGTACGAGCAGGCCGAGGCTGGCGATCGCCGCAGGCCGCCTGCCCACATGGTTGGACAGTCGTCCCAGCACCAGCAGTGTGCCGAGAGTAGCGGCGGAGTAGGCGACGACGGTCAGCGAGATGCCGGCGTTGGTGAACCCGTCCTCGGCCCGGTAGATGTTGAAAAGAGGGATCGTCGAGCCCACTGCGGCGAACACGGCCACCAGTGAGACCACCGCAGACAAGAATGCGAGCCCGAGCCTTCCGTCCCGGCGGCCCAGATCGGTCGTTGGGGTCACGTGTTGCATAGAGCCGTCTTTCTCTTGTTATGAACCATGCTGGCGCTTCTGAGGGTTCGGGGGCCGCACGCCCACGCGCCCGGCCACCCTTCACCTCGTCCCGGTCCCCTCATTCCCTCCGGGCGAGGGTCACGAGCCGCGCCGCCACCGCGGCGAGCAGGGCGGCGGCAAGGACCATGAAGCCCGCCGTGAGGAACACCATCTGCAAGGTTGTCGATGACACAAGGACCGCGCCGAGGCCGGACCCTGCCGCCAGGGCCACCTGAAGGTTCGTCACATTCACCGCGGACGCCGCCTCTGGGGTTTCCGGGGCCGCGTCGAGTATCCAGACCAGGGTTCCCGGGTTCACGACTCCCCAGAACAGGCCCCACAGCACGAGCAACAGCCCAGCCAGCCAGGGCAAGGAGCCCAGGTACGCCAGCCCGATGAGTAATGCGGCCACCACCGTCGCCGCCCCGGCGAAGCTGCCGATCACTCCGCGCTTGAACAGCGATCCGGCGACGATTGAGCCGACGATGCCACCGCAGCCGTAGATGACGTAGAGCAGGGAGATCACGCCGCTGGACAGTTGTGTGTGGTCCATGAGGAATGGAGTGATGTACGTCCAGGCGGTGAATTGGCCGATGAACACCACCGCGCCCGCTGCCATCCCGAACCGGGCGGCCCGTCGCGTCACGACCGCTACGAGATCACGCAGGTGCGTACGTCCGTCCGGGGGAATACCCGGCAGCACGACCGCCTGCACGACCACGACAAGCAGTGTCGCCGCCGCCGCAATGGCGAACGTGAGACGCCAGCCGACGAGGTTGCCAAGGAACTGGCCCGCGGGCAACCCCACCACCGTTCCACCGGAAATGCCCGCCGCGATGATGGTGATGGCGCGAGTCCCGCCGCCACGGCCCACCAGCTTGGGTCCGACCGGTGAGACCACGGTCCAGAAGGCGCCGAGGGTTGCGCCGAAGAGCATGCGGGCGATCAGCACCAACGCGAGGTTCGGCGCCACCGCGACGGCCGCGTTCGACACGAGCACCGTCAGACCCAGGACGAGGATGACCGAGCGCCGGTTCAAGCGGCCGGAACGGAGGAAGAACAGCGGTGCGGACACCGCGGCGCTGAAACCCGGTACGAGCACCATCAGCCCTGCGAGGCCGAGCGAGACATCCAGGCCGTCGGCGATCTGCGGCAGCAGCCCCACCGGGAGCGTCTCCGTCATGACGATGACGAACGCGCCGAGCGCGAGCGCACCGACGGACAACCAGCCCCGCCTGCTGCCGGACTCCGGGGTGGTGCGGTCAGCTGCGGGTTCGATCGGGATGGCGGCGGTGCACGACGCTGCCGTGACCACGCGCACCGGCGATGGGTGGTGGGTCGGCGCCGCCTGTTCGGTGTCGGTCATGTTCTCCTCGCTGATCGCATGCTCCTGACAGGGCTCCCTTCGGTGGTCACCCGAGGACGTTCCGCGCGGTTCACGCGCGTGTTCGAGACGACTCACGTTCCGATTCGGCGGAATGAGAGCAGTGCAGGGCTGCGTGGTTGGGTGGCCGTGTCAGGCCTTGATGAGCTTGATGATGTGGCCGAAGCTGAGCTTCGATGCGAGCGCCGTCAGGTCGCCCTGCGCCAGCTTCGCCGCGGCCACCTGTGTAGCTGCGAGAGCGTGCGTGTACGGGTCGACCCCGAGGCTGATCCGGCGCACACCGATCGCCTGAAGTTCCGCGAGGGTGGCCGTGTCCTTGGGGCTGACGAGGATGTTGACCGGCTTGGGCGCGACTGCCTTGATGACTGCGCTGATCGAGGCCATGTCCGGCAGGTTCGGCGCGTACAGGACGTCAGCTCCTGCTTCCGCGAAGGCCGTGAGGCGGCGGATGGTGTCATCGAGGTCGGGAATCCCCCACAGGAAGTTGTCCGTACGGCCGGTCAACACGATCCGTCCGCGCGCGGCTGCAGCGGCGGCGGCGATGCGGCGGACCGCGTCATCGAAGTGACGGATCGGGTTCGAGGGGTCACCAGTGGTGTCCTCGATTCCGATGCCGGCGAGACCGCGGGCAACGGCGGTGCCGACAGTGGCCGCGACATCTTCGGGAGTCTCGCCGTAGCCATCCTCAAAGTCGCCGTTGATCGGCAGGCCGCTGACGGACGTGAGTAGGGCCGCATGGTCAAGGTGCATGTCACGGCTGATTGCGTGGATGCCGTCGAGCCGGCCCAGTGTCGCGGCGAAAGCCGCTGAAGAGGTCGCGATGGACTTGAATCCGGCTTCTTTGAAGAGCAGAGCCGACGGGCCGTCCCATGCGTTGGGCATGATGAACGCATCGGGGCCACGATGAAGTTCGACGAACTGCTCGTAGCGCGTCCGGGCGGAAGTGTCAGACATGGTGGCGGGTCAGGCACCCGATGAAATCGTCGGCGAGGAATTCTGTGAAGCGCTTGGCGCCGCCGGCCCGGCCCGAGTGGTTGTAGCCGAGGTTGAGCTGTTCGAGAATCGCCAGATCTTCAGCAGACTGCTCGGTATCGATCATTTCGTGCTCCTGCTCCGTAAAGTTCGACTTCCGCTGAAGCTGGAATGTCGCTCCGTGCCACATCTGCGGTGTGTCGTGAGCGGTTGTTCCGCTGGTTGGTGTTCGTCGCGTCGTTCTGCCGACTTCGTCGCAATCGCGGTCGGGCCTCGACGCCCGCCCACCGGAGTCGGCTCTGCGGCTGATGACTCCTACCTGCCCCGTCCTCGATATGCGGCACATCCGCCCGACGAGTTCGGCCACTCCGCCGACCATCAGGTAATAGGACGCTTTGGTCCAGTTTACGAGCCCGCAGCACCGCTCGCAAACGTGCGCCCCAACCATGCCAGGTCTGCGACTCGCCTCGACCCTGAGCAGGTCAGACCACCGCCTTACGGCCCGACCTGCTGACGCACGCGGTCGGCCGGCACCCTCAACGACGCCCCAAGGAACGCCATACGCCGGACCCTACGGTCCCGTTGTCGACTAGACTGTAGCAGCGCGCTCCCCCACCCTGAGGGAGCGGCGGTTGCCTGCTGCCAGACAGCGCAGGCGGCGGCGACAAGCTTCGATATTCGCGCCAGAGCCTCAATGGCTCGCGATAATTCGGGTTGAGCCAATCTCCACCGTACGATCCCGGCCAGATATCGCCGCAGCTGGCACCACCGATGGCTCCGCTGGTGCGGAGATCGACGATTTCGAAAGGAAATCGGCCGGCCGCGCTGATCGACGCCGGCCCGCTGAAGCCCTCCCACAGGAGTCCCTGGTCCGAGGTGCCGCCCAGCGACTCCCTCGACGCTGGGGATCCATCCGAACCGACATGTCCAACGACCAACTCGGAACAATCCCTAGCCGCACATCATGGACCCTCTAGTCCATCATGCGCCGCCTGGGAGACATACGCCGAATAGGGGCCAACCGACATGATCCCCAGGTGCGCCGTTGTGCCGCACGCCACCGACGGCCGATCAGGCTTGGCGGCGGGCACCACGCCTGTCTACGCTGGACGCAATGGTCCAGTTAATCCACCCCGGATTACGGCCGACCACATCGCCGCCGCAGAGAATCCCATACCTGGGGTACTCGCTGGCGATGGACTCATGGGCGGCGACCACGCCGACATCCACTGGCTGAGTGGAAGCACGGGTGGTAGCGAGATCGCTTCCGCCGGCCACATGGGAGGGGCGCATGGCAGTGATCACCCGCGGCCCCAGGTCGCTGACCAGAGGCGAGATTCAGGAGACAACATGGCGGCCAACGCCGAGGACATGATCACTTTGACCAGCGCCGCGCAAGATGTGGGTGGCTCGGATCTGCCGGGAGCCATCGCGCCCGACGCGGAAGACGTCGTCATCACCGACAACAGCGCGCTCGGCATCTACGAGGCCAAGATAAAGGGCCGGACAGCCGCTGGGATCGTCTACAACAAGGTCGGAAGCCGCGTCGTGCTGATGGCAACGTCCGTGCTCCCCGAGTTCCGGGGAAAGGGATTGGCCGCCAAGCTCATCGGCGGCGTCCTCGACGAACTGCGAACGCAGGGAAAGACCGCCACCGTCACGTGTCCGTTCGCGGCATCATTCGTCAGGTCCCATCCCGAATATGCCGACGTTCTGGATCCGGCATTCCCCGGGTCGCATTTGGCCGAGCATCGGAATTGAACACCAGCCATCGCGCCTGAGCGCGCGCTGTCCGCCGGAAAGATGCAGGACCGCTGGACGAGGCCGCCAGTTGGTCGCCGGACCGTTCAACCAACACGAACAGGGAGCCGAAATGTCTGAGTCCTTTCCACTCGCCACCGAACCCGAAGGCGTCGTCGCATCGCTCATGGAGCGATTCAACTCCGGCAAGGTCAGCGCGATGATGGAGCAGTTCGAGCCGGGGATCGTGTTCGTCGCACGCGACGGCCGAGCCATCACCGATCCCACTGAGATCGCTGCCCAGCTCGAGCGCGACATCAGTCTCGGTCTGCCGCTGAAGGCCAAGGCGCGCCACGTGTTCGTCGCCGGCGATATCGCCCAGATCGTTCTGGACTGGTCAATTGAAGGCACCGGTCCCGACGGCAAGCAGGTGCACATCGAAGGATCGGCAAGTGATGTCGTGCGCCGCGGCGCGGATGGACGCTGGCGGTACCTGATCGACAATGCTGTTGGGACGGCGGTGCGGGAGTCCGCCTGACACGTGGCCGCCACTTGGAAATCCCATGTGGTCTGGCGGCTCCGGAGGCTCGCGTACGACGGCGGCCCGCCCATGGTGGCGCTACCGGTCGGATTCCAGCTGAGGGCACCAGGTGCGAATCAACGCCGGCCGCCAATGGCGGCGCCGATGTGGTCGACCTCGCGGAAGTCGACCACATCCAGGGTGCCGCTATTTACGGCCACCTGCGCGCGGCACCACTGCGTGCGCTCGGACTACATCTCGGCCGCCGCGACCGGGATAGAGGCTGGCCGATCGCAAGGTCAGGTAGTGCGGCCTACGGACCGTGGGCGGTGGGGACATGCGAGCAGTCCTCGTCGTAGGGCCTGTTTCCACGCTGGGCACCGGTGGGGCGAGAGAATCAACGTCGCAGACCTGGGCGGCAACCCTCCGCGGGCTTCGAGCGTCGGCCTAGTTCACCACGCGGACGCCGGGCCAGCGTTCGGCGGGGCGATGACGGGCGAGTCGCTGCCGGGAGATCTCCGCGCTGACCCTGGTCGGGTTGCGCCGCCACACGCCGTCGAGCAGGTCATCTAGGCCGTGCGGCGCACACACCGTGACCTGGTCGTGCGCGTCGAGCCGAACGGCCACGGCAGTGGCGTACTCGGGCCAGGTGGCGACCGCATCGGCGATGGTCCGCAACGGCGCCACCGGGTCGCCGCCGAACTTTGCCGGATACCAGGTGTGCACGGCGGCCTGGTTCTTCGCCTCCCACGGCGGCTCCGGCCAGGCCGCCAGCAGCCGCGCGGTGGCCCGGTCGTCGTTGTCGCGGCTCAGGTCGGCCGGGTCGAGGAAGACGACGTCGACGTCACGCACCAGCGAGGGGTCGAACCCGTCGCCGTACCGCTCGCTCCAGACGAGGTCTCGGATGACGCCCGCCCCTATCCACGCGTCCGGCAGGCCGGAGGCCCGAACGACGCCCAGCGCCCGGATGAGCCACGGACTGCGCTCGACCAGGTCCCGCAGATCGTCTTCCCTCATTGTTCTCCCCTGGTTGCCACTGTTGAATTCCTGGTCAGCCGAACAATCCGCCCACGAGGGCACCTTGACCGTGGATTGCAGGACGTGTGCGGCCCGTAAGGCTATCCAGAGGCACTCGAACCGGGTGGGCTCCGGCAGTCGTGGCCGTCCCGACTCGCCCACCGCTCGGACGTCGCTCGTTGAGCGCGAGCTCGAAGATTTGGTGGCTGTCATCCCGGCAACTCCCGTCCGTGTTGAGGACGAACCCGGCGACCGGGCTTACGTGGCGAGCCAGCGGTCCAGGTACGACACCAGGCCACTCAAGTCGCCGCCCCCGGATCGGTAGCCGATGTGCCCGTCCGGGCGGGCCAGGTACAGAGCGGCGGCTGCGCCAGCGATGCCGAGCCGGCGAAGCGCCGGCGCCGCGGATGAGCGGCCCGCCGCCGCGACGTCGGCTGCCGTCAGTCGGTGCACGGTGAGCGGATACCGGTCCAGCGCGGTGGTGGAGGTGGACGGCCAGGCGTCGGGAGGTCCGCACAGCAGCAGATGCCACCCCGGCTCGGCCGTCAGCTTGTGCAGCGTCAGCCCGTCGGCAGTCAGCGGGGCATCGGGCAGCCGGTCCCCCGCCCGGGGTCCGCTGCGTGGGGCATCGTGGCCTTGCACCGACAGCGGGCTGTGCCGGTAGCCGATGTTCAGCTCGGCCACCGTGCGGATGGCGGTGGCACGCACGAGCCTGGGTGCCATCAGGAGGGGGATCAGCGCCGGCGCGATCCGGGTCCGGGCGAACCGGACGAACGGATTGGTGGAGGTGGCGACGTTGAATGCCCGGTCGGTGAAGCGCAGCACCATCCGGCCGACGGGTGCTCGCTCCACCTCGTAGCTGTCCAGCAGGGCTGGGTCGCTGTTGCCGCGCAGGGCTTGGGCGAGTTTCCAGCCGAGGTTGATCGCGTCCTGGATGCCGGTGTTCATGCCCTGGGCACCGGCCGGGCTGTGGATGTGTGCGGCGTCGCCGGCGAGGAAGACCGGCCCGGCGCGGTAGCGGGCCGCGGCGCGGTGGTGAAGCCGGAAGTTCGTCATCCACATCGGGTCACGCAGGCGCACGCGCGCCCCGCTGTACGAGTCGGCGAGGCGCTGCACCTCAGCGAGGGTGACGGGGGTGTCTGGCGGGGTCGAATCGGCGGGCGGTCGCATCGCGATCAGCCGCCAACCGGCCGGGCTGCCGAGTGGGAAGAGGAACAGCATCCCGTGCTCGGAGAGGAACACGTGCGCGGCACCGCCGCAGATCCCGTCTGCCTCCAGGTCGGCCAGGACGAAGGTTTGCGGGTACGAGCTGCCCTCGAACCTGATCCCCGCCAGGTGTCGGACCGTGCTGTGCGCACCGTCGCAACCCACCACGAACCGGGCCGCCACCCGCTCCTCACGGTCGTCCGCGTGCCGCAGCGTCGCCACGACGCCGTCGCCGGTGCGGTCCAGTCCAACCAACTCGACGCCGCGCTCCACCTCAACCCCCGCGGCCGCCAGATGCTCGCTCAGGAGCCGCTCTGTCTCAGACTGCGAAAGGAACAACAGATACGGATGAGCGGTGTCCTCCAGGCCCAGGTCGAACAGCGGCACCGACCGCTCTCGGCCCCGCGCGTGCAGGCACATCCGCACCGCCGGGTTACCGGCAGCCACCAGGTCGTCTGTCACGCCGAGACCCTTGAGAACCTCGAGCGTACGAGGCTGGATCGCCAACGCCCGGGACTCGTGAACCCGATCGCGGGCACGGTCGACGAGACGCAGGTGCACACCGAAGGCCGCCAACTGCCGGGCCAGCGCCAGACCGGTCGGCCCCGCCCCGACCACCAGCACCTCGACCGTGGTCATTGACCGAGGTTACGCCGGAAAACCGGGCTGAGGATATCGAGGAGCGGGCAGAAGGAGCATCCCGGTTGCGGCGAGAGCGCAGGAGACGGCTACGGCGGCGAGCAGCGCCCCGGAAATCCCGTGCCGTGTGGAGGAGGAAGGCGGCGGCCAGCGGTGCGTGCCGCGCCGGCTACAAGCTGCGCCAGCAGGCTGGCGAGGCCACGCCGGTGGAAGACGTGGAGCACATCACTGGGCCGCGCACCCCGCAGGTGCCATACGGGAATCCGGCGGTCACCAGGTCAGGGTGATGTTGTGCAGGTTGGCGACGCCGGAGGCGGCGTCGGTCAATGTGTGGGCGGCGCGGCGGTAATCGCGCAGTATCTTCCAGTCCTTCATCCGGGCCAGGGTGTGTTCGACTCGGGCGCGGATGGTGCGGTGTTCGCGGGTGAGGTCTTCCTTCCAGGCTGGCCGTCTTGGGAGCAGCAGAAGGTGACGCTGCTGTCAGGAGCAAGAAGCCAGGCCGGCCGCCGATGTGGAGTAGACGGCAGCTTATCGACGGTATCCGTTGGCGGGTCCGCATCGGCTCGCCGTTGCAGGACGTGCCGGAGTTGTTACGGACGACCCTGGCAGACGGTCTACAGGCTGTTCCGACGTTGACAGCGTGCCGGATTGTGGCGGGCGATCGTGACCGGGCTGCAGGCCGTGCCGCCCTCGCTGACCGTGGACTTCAGGAAAGCGGGCTCGGCATGGACAGCTGGTTGGCACACAAAGGCGACGCCGCTCCAGGGTTCATGCAGTCCCAGCCTCACGCTCTACGCATCTGGCCGAGGTCGCTGCCACCTGAGGTAACCGGCTTCCGCCGAGGACTGGTCAGAAGCCGCCACCGCCGCCCCACCGCCACCGACGTCACCCCCGCTACCGAAGTCGGAAGGTGGGACAGCGAGGCCTAAGTCTCCGGCCCTCAGCTCCGAAGGGCTGCCGGACGACGGCCCCGGGTGGGCCGGCCCAATTTGAACACAACGCGAAGGCTTCGCGGCTCGACGGGCCTGGCGCCGGGCGTACAGGAAATCCTGCAACCAAATAGGGGGAGCGAGCATCACCAACAACACGATCAAAGGGATTACGACGTACCCAAGAGCGAGGAAGACCAGGGTTCGGTCCGTAACGGCCCCTGTCAAGGACAGCGCCAGCAGTGCTACCAGTCCACCGGAAGGGATCCCAAGGCGAGAATCTTCTTGATCCGCTCCATCGGCTGCCTCCGTGACAGGGTGCGCTGGACCGCAACTTGATTCCACGCTAGGTCGGGCCGGCCTTTGCGGGGAGATTCGCTGGGTAGCTATAGAACAACAGCGCCAAGCTCGGCGCCGGCATTTCCAGTATGTAGCTTTGGCCGGCACAACGATATGAGCCCAGCCCAGGTCGCAGCCGTCGAGGTAGCGCTCTCGCCAGGCGATACGCTGCCTGTCCCGCCGCGAACGATACCTCGTCCACGAAGTCCTCGATCAACGTTGGCCTTCTCCGGCTCCGAGAGCAAAGCCGCCATGCGCCACTGCTTCCCGCCGCGCAAGAGGGCAGGGAGGAGATCGCCGACTGCACCCTCGACTGGGCCCTGCGGCACACACGAGTGTGACCGATGTACGGATCACCCCGGCGGACCGCCTACCCGATCGCGTCTAACCACTGCAGATCCTCCTGATCCCGGTATCCCCACCGGGGCCAGCGCGGTGACCAGTGGCCGGGTAGCAGCGACATGGGTCGGCGATGCGCGACCGCATCGATGACACACGCAGTCTCGTCGTGCGAGGGATATGGGATCGCTAAGGGTGTGCGAAAGGACGACCGACCTTCCTCACCCGTCGACCGCTGAAGTCGTGCCAATGCGCGCTGGCTTGCTCGCTGAGCCACCACGGGGGGCAGTCCCAGGTCGTCGACCACCGCAAGCGCCTCGTCGAGGACGACGCCGTGCGGAACGAACATCGCACGATGTCTCTGCTCACCTGCTGGCGTCAAATGCAAGGGCCATCGCGGGGTCGCCCGCACGAAGATGTCAGAGACGATGCCGCGGCGGACGAGTTCTCACCAGGTGGATGAACGCGCCCCCAGATCCGCGCCCCACCAGGGCGTCGTCGGATCCGGTCAAGCGGCGGCCAAATCGCAAACCGACAGGTGAAGGTTGTGTTTCTGGAGCGCGGCCGGGCCCCTGCTCGGGGGCGTCTGTGCGGTGGATGGCCAGTTCGGCGGAACCGGGCCCGGGGCGGCACCCGACACCCGGACCCCTGGCTGTGGTCGTGGTAACTCTTGTGAACCTCCCACCCTATAAGGCCGTTCGTCTGACGGTGGGCCTTATAGGCACGTCGATTCTCGGTGTGTAGCCCCAGATTCCTATTGGAGAATAGATGTGACTGTGGATGAACTGCGTAACACGGTGAACGGTCCGGTACTCCTGCCCGGCGACGACGGTTTCGCCGAAGAGGTGGCTGGGTTCAATCCGAACAATGTGATGAAGCCGGCCGTCGCGGTCGGTGTGACCAGTGCCGCCGATGTGCAGGCCGTGGTCCGCTATGCGGCCCGGCATCGGCTGCCCGTGGCGGTCCGCGCCACCGGGCATCAGGTCGTCAAGGACGCACGCGACGCCATCCTGATCAACACGTCCCGGATGCAGGACGTTCGCATCGATGCCGGCAACCGGAGCGCCCGGGTCGAGGCCGGTGTCGACTGGGCCAGGACGTTGTCCGAGACAGCCAAGCACGGGCTCGCACCGCTGAGTGGTTCCGCAGCGACGGTCAGCGTGATCGGCTACACCCTCGGGGGCGGGCAGGGTCCCGTGCTGGGGCGCTCGCAGGGGTACGCCGCCGACCATGTCCGGCGTATCGAGGTGGTGACCGCAGACGGTGAGTTGCAGCAGGCCACCGCAGACAGTGAGCCGGATCTGTTCTGGGCGCTGCTCGGCAGCAAGGGCAACTTCGGCGTGGTGACCGCGATCGAGTTCGACCTGTTTCCGGTGACCGAGTTCTACGGCGGCGGGCTGCACTTCGCCGGTGACCGGATGGAAGATGTGCTGCGGGTCTGGAGCGCGTGGGCACCCGAGCTTCCGGAGCAGGCGACCACCTCAGTCGCCGTGCAGCGGCTCCCACCCTTGCCTGAACTGCCGGAACCGTTGCGGGGCGCGTTCGTACTGCATTTCCGGTTCGCGTACCTTGGCTCGGCTGAAGACGGCGAACGCCTGCTGGCGCCGATCCGCGCGGTGGCGCAGCCGCTGCTCGACAGCGTACGGATGCTGCCTTACGCGGACAGTCCCCTGATCCACCTGGACCCGCCGACGCCCGTCCCGTACTACGACGGCACGACCACGTTGCGCGAGTTCTCCCCGGAGGTACTCGACGCCCTGGTCGAGTTCGCCGGACCAGCGTCGGGCAATCCGCTGTCCAGCATCGAGATCCGCGCCCTCGGCGGCGCGTTCGACCGGGAACCCGAGGTACCGAACGCGGTGCCCACTCGTGGCGTCCCGTACGTGCTGTTCAGCGCAGGGATGGGCGGGCCCGACCAGGCTGAGGTGCTCCAGAGCTGGCTTGAGCGCATGGTTCAAACCTTCGAGCCATGGTCGGTCGACGAGCGCCGGATGGTGAACTTCCTGTCCAAGGACGAAGCCACCACACCGGAACAGGTACGGCTCACCTACGGCGCGGAGCGCTATGACCGGCTCGCCCGGATCAAGCGCCGCTTCGACCCGGACAACATGTTCCGGGTCAACCACAACATCCGGCCGGAGTAGTAGCCGGACAAGGACGTGGGCCTCGATGGGCTACGACAACGTGACCCATCGAGGCTCGGCGTGGACTGCGGCCGCGGCGTGGCCGGCGGCCAGGGGCGCTGCCGCACCGCTGCCGATGTCAGCGAGAACCTCGATACGTCAGGCCTCCTCTCAGTAGACATTTCAGGTTGGTGACCCAGCCGGTCGGCCCGGGGGTGGTGCCTGCCGACTTCGTCTCCGGTCGAGTCCGCATGAACGGCACCCAATGGCATCCCTCCATCCCTACGCGGGCATGCGGCACCACTCCCCTGGCCGGGGGATGCGGCTGGCTCGGTGGAGGGATTCGCTCGCATCGCGGTGCGGTGATGCTGGACCACGTCAGCCGATGGAACGGCCAGAAGGAGCGACATGTTCAGGTCTAGTTTGCGTACGACGGCGGTGGCGGCGGTTGCGGCCGCGGTGGTGGCTGGGTCGCCCGCTGTCGCGCAGGCCCAGCAGCCAGAGCCAATGAGCGTCGCAGCCGGGTGGTCGATCGTCGCCGGAATGGGACATTTCGTGTACGACGAGCCCGGCATGGCGGGGCACCGGATCTGGTTCGGCGTCCAAGCGGTGACGGCCACCGACGGATCGACACACGGCCAGTTCCTGTACCGACATGAGCTGCCGGACGGCACGCTGGTCGCGCGGGGACGAGCCAACGTGACGTGTCTGAAGGTCACCGGAAACATCGCGCTGTTCACCGCGATCGTCCCCGACGGCCAAGGCACTGTGAAGAACCACGGCTACTACGTAAAAATCATCGACGGTGGCAGCGGCCAGGATCAAATCGTCGACGCTCAGGCGCAGAACGGGACGGAGCCGCCGCCCACCCACTGCCTCGACCCCGAGACGGACCTCGATCCAGAAGCCCCCAAGCGACCCCGGTACCCGGTTCTCATTGGCGGATATGCGGTCCACGGCGCTGAGTAGAGCCGAGCGGACCTCGAGGTTCCCGACGTAGTTCCCGGGCGCGGCCGGCTGGCCGCGCCCGGGTGTGCGAGGTCGCGCCAGTTCTGGCCAGGCATCGGCCGGTAGGTGGTGCAGTCAGGAGCAGGCAGGGCTAGCGGTTCGGCCGCGGCTTTGGCCGATGTTCCTTGTCGGCCGACTCCTGCGAACGAGTTTCGACCAGGAGGACCAGCCGATCGAGGTGTAGCAGGTGATCCTGCCCGGGGACCGTCACGTCCTGCTGTACGAGGTTGACGCCGAATGAAGCCGACACCGGTGACGCTGACGGGCCGCCTGATCCGACTTGAACCGCTTGGGCCGGAGCATGCCGAGGACCTTTAGCCGCCGCAGCGCACGACGAGATCTGGACGTACCTCGATGAGCCCACGCCCCGCACCCACGAGGCGATCGACGCGTTCATCAGCGACGCGCTACAGGACCAGGAACGTGGTCAACGACTGCCCTTCGCCGTGGTAGATCTTCACAGCGGACGAGCAATCGGGAGCACGAACTACATCGACATCCGCCCGAACGACCGCACGCTAGAGATCGGCTGGACCTGGCTCACGCCCAGCCACTGGGGAACCGGCGCCAACACCGAAGCCAAGTTTCTCCTGATGCGGCACGCGTTCGAGGTGCTAGGCGCCGAACGGGTAGCGATCAAGACCGACCTACGCAACGTGAGATCACAGCGGGCTATCGAGCGGCATGGCGCGCACCGGGAAGGCGTCTGGCGTAACCACCGGATACTCAGCACCGGCCGATACCGCGACAGCGTCTTCTACAGCGTCATCGACTCCGAGTGGCCCGCCATCCGCGACAAATTGGCCGCGTCACTGGCGTAGCGTGGGCGGACGAGACGCCGAAGAGGCGGCATGTCCGAGCCCATCGATTGCCCAGCTGACAGATCGATTCCCGGGGTTAACAGGTGAGATAGTCGCCCGGGTGCGCCATCTACGAAGGTCATGCGCGCAGTAGGGCTTCCTAATTCGCGCGCCAACATCGAACCAAAACGGTTGAGGATTCTAGCGGAATGGAACACCGCTATGCCGTGTTCACCTGGAGGCGACGCAACATGGGGCGAAGCCCCGGACTGCCGTTGGCTCGCTGGCGTATCCGGGGCTTGCCGTTTAGTTAGAGGAGATTTTCCTGCGTCGAGGCGCGTTGCGTACCCGCGAACCGATTGGCCGGATGGCATGTCGGATTTTATTTTCGAGCACTGGTAATTAAGTGCTCGTCCAATGCTTCCGCTACCCGCTTGCGCAATTATTTGATTTAGTTGCCGTACGGGAAGTCAACGCAGGTACCCGTCCCCACGCCGCCGTTATGCAAATCGTTGCCGAGGGTACCCCAACTGTCGGTGTATGAACTCCAGTTCGATACCGTGCCCGTGTTCAGGTAGTAGTCACCAAGGTACCCGGAGTGCACTCCGTTGTTATACCAACTAACTTGCCACACGTAAGGGTTTCCATTGACGGCGCACTTGCCGTCCTTGTCCTTGTACCACTGCTCGAGAGCAACGCTGTAGCCGTCGTAGAAGGTGTAGATGGTAGCCGTATCCCGGTCGAGCACTTTAATCCCGGTCGCAGGGGCGTTCTTAATGGTGGTACAGGCGTAGATAGTGTCCCCGCCAAATGGCGAGCAGTGCCAGAGGCCGGTTGCGGCGGCGCTGGCGACACTGCTTTCCCGTGCCAGCCCAGTCGTCGCACCGGGGTCCGCCTGTGCGGCAGTGATGGGTGCGGCTCCGATCACTACAGCAAGTAACGCCACCAGCGCGCTACGTAGGACATGCATCTTCATGGAGACCCTTTCCTAAATGATTTGGTCTTATGTGGACTCGAGGCGGGAGTCTACAGACCGCATGATTCCGAGATGACCTTGGGGAATGAACCGCAGGGCTGGCGGCCGCACCGGGTGGCACGGTCCCAGCTGAGCCGGCGGTGGCCGGGATGCTGCTCGGTTTTGGTCGCGGTTGTTTGCGCTGGCCCTTCGCAGCACCGGCGATGTGGGTCGCATGGAAGCACATGGAGGTGAAGCGGGGCGAAGCCCACGCCCCTCCAGTTCTTCAGTCAGGCTCGTACTCGGCGCCACTGCCTGAGCAGCTCGTCTTGCCTCCAGGGCGACGGCTGCGCCACGGTCACCGAGCAAGTCCAGGAGGGAACGGGTCCACGGCGCAGCCCCTCACTGCGGCAGTTGCTAGCGATGTGACCGTTCATCTCGCGCTGCTGACCGCCTTAGCTTGCATAGACGCTGCACCGTCTGTCGCGTCTCATCCTCGTTTCGAATACCCGCCGAAGCCACCTTGCCTGCCCCCGAGAGTCGCTCGCGCTGGCGACCACATGCCAGCGCACCTCGCGCGCAGGCCATACGTCCCGCCGAGCCAGCCGACCCCAGACGCCGGGAGCGTTGTCGAGCGCGCGACCGTCCGGATGCCTTACCTGCACGATGATGTCGTGAAGCGCCTCGAACGACTCGTCCACGCGTATCCGGTCGTGGCGCCTGGAAGCTCAGTGCGAGCCCGCCGGGTAGCTGAGCGCTTAGGACGCCAGTTCCAACGGGAGAGCCGCTTTGATGCGCCGCCATACCTCGCAGACTGGCCGGAGGGTCAGTCTGTGGTTCTCGTGTCGTCACAGGACCGCCATGTCGGAAGGGGCCAGCTCTTCGGCGGCGCGGTTGGCATAGAGCCAGCCGCTGTCACAGGCAGCCTGGAAAGCCGTTCGCGGGAACCCAAAGACGTGAGCAATCAGCTCTGCGCCGACGTCTGCCCGGCTCAATGTCCGAAGCTGAGTGCGCGCGATCTGCGGCGAGACCTTCCCTGCACGCTTCCTGTAGGCAGCGCCCATCAAACCGCGGACTGTCTGTACGGACACGGAACGCCGAGATCTATCGCACGTGGGGATGCTCGCCTGTGTCTTCGGTTGCGATGCGCTGTTCGAGACAGGCTACATCAGCGTCAACGAGGTTGGTGGAGTCGCGCGCGGCGCTCTCCTACAGCCGGCGCGGCCGCACCGATTCCGGTGTCGCCCTGGTCAGGCGCCTGCTGGGTTAGGGCACAACGCACCCGAGCGGCTGATCCGGCCGCCGCCGCGTGCCGATCCGCTGACCGGAGCAACCGTGGAGGGGGTCGACGGTCCGGGCACCACCGGTTGACGAGCCGGCGGTCAGCGACTGCGCCACGCTACGGCACCCACCGCCGCCGCGCCGACGCCAGCCGCAGTCAGTAGACGGCGGTGGCGGGACAGCCACGCCTGGGGACTGTGGCTGTGTGAGCGGCTGCTGAAGCTGCCGCAGGTCCCGAAGTCCCTGCCGTGGGGCCCGTCCGCAGGCTGCCACAGGTTCGCCGGCCGGTCCGGGTCGGCCGGCTGCGCGGTCTGCTGGCTGGAGTAGCCGGTCCGTGCCAGGTAGCGGTCGAGCAACCCCGGTGCGATCCGGTTGCCCAGAATAGTCAGCACGGTGCTGGTTCCCACCCAGTACTCCCGCCGGGAGGGCCGGTCGGCGGCCGCCACGATGGCGCGGGCGGCGACCACCGGCTCGTAGATCGGCGGTACCGGCTGGGCGTTGTGCGGCAGGCGGGACAGCAGCCAGTCGAACTGCGGTGTGTTGACCGCGGGCAGCTGCACCATGGTCACCTTGACGTTGCTGCGGTCGTGCCGCAACTCGCAGCGCAGCGACTCGGTGAAACCGATGATGGCGTGCTTGGCTCCGCAGTAGGCGGCCTGCAGCGGGATGCCCCGGTACCCGAGCGCCGAGCCCACCTGCACGATGGTTCCCCGATCGCGCGGGGTCATGTGGGCCAGCGCCACCCGCGTGCCGTGTACGTAGCCGAGGTAGGTGACCTCCATGGCCCGGCGGAACTCCTCCGGTCGGGTCTGCTGAAACGGCGCGAAGATGGAGCTGAAGGCAGCGTTGATCCACAGGTCGATCGGCCCGAGGTCCGCCTCGACCTGCCGGCCGATGTCGGCAACCGCATCGTGATCGGCCATGTCCACCTCGATCGGCAGGGCTCTGCCACCGGCTTCCCGCACCTCGTCGGCCGCCGCGGCGAGTCCGGTACGACCTCGGGCCAGTAGGGCGACGGCGGTCCCTCGCCGGGCGAGAAGGCGTGCCGTGGCCCGGCCCACCCCAGCACTGGCACCCGTGACCACGGCTACCCGTGCCCGCTCCCGATTCCGGCTCATCATGCTGCCCCCACCGCTGTATCGGTTCTTTCCGCGCCCGCCGCTGTACCCGCGCAGGGTCTAGATAGTCGCCGCGGTGGCAGCGCTAAATTGATCAGGCGTGGTCGCGGCCAGAACGGGAATCGGAGGGCCGCGAGCAGCACTGAGGAGGAGACGTGCCATGACGGACCCATCGCGCATCGGGTCGAATCGTGCCGACTCGTCGGATCTGCCGCCGCAGGCGCGGGACGTCGCGCCGGCCGGCGAGGGCTTCGCGGTCGTGGAGATGTTCACCTCCCAGGGCTGCTCGAGCTGTCCACCCGCTGAGGAGGTGCTGAGCGAGATCGAGCGCGACGCCCGGGAGCGGCGACAGCGGGTCTTCGCCCTCGGATTTCACGTCGACTACTGGGACGACCTGGGCTGGCCCGACCGGTTCGCCGACGAGGCGTACACCGCGCGGCAGCAGGCGTACGCGCGTGCCTTCGGCTCCGGGCACTTGTACACCCCGCAGATGGTCGTCAACGGCACCGTCGAGTTCGTGGGCTCTGACCGTCGACGGGCGACGAGCGCGATCGCGTCCGCCTTGATGGCGGCAGCCACCACGCCGCTCGCACTGTCGGTCGAGGACGCCGCCGGGGGCATGGGCGGCGGACGCCGGGTGGTGGTGGGCTACCAGACCGAGCGGCCGCTGGAGCGCGCGGTGTTGAACGTGGCGATCGTGGAACGTGGCTTGGTGAGCGAGGTCGCCCGGGGTGAGAACGCCGGGCGGACGCTGCGGCAGGACAACGTGGTACGCGCATTCACGTCGGTGGGCCTGGACGCCGAGCATGGGCGGGTGGAGATGGAAGTGCCGTCAGATCTTGATCCTGCGCAGGCCTCGGTGGTCGGGTACGTGCAGAACGATGGTGACAAGGCCATCGTCGGTGCCGTGGCCATCGACGTGCCCACCGCGCTTGGATGAGGGGTGCTGTTTCCTGGTCGAGCCAGGGATGGGCAGCGTGACGACGGTCGGGCGGGCGGCTGCGCGACGCCCTTGTCCCCGGGCCGCCCGATGCCTCGCGCGTCAGTACACGGAAGTGCGAGGTGAACCGAGCGCCGTTGTGACCTGGTCCCGCAGGACCGGGAGCAGGTCAGTGACGAACCAGGGATTGCGTGCCTGCCAGCGGAAGTTCAGTGGGGACGGGTGCACGATTGGGATGATGTCGGGCAGGTAGTCGCGGAACGCGTGCACGGTCTCGGTGAGGTTGCGTTTTGTCCGGCCGGCAAGGTAGTGCTGTTGCGCGTAACTGCCGATGAGGATCGTCAGGGTGATCTCGGGCATCAGCTCGAGCAGGGGTCTGTGCCAGCGGGCGGCGAAGGACTTGCGCGGTGGGAGATCTCCGGAGGTGCCCTTACCGGGGTAGTAGAAGTCCATCGGTAGGAGTGCGAAGAGGTTCGGATCCCGGAACTGGGTTTCGGTGATGCCGAGCCAGTCGAACAGTTTCAGGCCGCTGGCGTCGTTCCAGGCGATGCCGGATTCTTGGGCTTTGCGTCCGGGCGCCTGGCCGATGACCGCGATCCGGGCGTGCGGTCCGGCCGCGTACAGCGGCAGATAGCCGAGATCGCCCGCCCACGCGTTGTCGGGGTCAGCGATGATGTCGGCGCGGATGGAGTTGAAGTTCACTGCTGCCCCTGCAGTTGTCCGGCGTAGCGGACGAGCCGCTCCTGCGCTCAGGGTACGACAACTGCCATTTTGCTGGTCGAGCAGGCTGCGGTCCCCCTCGGGTCATGAACGCGATCGGCGTGGTGGCTCGTGCACCCGGTACGACCCCGCCAACCGGGTCCGCTCCTCCGGCGGCCGCCAGCCAGAAATACGTTGAACGGTGGCTGCCACCCAGGGGTGACAGCCACCGTTCAGTTACCTACTCCGGGAATCAGCGCCTGGACGCGGTACGCCTTCGCAGCCACCCGGTCGTGCCGGCGGCGGCCCCGAACGCGGCCAGGAGCAGCGCGACCTGCCACCAGAGCGGCCCTCCGTCGACGCCCGTGTACGAAGCAGCCGTCCACGGTCCGGGCTTACCCGGCTTCCCAGGCTGGCCCGGATGACCAAGCTGAGCTGGATGGTCCGGGTCAGCCGGGTGGCCGGGGCTCGGCCTGTGGTCGTCGGCCGTGCGGAAGAACGCCACCATGTATCTGCGGCTGAGCTGACCGTTCGCCGAGGTCACCGTCAGCACACGTGTCCCATCCTTGGCAGTCGAGGCCGACACCTTCGCACCGTGCTCGGTCGGCTGCGCGGCGACGGCGGGCAGGCGCCGGTTCTTGGGCCAGTCGACCATGTACGTCTGGGTACCTGCGTCGAACCCGTCAACGGCCACCCCGTCGACCGTCAGCGATGAGGCGGTCGCCACGCTCGCCTTAGTGTCGTCGGGGTAGTTCGTGACGGTGACCGTGCCGTCATCGTTCACCTCGACCTGCGCGGTCATCGCCCTCGCGAGGTTGATGCGCTGCCAGCTGGGGTCGCCCGCGGCGGTCAGGTCGAGCGGGTACCCGGAGTCGAGCGCAGTCTGCTCCAGAATCTGCACCCGCTGCGCGTTCGTCAGGTCGGGGAACGCGGTCGTCAGCAGCGCGCCGGCCTCGTCAGGGATGTTCGCCGGAACGCTGGGCTGCCCCACCTGCGGGAACCCGTACGACAGCCGCTCCGTGTACAGCGACTCGGCGTGGCCGGCGTCGAGCCCTCGGTACGGCTCGCCGGTGCAAGCGAGCAGGGAGTCGAAGCCCTCCTCGTGGCACTCGTCGAGCAACACGGACTCGATCTCGTCGTGCGCCTGCATCAGCAGGTCGTCGAACGCAGGGTCCGCCCAGCGGTGCGCGACCGTGGCCTGCCCGGTCATCCGTGACCCCATCACGTCGAGCGGGTAGTGGAACCCGAGCACGATCCGGTTGTCACCGTACTCCGAGGTCCGGGCGAGGATCTGTGGCGCGAGCTCCGGCAGCAGCGTGGCGAGGAAGGTGCCTGCCGTGTAGCCGCCGTAGGCGTGGCCGCTCGGGAACGACCCGTCGCCCGCGAGCCCACCGTACGAGCCATTGCTCGAGTCGCGAATCAGACCGCCCTCTCCGACGAGCCCCATCCGCACGTACGGGCGCTTGTAGGCGTAGGTGTCCTTCGCCGTGCCGGTGCCGTCGAGCCCCGACGTGATCCGGCCGAACAGCGCGTCGGTTTTCGGCAGCTTGCCGTCGGTGCGAGCCTGCAGGTACAGGTCGCCCAGGCGCGAGCCGAGACCGTCCGCCATCGTCAGGTCAGAACCGTGATCCGCGTCGTACTCGGCACGCTTGACCTGATCGCTCGATGCCGAGCGGTTGATTTCCAGTGCCTTGGTGTCGTTGTACGCCGACACCGTGTCGAGGTCCGCGATCTGCTCGTTCGCGCCACGGACGTCGGTGCCGAGCTGTGTGACGCCGCGCAGCAGGTTGACGAAGTACGGGCTGCCGTCCGGCGTGGCCGGCCACGAGTCGGAGTCGTAGTGTGCCGACAGCACCTCCGACGGGAACGGTCCGGGCGCCGCCGCCGTCGACGCGCGGCCCGACATCTGCGCCGTCGCAGCCCCGGAAGCGGGCATCGCCGAGGTACCCACGGCGTTGATGGCGACCACCCGCGCCGTGTGGGAGCCGCCGCCCGCGCCGGGGAACACGACCTCGCGGCCGCCGCCCGCGACGATCTGCGTGCGCTTGCGGTCGAGGGTCACGCGGTAGGCCAGGATCCGGGAGCCACCGTCACCGTCCGGGGTCCACGAGACGCGGACGTCCTTGGCTGTGGCCCTGACCGCGGCCACCTTCGGCGCGTTCGGTGCGCTCGCGCCCACGATGACCGGCTCGGTCAACGACGACCATGCGGATGCCCCGACCGCGTTGACGGCGCGTACCCGGGCGCGTGCCGCGGTGCCGCGCTTGAGCAGGGTGAAGACGGCCGACGTCTGCCCGGCATCGTCGACGACGACTTCGTGCCCGTCCTCGAGTGCGACCACGAAGCCCGTCACGGGTGAGCCGCCGTCGTCCTCGGGGGCCGACCAGCGCACCGTGACACTGCTCGCGTCGCTCTCGAGAGAGATGGCCGCCGGGACCGCCGGGACCTCGTTCGGCTTGACCTTCAGGCCGGAGAGTGCCTTGTTGAGCGCCGCTTCCGCGTTGCTCAACGCCGCATCGCTGGCCTCAGCGTCCGCGAGGGTGGCCTTGGCTGCGGTGAGTGCGCTGGTCAACGCCGCCCACGATGCGTCGGTGTAGCGGCGCTTCTCGACCGATTCGGCCCGCCCGACGGTGTTCTCGAGCGACAGTCGGGCCCGCGGGATCAGCTGGCCGAACGCGAGCCGCAGTGCCCGCGCCTGGGCGTCGACCTCGGACTGCGTCGCGGTCTCGGATCCGGCGACTGCGCGGGCCTTTTCGAGCTCACGCTCGAACACCGCGAAGTCGATGCTTCCGTAGCGGGCCTTGTCGCCGACGTACGCTGCCGCCTCGGTGATCGCGGCGGTGAGGGCCGACTTGTCCACGGGGGCGTCGCCGCCCGGCGGTTCCTCGTCGACCGGAGCCGTCGCGAACGTCAGGTTGTCGATGTTCGCCACGTACGGGTGGCTGCCGTCGGGGGTGGTCCGCAGCCGCAGGACGACCCGGTGCGATCCGGTCAGACCAGCAGGCAGCGCGACAGTCGTCGTCGCGGCGTTCTGCCACGCCGAGCCCGTCACCGGAAGCGGGATGGTCACGTACGGGTCACCGGGCGAAGCGGGATCGAAGTGGTCGAGGTAGACGTCGATCGCCGAGTTCTGGCCGCACCGCGAGGAGTTGTTCACGTAGTGCACCGAGACCTGTTCGAGCGCCTTGGACCCGAAGTCGATCGTGTCGTAGTCGAGCCACGCACCGTTGTAGGTGGCGCCCAGGTTCGTGACCTGCGTTCCGTCGTCCCAGGTGCTCTGCTCGCTCTTGAGACCGCTGCCGCTGTTGCCGGCCCACTTCTCCGCCTGGACCACCACGCTGCTCGGCGCGGACGGTGCCGCCGTGAACGTCAACGACGTCACGTTCGCGACGTACGGCTGCGTGTCGCTGTGGTTGGTGGAGCGGAACACCGCGACGATGTCCTGCACGCCCGCGAACACCGACGCGGGCACCCCCACCGTCGCCTTGCCCTTGGTGCCCCAGCCGTCACCGGTGTAGGGCAGCGGGATGTCGACCATGCGCTGGTCATCGGCCGCGCCGAGGTGCAGTTCGATGTGCGAGTCCGACGCCGCACGCGAGCGCGGCTTGTCGTACGACACGGTGACGCTCTGCACGCCGTTCCCGCCGAGGTCGATGCTGCTCCACCGTGCCCACGCGCCGTCGGTCACGTTCTCGAACAGCCCGCGGGACAGGTTGAGCGGCAGCCGGCCGTTACCGGTCTGAGAGGTGTTCGTCGCGGTGAGCGGTTCGAGCGTGGCACCGTGGTCCTCGGGCGTGGTCGAGAGGAACTGGAACCAGTCGAAGTTCGACACCCAGGCCTGCCCGGCCGGGGCGTGGAAGACGAGCGTCACGTCGCGGGCCTTCATGAGCGCCTCGGGATCGGTGATCTCCGCCTGGGTGGTGACGTAGTTGCCCCAGTTACCGGTTCCGGGCAGCGCCGCCTCGCCGACGATCGGCCCGTCCTGCGTCCCGGCGTGCACCTCGATGGCGCTTGGCGTGCCGCTGGGCGAGTACGTGCTCGCGTAACGGATCGACAGCGTCTTCGGTGCGACACCGGCGAAGTCGAGGTTCTTGTACCGAACCCACGCGCCGTCACGCACGCCACCGAGGTTGCCGTTGGAGGAGTTCGCCTCGTTCTTCAGCTCGCCGCCCGACCACTCGTCGGACTGCTCGGCCTCCAGCACGCGGTAGCCACCCTGGTCGAGAACGAGCGCAGCGATCGCGCCGTTCAGCGACTCCGTCGCGTTGCGCAGCGTCGAGGTGGCCGACGAGTCGTCGGCGAGCACCGTCTGGGCACGCTCAAGCGCACCGCGGAAAGCGTGGTACGAGGCGAAGGAGTAGTTCCCCTGACGTACCAGTACGGCCTCGTCGACGAGCTTCTGCAGCGTCGCGCGCTCCGCCGCGGCGACCGAGATCGACAGCGCGTTGCGCGATGACAGCCCGTCCCCGGTCACCTGCCCGGCCGAGACGCGACCGGCGAACGCCGAGTCGGCGAAGGTGACGTAGAAGCGGGCACCCGCTGCGGTCGAACACGACAGCACCACGCGGACCGTCGTCGGGTTGACGCCCACGACGTCCCCCGACACGCCGGCCGGCAGGCCGTGGATCGCAGCCGCACCGCTAGCGACGAGGCTCTTGCCGTGGGCGCCGCGGAACTTGGCGCCACCGCCCAGCGATAGCTCGATCGCGCCGTTGACCCGACCGTCGGCGCGAGCGGCGATCGTCATGGGCGATGCGTGCACGGTGTAGCCACTCGGGGTGCCGCCGCCGTTGTCGTCGCCCGCGGTGCTCATCGAGTACGCCGGCTTGCTGTGGGCACCCCAGCTGGACGGCTTCGCGCCCATCCGCATGTCCAGCGAGCCGCCGTTGACGAGCGTGCGGTAGTCGAGCCAGGTGTTGCCGAAGGTCGCACCGTTGAGCGAGGCCGACTGGATGTAGTACGAGTCGCCGGAGACGCCGTCGGCCGAGACGGTGAACTTCCGCCCGTCGGCGTACGAGATTGTCGTGTGGTCGAAGAACGGTGAGCCGATCTGGTACTGCGACGAGCCGGCGGTCACCGGGAACAGGCCGATGGCCGCGGCGACGAACATCGTCGACATCGTGCCGGCGTCGTTGTCCATCGTCGGCAGGAAGCCACGCGGGTCGAGCTGGTAGACCTTGGTCTTGACCGGCGGCCGGAATTCACCGCTGCCACTCGGGTACTCGTCGGTGCTGCCCGTGGCGATGTAGCGGTTCCAGCTCTCCTTCGTGTAGATCGTGCGTACCCATTTCTGGGTCAGGCTCGGCAGCCCCACGTAGTTGAACAGGTAGGGCGCCTGCAGGTCGATCTCGTTCGCGTTCGAGTGCAGCATGCCGAGACCGTTGTCGGGATCGTCTTCGCCCATGAAGTGCGCGACCGCGCGGCGCGCCGCCTCCGGGCCGCCCATCGCCTTGACGACGGCGTCCATGTCGTACGCGGGATACCAGTTGTACTGCCAGAGCGTGCCCTGGTAGAGGTTCGCCGCCTCGAAGCGCGCGTAGTCGGCATCGCCCCAGTTACCGGCCGCGTCGCGTGGGGTGAGCAGTCCGACCTTGGTACCGTCGGCCGCCGTCCACGCGCCCGGCTTGTACAGGTTCGCGATCGGCAGCGCGGCCTGCGCGCGCAGTTGCTTCGCGTCGTCAGCCCGGCCGAGCGCGTCGGCGATGATCGCCAGCGCCCACTGGTCGTATCCGCGCTGCACCGAGTCACCGGGCCGGTTCTCGATGTATCCCTGGCGGAGCTGGTTGCCGTCGTAGAAACCGACGTAGCTCTTCAGCGCCGGGTACGCCTGCTCCAGGCGGTCGAAGCCGGTGAAGCCCTTCGAGAGCGCGTCGGCGACGATGACCGCCGACCGCTCCCAACGCACGGTGGGCACGGAGTGGGTGAGCCCGCCGATGCCCTTGCCGGTGCTCTGCACGTCGGCGAAGAGGTAGATGAGCGACTGGATCATGTCGCGGTACATCTCGGGGTCGACGTACGCGAAGACGGAGTACTTGCGGAAGTCGTCCCACGACGACCAGGCGTCGTAGTAGGTGAAGTCGTCGACCTTGTGCACCACGCCGTCGACTCCGCGGTAGGTGCCGGACGTGCTCGTCGCGTTCATCGGGAGCGCGGACATGCGGTACAGGTGGGTGTAGAAGAGGCGTCGAAGCGTACCGTCAGGGTCGGCCTTCACCGAGGCCGAGACGTCGACCCGGCCGAGCCGCTTGTTCCAGACGGCCTTCGTCGCCGCTCGTACGTCGTCGAAGGAGAGGTCCCCGACCTCGGCGGCCTGGTCGATACGCGCCTGGTCCGCGCTGATCGGCGACACCGTGATCCGGAGTCCGATCTGGCCTGCGTCCTCGGGCGCGAAAGTGAGGACGGCACCGGTGTCGGTGCCGTGCCGGGATGTCGCGTCGCCGAACTCGCCCGATCCCCACGTCTTGAACGACACGACCGGCTGTTCGGTCTCGGCGTAGTAGTGGAGTGCGTAGGACGCTCCGTTGAAGTTCCCGTTGATGTCGCCCGACAGCGCGACCCGGCCGTCGCCGAGACGCTCGACGTCGACAGATGAGCCGGTACGGCTCGTGAAGTTGTTGTTCAGATCGACGACGAGTTCAGGCTTGGCGCCGTCGGTGAACGCGTAGCGGTGCAGTGCGGTACGCGTTGTCGCGGTCACCTCGGCGTTGATCGCGGCCGGACCGTTCTGCACGGCGCCGTCACGGCCCGAGATCTCACCCAGACGAACCTGGTAGTACCCGGGGGTGGCGGTCTCGTCGTCGTGGGTGAACGGGTGGGAGTACGAACCCGTCGACGGCCGCGCGCGATACTCGACCTCTGTCGGCACGACGAGGATGTCGCCGCCACCGCCGGAGCCACCGACCCCGTCGAGGTTCGTCTGCGTGAATCCGGCGATGTGGGTCTGGTGGTAGTCGTAACCCGTGTGGTTACGGCCCGGCATCGTGAGCGGGTTGACCTTCACGATGCCGTTCGGCGCTTGGGCGCCGGGCAGGTCGTTGCCGTCGTCACCCGCCGTCGACACGAACGGGTCGACGAACGACGTGTAGTCGACCGCCTTGGTCTTGTCCTCAGTCGGCTTGGCGGCAGCGGGCGTGACGACAACTCCGGTGGAGGCCGCGGCCATCACCGCGGCGACCATGGTCACCGCAGTGGCCCGCCACCGTTTGCGCCCGCGGTCGGCCGCACGCGCCCGCCCCGGTTGGTTTGAGATCCCGCTCCGGAGGCGTGATGAACTCGATGTCACTGAACAACTCCCAGATGCTCGGCGTGCCCGCCGAGTGCGATGTCCGCGTAGCGACGCGGCGGCAGTCTCCGTCCGGACCAGGGTGCCGTGACAACAGGCCTCGCCGGCCGTCAGGGTGACGCCTTGGCTATCGTGTTGATCTTAGTCACCGGAGGTATCAGGCTGGCGAACAGGCGCACAGCCGAACGTGAACACCCGACATGGTCTGCACAGGTCGGAGCGGCCCGACGCCCGTTGCTACGGCAACTCCAGGGACTCACGAAGCGCGGTTCCCACTGCATCCACAGTGTTTGTGGGAGGCGAAGCCGTGACGGCGAGCTCCTCATGCCCGGCCGGCTTGAGGAATGCTGACAAGCTTTTCCAGGCAGGGGGTCGCCGGGACGTATGCCGACCAGTTACGGTCGGTGATACCGGAGTGAGAGGCGCTGCGACGGACTGGATCCGCCACGCTCACCCGGTTCCATCTGATTGAAGGGCGCCTCCGATGAGGGAGGCGTGATGAGTGCATCCGCGACGACGTGGGCTGCGGGCGACTACCCGGCCATGGCTCGCCGGCTGATGCCGGTCGCCGAGGCGGTGGTGGCAACCGCCGCGATACAGCCGGACGACCGGGTGATCGATGTGGCCACCGGTACGGGCAACGCGGCGATACTGGCCGCGCAGTACGGAGCCCGTACCGTCGGGGTGGATCTGGAGCCCGCGCTGTTGGAGTTGGCCCGGCGGCGTGCCGCAGATGACGGCCTGAAGGTCGATTTCCGGGTCGGCGACGCGAGCCGGTTACCTCTTGCAGACGGCTCGGCCGACGTGGTCCTGTCCGTGTTCGGCGTCATGTACGCCAACGACCACGATGCGGCGGCCCGAGAGCTGAGCCGGGTGTGTGCCCGCTCAGGCCGGATCCTGCTGACCGCTTGGACACCGGGCTGTCTGTTGCCGGCCATGGGGCAGGTCCTCGGCCGCTATCTACCGCCGCCTCCGGCCGCAGGCGCCCCGCCGAGCCGGTGGGGTGACCGCAAACACGTCGGACGACTGCTGGCATCCGCCGACCTGAGGATCACATCGGCGGTCGTTCACCGGCTGGATCTGAGCTTCGCCGGCGCCGAGGCGGCGACCAGCCTGCTCATCGACACCGCCGGGCACGTCGTCGCCGAACGGGATCGGCTCGTGGCACAGTGCCGGTGGGAGGCATTGCGCGCGGACCTGCGCTCGTTCGTTGCCGATCATGGGGTGGTCGATGGTGGTCGCTTCCGGCTGGGGCTCGAGTACCTGCTCGTGACGGCCGCGCCGGCATCAGCGGTGACAGCATGACGCGGGCGCAGCTGGACAAGCAGCCGCCAATGGTCGCCGCGATGTTCGACGGCGTCGCCGAACGGTACGACCTGGCCAACAGGATCATCTCGTTCGGTCAGGACGCCCGGTGGCGGCGAGCGACCAGAGCGGCACTGTGCCTGCGCCCAGGCGAACGTGTGCTCGACGTGGGCGCCGGCACCGGCGTCTCCACGGAAGAACTGGCCCGTTCCGGGGCGTTCGCAGTGGGAGCGGATCTTTCCACCGGCATGCTGAAGGTCGGCCGACGCGTCCGGCCCGCCGTGCCGCTGGTGGCAGGCGACGCGCTGCGTCTACCGTTCCCGGACGGTTCTTTCGATGCGGTAACCATCTCCTTCGCGCTGCGTAACGTGGTCGATCTCGATGCCGCGTTGCGCGAGTTCGCCCGGGTCGTCAGGCCAGGCGGGCGGCTTGTGGTCTGCGAGTGCAGCCATCCGACGAACCGTGCTTTCCGTACGCTCTACCTCGCCCACCTGCTTCGGGCCGTACCCATGGTGACCCGATGGGTGTCCAGCAACCCCGACGCCTACGTCTACTTGATTGAATCCATCCGTGCCTGGCCGAATCAGCCGGATCTGGCGAAGCGAATCGCCGCATCCGGCTGGCAGCGGGTCGGTTGGCACAACCTCAGCGGCGGTGTCGCCGCGTTGCACCGCGCCATCCGCTGTTAAACAATTCGCCGAAAGTGCTACCGGCCACGGTGGGCGGAGTGAGGCGGCGCTGCAGTATCGACTTCGCTGAATCAACAAGGAGTTCCCAGACAACGCGCAAGCACCGGCGAGCCGGCTACGAAAGAGCAGGTCACGGCATCAAGACCCCGGTCGAGCAACCTGCCGACGGCGGCCGGCTCGCACCCGACAAGCGCGCATATAGCCGGCTGCTGCGCGGGCTACGCTGGCAAGGCGAACGCGGCTTCGCCATCCTGATCGGATGCTGGAAAACGCTACGCCACAACACCGCCAGCCCACGCCGGATCGGCGATATCGTCGCCGCCGCGCTGCACCTGACTGATTTCGAATACAGAAACCTGCCCGAATCTCGTTGAGATCACTTCAGTGAGGCGCGGTTTTCCCGACTGCGACTTGGGCCGCTAGGGCTTTGCCGGTGAGAGCAGGGCGGGTGCCGACGGGGCCGTTCCGGTGGGATCTGGTCGTCGTCGGAGGCTCGGCCGAGCAGCAGCCGTTTGGACGGACTGCCCGGGGCAGAGTGTCGGCGGGCAATGCGAGACTCGCCATATGCCTGTGCGCTTCACCGATGCCGAGGCTCGGCAGCAGCTGGCCGCGCTGGGCTATAACGCCGTCGCAGAGTATCCGGGCAGCACCAAGGCGTGGGCGGCCATCTGTGTGACCTGCCACGAGGCAGTAACGGTCGTGCTGAACCGTGTGAAGCGTGACGATCGGCCCCGGTGCCGCTGTCGACGCGAGAAGCGGGCGGCAGTGCACCGGGCAAGTGGCGAGCTCAGGGTTCGCAACAACGCCGAACGAGCCGTCGGACGGATGCGGACATACGACTGGGAACCGCTGGAGCCGTACCAGGGTGCAAAGACGCGCTGGAGCTGCCGGTGCTTGAGATGCGGGACGGTCGGCACCCCGATCCTGTTCGGACAGGACCGCACGCGTGGATGCGCAGGATGCAGTGGACGGGTCGGACGAATCACCGACGAGGTCGCCCAGCAAGTGATGCGCCAGGCGGGCTGGTTTCCCACAGGTCCTTTCCCTGGACCGCGCGAGCCATGGGAATGCGCATGCGCGACCTGCGGCAAGATCGCCAAACCCCGGTACGAGACAGTCAAGAGCACAGAGAGCGGATGCAAGCTCTGTGCGGCGAAAGAGAACGGTAAGCGCCGGCGGGAACTCTTCGCACCAACCGCTATCGGTGTGATGCGTGCGGCAAACCTGGAACCGCAGGAACCGTTTCCCGGCGCGAACAAGAGGTGGCGATGCAAGTGCCTGACCTGCGGAAGCTTCACGCAGCCCACGTACAGCAATGTCTCTAGCGGTGGCGGCGGTTGCGAAACCTGTCGCAGGAGGAAGCAGGGGAACTCCAAGCGGAGCCGATTTGCAGAGGAGGCGACTGAACGCCTGCGCGCGGCCGGCTTCGAACCGTTGGTCGAGTATCCCGGGGCGGCGCACCTGTGGCGGTGCCGCTGCCGATGCGGGCGCGACACCACGGTGCGGATCGGCAACATTGATGCCGGTCAACGCGGATGTCGCCGCTGTGCCGTGTCAGGGTTCAACGCGTCGAAGGCGGCGACTGTGTACCTGCTCCACAACGCGGAACTACAGGCGCTGAAGATCGGGATCACGCAGGTCGGTTCAACACGTGTCGGGAGGTTCAGGAAGCTCGGCTGGTCCGTACTCCTCACCGAGGCGTTCCAGGACGGGATGGACGCGCTGAGGGTTGAAGACGCGATCCTCACCTGGTGGCGCAAGGATCTTGGCATGCCGCCGTACCTGGCGCCAAATTCGACCCGAGATGGGGGCTGGACGGAGACTATCGATGCCGGCTCGATCGACCGGGCCCTCGTCCTGCAAAGGCTCCGGGCAGAGGTGGCGAACGTCCGCACCCGCGTGCCTGGCGACCCGCGAGGTCGTAGCCCTGGCACCGCCGAGATCCCACGTCAGTCACTAGAACACCACGTGGACGCTGCAAAGGCCAGCCGCGACTCTGAGCGGCACTTATCTATCAGAGAGAGCAGTTGAGCCTTGCCCCTGCCGAAACCTCATCCGCCCTGCTATTACTCCAGCCGCACTTCGCGGAGTCGTTGTCTTCGCTGATAGTGGCTTGTTTTGGCTCGGAACTGGTGGCGACGTCGCCACCATGACCATCGATTGATGTGGTCGCGGGTTCGTCTGCGGGTGATCAGGTGTGCCAGGAGACGTCGAGTCTCGGCGAGGCTGAGGGCGACAAGGTCGGGCCGGTCGGTGGTGCCCCCCTTTTGCGCCCCGGTGGTGACGGCGAGGACGGCTGCTCGGCTGGAAGCGGGCGTTTGAGGCACGAAAGTGCCTGTCCGGCAGGGAACTTCGGATCGCGGGATACCGGAGGGCCCGAGGGGTGCCAGGCCGCGGACCGGCCACCCCGCCCAGTGGGTGAAGTGGCCGGTCGTGTCAGCCGGTGTGCTGGCCGATCCAGAACCGGCGCGTGACTAAAGCGAAGCGCACTGTCCATTCTTCTGGCCGGTGACGATGTTGGCCCTGTCGTAGTTGGTCAGGCCCGGCTCGTTGGTCGAGCAGGACAACGAACCGCGCACGGTGTTGGCCGCCACGACGGACGCCACGCGCGTCTCGCTGCCCGTCACTGAGACCACCCCGCGCACCGAGTTCCCGGCGAGGATGAGCAACTCGTCGGCACCGGCGACGGAGAGACCACCGGCGACAGTGACTCCGGCGCAGTCGCTCGGGCCGCCGCCGATCCTGACGCGTTGCCCGTCAGTGATCGCCACGTTCCCGTTGACGGAGCTGCCGCAGAGCGTGATGTCCTTCGCCCTGGTGGCCGAGACCCCACCGTTCACCGTCGAGCCGAGGGACACGAGGCTCGCGCCCGGGTTGACCGTGATCTGCCCGTTGACCGTGGCCGCGTCGAGGCAGGTCACCCCGGAGGTCACCTTCAGCGCACCCCGATGCGTGCCAGTGATCGTGCTCGAACACTCGGGCAGCGTCACTCGCATCGCCAGCGCGCGGTCGCCGTGGACATCGAGCGTCTGCTGGATCAGAGCCTGGCCTGAGGTCGCCTCAAACGTGCACGTCGCGTGCGGGAAGACCCCGACGAGACGGCCGGCCGCGTCGGTGGTGCCCACCGGTCGCCAGCCGTCGCCGCAGTTCGCCCGCACCGGTGTGTCGGACAGCTTGGCGCCGTCAGCACCAGTCGCGTTGATCGTCACGGTGTTGAGCGCGTTGTAGGCTGCGGCGCCCCCGACGATGTCGAGCGTGATCTGCAGTCGCTTCGCGCTGACGTTGTCCATCGTGTCGTCCGGCCGGTGGTACTGAGGCTCGGTCGTGTACGCGCCGCGGCTGATGCTCTCGCACGTGGCGGGCGCCATGGGCATGTTGTAGTCGAGCCAGATGAACAGCGACGACGGAATCCCGAGGTCGAAGAACGCCTGGTGGTCACTCTGCCCGAGCTTGCAATTCTGGAGGTTGACGTCGTCACGGCCGAGCCGGTCGATGTCCTCCGGGCTCAGCCGGGCCTGCGCGTCGTACGCCGACTGGACGACGGAGTTCGACTTGCCGTCCGGGGTCAGGGCAAAGAAGCCGGCCGGCTCGTACGTGGTGCCGACCATGTCCATCTGCCATTCGCCGACGAACCGGTTGATCTCGTCCGGGGTCAGCGTCTTGGAGTAGGCGCGCGACCCGAGCAGGCCACCTTCCTCACCACCGAAGCCGCCGATCCGGATCTCCTTGTCGAGTGGGTACTGGCTGATGACACGGGCGAATTCGAGCGAGACCCCGTTGCCGGAGGCGTCGTCGTGGGCGCCGGGTCCGCCGAGCACGGAGTCGATGTGTGCGCCGACCATGACGATCGGTGCCTTCGTGCCCTGCGGGTCACCGACGGCATGCCGGGTCCCGACGACGTAGCTGCCATCGGGGTTGAGGTACTCGTGGGTTGAGATGTTCAGAGTGAGTGGCCCCTCGGCCAGCAGTCCCCGGATCCACTTGCTGTGGGCGGTGCCGCCGCCGAGCACCGGGATGGTGGGCTGCGCGGTCGTCAACGTGAAGGTCGGCGGGGCGGAGTTGCCGGTCGGGTAAGCCAGGATGACCGCCACCGCACCGGCTCTAACGGCATTCTCCACAATGGCGTTCCGGGTCGTGGCGGTCGTCGTGTAGTCCGCGAAGACGATCTTGCCGGCGGCGCCGTCGAAGGCGCCCGGGGTGAGGCCTGTCCCGGCGTCGAGGACAGCGGCGCGAACGGCAGGACCAGCCTCGGTGAACTTGCCACTCGTCGAGGCGGACATCTGCCAGTTCGGTCCGCCGGGGAGCTTGGCGTTCGGCGAGGTCACCGTGCCCACGCGCTTCGTCGAGACCGGTCCCCAGTGCCCGATCTTCGCCTCGAAGCCGTAGGAAGTGAGCACTGACCCGATGTACTCGGCGGCGAGCAGCTCCTGGGGCGTGCCGTTCAGACGCGGCCCGATGTCCTCGGCGAGGTGTCGGACGTGCTCGTAGGAGTTAGCCGAGTCGAACTTGCTGACGATCTCCTTGTCGTAGCTCGCGAGCGGTGTTGCCGGCGCCCTCGCGGGCGAGGCGGCGGCGTCGGAGGCGGCCATGGCTGGGTTCGCCACCCAGGCTGCTCCTGACATGAGCAGACCCGCAGCGGCAACCGGAGCGATCAGGCGCCGGCGCACTCTTGCGCGAGTCGACGAGTGAAGCTTGATGTCCATGCGAATGTCGCGCCTTCCGTCGGTCGGCGGACATCTCAGGCGGCGCCCCAAGATCGGTTCCGTCGAATCGTGCCGCTGAACGTATCCATCTGCGGCGCACGGGACAACGGGTTGACTCACGCGTCACGCACTGATAGTCGGGTGCGTGACGGAGCTGCCCCGGATCTCGGACGGGCTCGCAACTCCTGTATGCCGCTCGCCCCGGTTCTCCAGGTCCCCTGGCTACCGCGCGCAGCAGAATGGGCTCTCAGAGCAGATGTCGCTGACGCGCGCACCGCCTTGTCTCAGGTGGCGAAGCAGGTTCGAGACACAGGACCGTGGACGGCTCACCCATCCCAGAGTGGACAGACCTGATGCTCGATCTTCTCGAATCGCTGCCAGCCCGGCAGCTACAGCGCATCGTGCCCATGAAACCCGATGGAACGCCGTCCTGTGGAACGGTCCTCCCGTCCGTCACGCCAAGATGGCCTTGGCGCACGTACGGACGCTGCCGGCACAGATGAAGCCGGCTCTCGTGCCACGGACCGTGCCCCCGACAGGCACCGCCGTAGCGGCGTAGATGGCCTAACCTCAACCGGCACGGCCCCGGAACCCAAGGTCGGAGCTGGCCACCGGCGGCGGCCCTCCCCCTCCCAGGTGAGCAGTGGACCTAACCATGGCGGAAGCATGCGAGCCGGGGCGCTGAAAAATGCCTCTGCATCCCTGGGTTCGCCCGGTAGGCTCGCCCGGGCTGTACTGGTCGGCCAGCGCCATCGCGCCTCCGGCTAGGTACAGGAACAAGCTCAGCCAATTGTCTTAGTACTCGGCGAGGAGAGCGAGTTTCGCCGCTCCGCGTGGCCATGGCTGCCCGCACCGGCGGCACAGCCATAGCTGGGCGCAGCGGCACGTGCTCCACGGGCTCCCAAGGCCCCGGCAGAGTCGTCAGGTGATGCCGATTAGTGCCAGCGGGCGGGTGCTGTCGCGGGCGTGATGCCGGTTGGCGGCGGCGATTGGTGATGCCGGCGGTGCGGAGTGCGCCGATGGCGGCGTTGGGTAGGGCGGCCATGACCTCAGGTCCGGTGCCGGTGCGGATTTGGGAGCGGTCTTCGTCGTAGGTGACGTCGCGGACCCAGTCGACCACGCGGGCGGCACGTCGGCGACCCATTCGGCGATCGCGGCGTACGAGCGGTAGCCGGCGACCACGGCACATACCGCTGCGGTGACCACGACCGTCAGCCGGTGCCGGACACCTCGCCGGTCCCGTGGATCAGACAGACCATCGAGCGCTTCGGGCAGCCCACCAGCGGCTTCCGGCACGATCAGAGCCTACAGCGACGAGATCAGCGATGGTGGCAGCGCGGGCATGACTCACTTGGGACGGTCAGCATGGCGTAGAGAACCTTGATGATCTTCCGAACAGTTCATGCCCGCCTTGCTGCCACCAACAGCGGCGCTTCTACTCCAACTCCCACAAGTCAGACACCGTTACGACTTTGCCGGGGCCTTGATCAGGGCCCTGCCCGAACTGCACCGCACCCCCGAGGGGTGGGAGCTGCAATTCGCGACGAACCATATCGGGCGCTTCAACCTGGCGCTGGCGCCACATCCCGCGCTCGCCGCAGCGTCGCATCCTCTTCTTCCGCGATCCGCACGCTCCCCGACGTGGCGGCGCGCCAAAGTGGCGCGCGCGCAGGCACCCGTTCGTGGCAGATGATCAAGGCCTGCGACAAGCCAGATCGTCCCAGACGGGAGACACTTCCTCATTTCTGATCATGAACCACGAGCTGCTACCTCGTTCCCCGATGATGGCGGTGGTTGTGTTGCGATCGTTGTATCTGTCAGCCTGTACCGCGGCCCCCTCCCGGGCACACCTATATGTGCGCGAAAAAGCGAGCCGCGTTTTTCTGCCCTGGCACGCTGCACACCCTGGCACGCTGCACAGTTCTGCGCCGTGGCCCGTACGGGTAACGGGGGTACCCACCCCCGGCGGCGCCGCCGGTAGGTTCAGAGGCTCCGGCTCTGTAGGGGTCTGGGGATTTTTCAGCTCAGCAGCCGTTGGGGCCGGTCGATCAACTGAATGAGCCGCGGATCAACTTGCCAGTTCGGGATAATCCGTATACCCCGTCGCACCGCCGACGTAGAAGTGCTGCATCCGAGGGCGATTCAACTCGAGCCCGTGTCGCCATCGCCAAACCAGATCAGGATTTGCGAGCCCGGCGCGGCCGACTGCGACAGCGTCAGCGAAACCTCCGCTCACCAGCCGGTCGGCCTCGTGGTGAGTCGTTTCTGTTCGAGGGCCGGTGTTCACAACGAAGGGACCGCCAAACAGTTCACGCAGTTCCTGCGCGAACGGAGACGTGACTTCCGGCAGGTAGCTCAGGTAGGCGATGTTCAGTGGGGCGATACCCGAAACCAACGCGTAGTAGGTGTCGTTCGTGGCGTCATCGTTGTACTCGTTGATCCCATGCGAATGGTGCCGAGGTGATATTCGCAGAGCGGTGCGCTCAGTACCGATCGCGCTCGAGACTGCTGAGACGACCTCCACTGCAAGACGGGCTCGATTGACCGGAGAACCGCCGTATCTATCGGATCGGTTGTTGGTGTTGGGCGCGAAGAACTGATGGAGGAGGTACCCGTTGGCTCCCTGGACCTCCACTCCATCGAAGCCTGCGGAGACTGCACGCTCAGCGGCTTCAGCAAACAATGCGGCTGTGCCTCGCAGCTCGTCTTCAGACAAGGATCGGGCGGCTTGCATAGCCACTTTGCCGTTCCGTGTGCGAGCGAGCCCTTTCGCCGATATTCCGCTTGGCCCGACCGGCCGCGAACCGCCGGTGACCGCTGAATGTGTAGCCATGCCTGCGTGCATGATCTGCATGAAGATGGTGCCTCCACGGCCATGCACCGCATCCGTCACCCGACGCCACCCCTGGGCGTGCCTTTTCGTCGCGATACCTGGTTGATTCAAGTACGCGCGTCCTTCCAGGGAGGGAAAGACGCTCTCGGTGACAATCAGCCCGAAGCTCGCACGCTGCGCATAGTACGTCGCCATGTCCAGGCTTGGCGAACCGTCCGCGTGGGCGCGAAGACGCGTCATCGGGGCGAGCACGATCCGGTTCTCAAGACGAACCGATCCGAACGTCGCCGGGGAGAATATGTCCAACATCATTTCCTTTTTCCAGGGACCCTCGTATGGCCCGAGCCGCCCCGCCCAGAGGCCAATCGTCCTCATTAGCGCGCCGCGCCTACAAAGCACCCACTCATCTTCGTAATGCGAGGTGGGGGTGAAGGCGTCGCCGGCAATGAGCGCTGCGTGTACGTGGAGCTGCGGTGTCCGCGCGACAACGGCGTCTCCGTCGACCTCTACTCGACAGTCAGCGCCGACCGCGGGCATGTTGACGTGTTCCCGGACGCTCCGATGATTAGTCGGATGGAGCGGAAGATAGGTTGGTTTGCGGGAAACGGCGCATCGTGTGCCGGCGCGCGCCAGGGCCAAGGATTGACTTCGGTCAGAGCATCGAGATGGACGCCGCAGGCTGTTGCGAGCCGCAAATCAGGTGTTGGACAGGGCGGCGACCAGATCAGCGGTGCGTCCGAACAGCGCCGCCGTCGCGATCGGATCCATGTAATCGTCATAGGAGACGATCTCGCCGTCATGTACGCGGATCACGCCGAGCAGGCGGAACCGGTACGGCCCGCCCGTGACGTGCGAATGCCCGTAGTGCTCGATCTCGGCGATCACGATCTCTGGGTCGTCGGTCTCGCGGACGATCACGTCGGCGCCCTCGATATCGAGCATTTTGCTCCGCTGGAGATCGAGGGGGTCGTGGAACGCTCGGATCGCGTCGCGGCCCTGTAGTTCCCGGGGCATCCCGGGCGGGGCGAACGGGTAGCGCAGCACGCCGTCGGCGGCGAAGAGGCCGGCGAAGTCGACGCTCTCCCCGGCCGCCATGCGACCGACCTGCTCCACGATTTTGCGCGGGGTCCGGCTCATGAAGCTGCCTCCTTGGGATCGGACGGGAATTCCACCCGACCTAACTTGTCGTGATTATGCGCCGTCATCTGACTCGGACTGCTCGGCCGATCGGCGACGGGCGTTCCCGTTCCGCTAAAAACGAATCATTGCCAGGCACGCGTCCCACAACCGCGCCGCGTCGTCGTCGTCGAGCGCGTGGGGTAGGACGGTGGACGCCTCCTCGGGCCGGAGCAGGACACTGATGTCCGTACTGGGGTCAGTCGTCAGTTCGGCCTCGTTGCAATCCGCGAAGTACCGGCCGGAGACGCCCTGGACAAGTGGCGAGGCCGCGAGCAGGACAGAGGTCGCGGCGCCCTGCTCGAGGGTCTTCCAGGGCGAATTGTCGAAGTGGGCTTGGATCTCCGGGGTTATGTGCGCCAGCTGGTGGCGCTGGAGGTTTGTCCGGATCGTGCCCGGCATCAGCGCATTCGCGGCGATGCCGTCGTCCGCCCAACGTTTGGCCGCCTCCACCGCGAAGAGCACATTCGCGGTTTTGGACTGCCCGTAGGCCAGCCATGGGTCGTAGGCGCGCCGCTCGAACTGGATGTCGTCGAACACAATGGGTGAGATGCGGTGGCCGCTGGAGCTGACCGAGACGACGCGCGCTCCGTTCGCCGCGGCGAGCGCGGGATGTAGCCCCAGCGCCAGGTTGAAGTGCCCGAGATGGTTCGTCGCGAACTGTAGTTCCCACCCCTCGGGGGTGCGGTGCAGTTCGGGCAGAGCCATGATGCCGGCGTTGTTCACGAGGATGTGCAGCGGGCCGGCCCACTCGGCGACGAACCGGGCGACCGAGGCGCGCTCGGTCAGCTCCAACTCGACCGCGACCACTTTGGAGTTGCCGGTTTTGGTGACGATGTCCGAGGCCACCCGCGCGCCGGCTACCAGGTTGCGGACCGCGAGGATCACCTCCGCGCCGGCCGCGGCCAAGGCGCGAGCGGTCTCGACGCCGATGCCAGAAGCGCCGCCGGTCACGATCGCTCGCTTGCCGTCGAGGTCGATGCCTGCGATGACGTCATCAGTGGTCGACGTTGCCCCGAAGGGCGTGGTGAGACGAGAACTTCTCTTCATGCTCCTGCTCCAGGCTTGCTGGTAGGTCAATGGGGGGCGACGCCGCCGCCAAGGTCCGTCGACGGTGGCGGCTTCGCTCTTGGGCACCCACGAGGCGTTTCGGTCTCGGACTCCGAGCGGGCCCGGCGCGATTGCGCGCACCTCGCCTCCGGGCCCGCTGGAGCACTGCGTCTACTTCGCCAACCCGAATCCACCGATGGTGGTCGTGAGGTTCTCGGCCAGCAGCCGGCGGATCTGGGCGCCCTGCGGGGTGGCCCAGTCCTTGGCGAGTTCGCCGAGGACCGCAGCGGTGGTGATCAGGTTGACGCCGGCCTGGATCATGCGCAGTCGGGCGACTTCTTCGGAGTACTGGAACACCGAGCCTCCGGCGTCGAGCACCGCGTACACGTCGTACCCGGCCTGCTTGGCGCTCAGGGCGGTGTAGACCAGGCATCCGTCGTTGGTGGTGCCGGCCATGATCAGTGTCCGGCGGCCGGTGGCCTCGACGGCCCGCACGAAGTCCGGGTGGTCCCAGGAGTCGACGATGCCGGTTCGCTTGATCCGGTTCGCGTAGGCCTCCGGGTTGATCTCCTTCAGCTCGGGGATCCACCAGTCCTTGTTGTCGTCCTCGGTGCTGCTGGTCCAGACGTTGGGGATGTCGAGGACCTTGGCCGCCTTGACCAGGGTGGTGCTGTTCAACTTGGCGGCCTCGGGCGACTGGGTCTTGATGAAGCCCATCGAGATGACCTGGTGGTCGATCAGGATCAGAGCACTGTCCTGCGCCTTCAGGTTTGTCACGGTTCTTAACTCCAATTTGGGTATGGCGGACCCTGGTGGGTCCACTCCTTGTTCCCCGAGCGATTCGGCTCGGGTTGCGGGCGAGGCGCCGGCGGGATTCGCCCGCGGGGTTCCGGGCGGGCCGCCGGGTGGTGCCGACCCCTCGGGCTACACGCAGCCGTCCGGGGTGCAGACGCCGTCGGTGCCGACGCCGGTGACGAGCGGCAGCGGCTGCGGCGTGGGGTGACTCTCGTCCCACACCTTGGTGATGACCTTCAGCAGGTCATCGGTGCCGATGGCCCCGGGGACGGCGACGCGGCCGTCGAAGACGAGGAACGGCGCGCCGCGGGCGCCGAGGCGCTGCGCCTCACGCTGGTCCGCCGCCACCCGGGCCCGGTAACGGCGGCTGCGCAGCGCCTCGGCTGCCTCCGCACGGTCCAGGCCCACTTCGGCGGCGAAGCCGAGGACCTCGTCGGCGGTCCACAGCTTGCGGGCCTGCCCGAAGTGCGCACGGAACATCGCAGTCCAGATCTCGTTGCCCCGACCCTGGTCCGCCGCGTAGGCGAGCAGTTCGTGGGCCAGGTCGGTCGGGCCGAGCGTGCGCTCGACCGCGTGGTAGGGCGTGAGGCCCTCAGCCTTGGCGGCCCGCTCGATCGGTCGCAGGACCTGGTTCACGGTCGACGTGGGCGCCCCGGCCATCTCGATGAGCTTCCGCTGGGTGACGCCGGACCGCGGCAGGTCGGGGTGCAACTGGAAGGACCGGTGGATCACCTGTACCTGGTCGCCGTAGGCGAACCGGTCCAGTGCCCGGTGCAGCCGATGGTCCATCAGCCCGCAGTACGGGCAGACGATGTCCGACCAGAACTCGATCTTCATGGCACCCGCTCCTAATTCTTACTCCCTGTTCGTAGCCTCATCATGCATTAGAATTTGGGAGCCACAAAAGGCACATTCATGTGCGTAGCGACCGAGTGACCGAATAGACGGAATAGGCGGAGACCATGAGGGCAGAGGATCTTCGGCGGACACGAACCAACGTCCGGGCGAACGTCCGGAACGTCCCGGGGCCCTGTGCGCACTGGAACGACGAGGACGCCGACTTCATCCGCGAGGTCCTGGATCTTGTCGGCGACAAGTGGAGCGTGCTGATCATCGGCACCCTCGCCGACCATCCCGTCCGCTACTCGGACCTGGCCGACGCGATCCCCGGCATCTCCCAGCGCATGCTCACCCTGACCTTGAAGCACCTGCAACGCACCGGGCTCGTCACCCGGACCTCCTACCCGGAGGTCCCGCCCCGCGTCGAATACGCCCTCACCGAACTCGGCAGATCGCTCCTGTCCACCGTCCTGGCCCTGGCGGCCTGGTCCGCCGACAACCACGCCGAGATCCGCCGTCACCAGACCGAATACGACCGCGCCGACGAGACGTAGGGGTCCGTAACGCAAACGGCTCTGTCTCACATTCGGTGGTTACGGAGGGTGTTGGTCAGCCGAGCAGGATTCGATGGCGCAGGAGCGCGAAGCCTGCGCGTCCGTACATCTGCCGTTTGATCAGCTTGGTCTTGGTGTTGACGCCTTCGGTGCCGCCGTTGTGGAACGGGTGGGTCAGGGCGGCGTTGACGGCGTCTCAGTCAAGGCCGAGACCGCGGATGAAGGTGTGCAGGTGGGGCAGGTTCGTGGCCTTGACCTCGGTGATCCACCAGTCGAGACGGTCGTCGTTGCCGGCTGCTGGCGTGAGGAGCCCAGCGAACGAGCCGATGAAGCCGGTCAGCGCGGTCATCTGCGGGCAGGCGCCGGTGAGAGCGTCGACGAGCGTCCGCTGATGGTCTTTGAGCTGGTCGGGTGGGGTCAGGAGGTAGCGGGTCAGACGTCGGGGCGACAGGGCGGGGCGGTCGGCTTCGACACGGCCTTGGGTGATGTAGCGGTAGAGCAGGTTGAGGCTGCCGGTGTAGCCGAGTTCCCTGATTTCGGTCAGGAGCTGGGTGGCGCCGACGGCGGGGTCCTGTTGGCGGCGTTGGCGCAGGTGCTCGCGGTAGGGGTCGACGAGGGTCGGGCGGTACTGCGGTGCGCGGACCAGTCGTTCGGGTTCGCTGATGCGGGCGTAGCGTTTGACGGTGTTGAGGCCGAGGTTGAGCCGGCGGGCGCATTCCAGCAGGCCGACGCCCTTGTCGAGCAGGTCGTGGACCTGCTGCCACCGCTGCCGGGTGGTCACCGCTCGTGTGCCGTTCTGCGGCGGCAGGCCGGCGGCGGCCCAGCACGTGCTGTGTGCGGTGACCTCTTTGCGAACGCTTCGGCGAGGTTGTGCCACAGGTGCCAGCGGTCCGCGACTTGCATCGCTGCGGGCAGGGCGCGGCGGACCGCTTCGGCGTAGGCGCCGGAGGAGTCCCGACACACCACCTCGACACAGGGATTCTCCCGCAGCCATGCTTCCAGCGTTGCTGCCTTACGGTCGGGTAACACATCGATGCGCTCACGGGTGACCGCGTCGATCAGGACGGTGGCGTAGCGCCGGCGTCGGCACAGCGCGAAGTCGTCGACCCCGAGCACGCGGGGAACCCGCCGTTCGGGCAGCGGTATGCGCAGCAGCGCCCGCAGGGCGGTGTGCCGGGACATGACGACCATCGCCAGGACCGACAACAGCCGTGCGCCGCCCCGGCCAGCCAGATGGCGCACAATCGCAGCGACCTGGGCGATCAACCGCGATGTACGGCGCTGGTAACGCTCCAGAGCTCCCGGAAGCTGTTCACGGAACGTGCGACTGCAGCCCCGCTTCGGGCATACCAGACGGCGCACGCGTACCCGCACCACCACCGGCCGAGCATCGATCGACACGTCCGCGACGGTCCGCTGGTGATAACCGTGCACCCGGCCCGTCACCGCCTAGCAGCCCGGACAGGCCACCATCCCTCCAGGGCCCGCACCAGAATCCGCTCACCCTCGTCCGTGACGTCGCCGATCACCAGCGGCGACAGCCCCCTTCGTAAGATCACCGGTCTTGCACACATGACCTCAACGACATCGACCACCCTCGGTAACCACCGAATGTGAGACAGAGCCGTTACTCGGACAGTCCCGGCCATAGAACAGGTCTACAACCACGACGCTGAATCGGAGGAAGGGCACTTTCGGAACGGGAATTTCAAGCCACCGGCGTGTTCGCCCACTGGGCGAGCAACTTCAGTGCCTCGTGGGATGAGCTGTCTGGTTCGGCGGTGAACACCACGAGGTGCTGGTCGGACTTGCCGCTGACGTCGAATTGCTGCGAATCGAGGGTGAGCGGACCGACCAGTGGATGCTGGTAGATCTTGCGGCGCAGTGCGGCGCCGGTCACGAGGTGGCCGCCCCACCATGTGCGAAAGTCCGCGTCCTTGACGGAGAGAGTCCCGACAAGTTCGGCCAGGCGCTGATCGCTCGGGTAGTTCCGGGCCTCCATACGTAGATAGGCGACGCATTCCTGGGCGGCCCTGGCCCAGTCGGTGTTCAATACCCGGTAACCCGGATCGAGAAAAGTGAGCCAGATAAGGTTCCGGTGCCGTTCCGGCAGTGCCCCATAATCGGTGAACAACGCAGCGGCCAGGGGATTCCAGGCGAGGATATCCAGTCTCCGGCCGAATACGTAGGCGGGAACTTCGTACAGGCTATCGAGCAATCGCTGGGTCTGCGGGTCAACGCGCGACGTGGTCTGAGTACGGGATCCTGGGCGCTGTTTCGACCCCGCGATCGAGTGCAAGTACTCCCGGCCGTCGCGGTCGAGACCAAGCGCGTCCGCGAGGGCGTCGAGGACCTCGGGTGACGCACTGGTAACGCGTCCCTGCTCGAGCCGGGCCAGATAGTCCGCGCTGACATTGGCCAGCTGGGCGACCTCTTCACGGCGCAGCCCGGGAACGCGGCGCCGCCGGCCGCCGTCGGGTAGGCCGACGTCGCCCGGCCGGATACGTGCACGACTGGTCCGCAGAAACTCGGCAAGCGGATTGCTCACGCTGGACGCCGGGCGCTTGGACATGAAACCCAATCTACCCCCGGGCCTCGGCGGATACCTGGGACTGTCTTTCCCATGAAAAACCGAACCTGGCCGGCCCGATCTACCCCGATGACACTAGGACGCATCAGCAAGCCACCACTTGCCCGGACAGCAGCAAAGCCCATAGAGGGCGCGGATGTCCGGGCCGGGACTAATAGGAGAGGAAGCCCTCCATGTCGAAAACGATCGTGGTGACCGGTACCGCGACTGGAATAGGCCGGGCCATCGTCGAGAAGTTCGCCGCCGAAGGCTGGAACGTCGTCGCGACGGTCCGCAAGCAGGCCGACCTGACGGTGCACGATGAGCTGGAGCGGGTCAGGACGCTGCTGTTGGACGTCGATGACGAGCAGGCGGCAGGACCCTTCGCGCAGACCGCCGTGGAGCAGTTCGGACAGGTCGACGTCTTGGTCAACAATGCGGGTTTCTACCAGATGGGGCCGGTGGAGGTGAGCAGCATGGACCAGATCCACCGGCAGTTCCAGACCAACGTGTTCGGACTGATCGCGCTCAGCCGGGCCTTCCTACCGATCTTCCGCGCCCAGCGCTCCGGAACGATCATCAACATCTCCTCGTTGACCGCCGAGCAGGGTTATCCGTACAGCGCCGTCTACGCCGCCTCCAAGGCAGCCGTGGCGACGCTCAGCGAGGGGATGAGCCTGGAGGTGGCCGCCTTCGGCATCGCGGTCAAGGCCGTCCTGCCCGGACAGCATTCCACCCGCATTTTCACGAAGATCGACATTGCGCAGGACGTCCCTGCGGACTATCAGCCTGGAATCGATGCGTTCTTCTCCAAGAACCCGCCAACCGGCTCCGACCCGTCGATCACCGCGGACGTCGTGTACCGAGCCGCCGTCGACGGGGACAACACCAAGGTACGTTACTACGCCGCGCCGGACTCGGCAGCCATTCCCAGCGCCAAGCAGATCCTGGGCACCGACGGCTACTGGGCGGAGTTCCGTAACGCCGTCCTCGCAAAGCCCAGTCCGCTGTTCACCGCGCTGATCCCGTCCCCGGGCGAGCATCCGATCGATTGGCAGATCTCCTGACCACGCGCTGACTCCGCTTTGGGGAGCAGGCGGCTCGATCGGTTGGCCGATCCCGGCAACCGCCACCGGGATCGGCCAGCGGCCGTCAGCCGTGGCTCCCACAGAGTTGACAAGAGTCGTTGCCTGGTCCGTGTACCACGGCTGCGACCGGTTGGCGACCTGCATCGCCTGCGGCGAGCCACAAAGGTGAACAGACTCCCTGAGACCGGACACCTCCTGACTTGGCATCCTGCCGAGGAGGAGGAAACCGCTGTGGCTCGACAGAGCAAGTACCCCGAGGAGTTCCGCCGCCAGGCCGCTGCGCTGGTGCTCGACTCAGGGTCGCACGATCCGTGACGTAGGCCGGGAGTTGGGCGTCAACCACGAGACGCTGCGCAACTGGGTCGATCGTTTGCGGCAGGAGCGCGATGGCGACCGGCCCAGCGACCTGGCCGCTGACGAGCGGGCCGGTTGCGGCGTCAGGTTGCCCAGCTGGAGCTGGAGAAAGAGATCCTGAAAAAAGCGGGGGACGCGGCGACCAGACGACACCCGCACCGCCCGCCGCATCCCGTGAGCAAGAAGCTACGGTCGGCCGCGGAGCGGAATGGGTAGGATTCGTACCCCTAGATCACAAGAGAAGCCCGACCTTCACCGCGAGGTCACGGGCATCGTCACGGGTGGAACGCGGACCATCGAGCAGGTCTAAGGTGATCTGGCGGGCGTACCCGTTAAAGCGGATCGTCTCCGGGGCCGACTCGTACGCGTGCCGGAGGGTAGCCACGGCCGCTTCCGTGTCGTCCTTGCCGTAGTGCGCCCGCGCCACCTCGATGAGATGGCGCGCCCGGCGCGGTCTCGACGGAATTGCCGCCGATTCATGACGCCGCGCCTGCCGCACCGCCTCACCGGACTTCTGCAACTCCACCGCCACCGTCACCGCGTGAGCGCCAATGATGACCCGGGAGAACGATGTCTGCGGCTGATAGAAGCCCTGCGGCAAGCGCTGCGCCATCCGATCCGCGCGATCCCAGTACCGCCAGGCCCGGCCCTCCTCCCCAGCACGAGCGGCAGTGTAGGCAGCCTCGAAGTTCAGCGCACCCCAGAGCGCCAAGAGATTCGTGTTCCCGTCGGCCATCCTCGGCTCAAGAGCCGAGAGGACGTCAAGGGTCACAGCCGTAGCGGTGTCCCAGTCCCCGGCATCCCGATGCACCTGGCACAGGAACCAACCCGCGCATGCCACCGCCTCCGGGTCACCGGACTCCTGCGCGGCCACCATCGCCCGGTCCGCGACCCGCCACAACAGCTCCGCGGCGGGTTGATAGGCAAGGAACATCTGCGTCAGCCCGAGCGCCTCCGCCAACAGGGCCTGCGCCTGCCGGCGCTCGTCACCCTCGTACGCCAACGCGGCCCGCTGCACATCGCGCAGCAACCCCGGCAACAAGCTGCCCAGCACCGTACGGTGATCGGACGCCTGATGGCGCGCCCGCCATGCCACCGCAAGCCGTTCCCTCAGGCTCGTCAACGATTCCGCAGAAGCCTCGTCTGAGAGTACGTAGCGGTTCACGGCGTCCCGGACGGACGCCAGCGCCGGATGCTCCGGCCCGTTGACCACAGCAGACCGGGCGCCCAGCTCGCCAGCCAGCGCAGACACCTCAACCTTGAGGGCACGCGCGATGCGATCCAGCATGTGAATGCGCGGCGGCAGGATCCGATCGGTCTCCACCGCCTTGACCCACTCAGCGCTGCGGCCGACCAACCCACCAAGCACCGCGCGAGTCTTCCCGGACCGCTCCCGGTAGATCTTCAACCGCTGCCCGAAGGTCAGTTCCGGCAAGGACTCCATCCCGAACCTCCTCGTCGCCCGGAATGCACCATTGGCACCCGGGGGCCGCCGTCCCACCAACGCTACCGCCGCTAGCGTTGCGGGACGCGATGAGTTTGCCGCCGATGCTGTAGTAGCGGGTACCGCCGGTGATTCCGTTGTTGTCCTGGCGGATGTCGTGTCCCGGCAGGAAGAGCGTGCGGCCGGTGGGGTCCCGACGGAGTAGCCGGGCCTACCGCGGTGTGAGTTCGTCCAGGGCCACCTGGTACCAGCGGTCGGCGGCGATCACGTGCAATACCGGTCCCCGGCCGACCGCCGTCACCTCAGCGGGAAGTGGGGTCCCTGCCGGCAGCATGAGCCCGGTACTCGCCAACGACCTGCACGGCCTCGCCCGCCAGCTCACCCACGACGGACCGGTCACGCTCCGGCCCGTACCCGCCGAGTAGGCCGACTCGGGTGCCGTGCGCTGCCAGGGCCTTTGCCTCGCCGACCTGGTTGTGTCACCCGCTGACCGTGCCATCGTTTACCTGCACCTATGCAGTGCGGGAGACAGTCCGTCCTGCCTGAACTGCTGCACGGATGAAGTCGTCGTCATCGTCGTTCCAGCGCGTGCAGGAGCCGGCACCTGCCTGACGGCTGCGCGCGCACCGGTGCGAGTGCCTGTCATGGAACTTCCTTGCGCACATGGATGTGCCTTTTGTAAGTGTTTCAATTCTGACTCATCATGGGGTTACACACAAATTGTAAGAGAGGAAGCATGATGCAGATCGAGATGTGGTCGGACATCATCTGCCCCATCTGCGGCATGACCCAGCAGCGCCTGCGCAACGCCGTGGCCGACTTCGAGCACGGCGACGAGGTAGAGATCGTCCACCGTTCGTTCCAGGTGCACCCCGGCATCCCGCCCGAGGGCATCACCCAGACGCAGCTGAGCCTGAAAGCGGGGATGACCATCGCGCAGATGAACAACGTGCTTCGACCGGTGGAGATCGCCGCCGACGAGGAGGGCTTTGGCGGATACCACGCCATCGACCGCACCCTCGGCCCGACCGACCTCACCCACGAACTCCTCGCGTACGCCACCGATCAGGGCAAGCACCACGAGGCGTGGACTGGGATGTTCAACGCACACTTCGGATACAACCGACAGCTGTGGACGATGGAGCAGCTGATCGAGTTCGCGGGTGAGATCGGTCTCGATCAGGACGAGACTCGCGAGGTGCTCATCTCCCGCAGGTACAAGACGCAGGTCGAGGAGGAGCAGTACCGTGCCCAGCGGATGGGCGCGCACGGCACTCCTTTCATCGTGATCGATCAGAAGTACGGCATCGGAGGCGGCGTGGACCGCGCCACCCTCACCCGCGCCCTGCGTCAGGCCTGGGACGAGAGCCACCCCACTTCCGCGCTGAGCATGCCCTTCGGAGAAGGAGATCAGTGCGGACCGGACGGAGCCTGCGCCGCCTGAGTGACAGATGTACCAGGAGAGATCGTCTTGCTCCGAGCCGGTAGTAGCTCGGAGCAAGACGATTAACTTTGCGATAGTTCCCATCACTTCGACCGCATCAAGATACTCTTCGTCAGAGGAGGCTAAGCGGTCATTTACAACGACGTTGATGACCATCGAGTAACCGTCGACGGTATGGCCCTGGCCTTATCTGATACCCCTTGAGGCGGAATTCCGGGCGGTGGCCCCGTGACAACGTCGATCTATCTTGACCCCGACTACATCATCGATCAGATGTTCTGGCAAAACTCGGGTGAACTTCAGGGTCGCCAGCAGATTTACCGAATGTTTCGCATTCTTTATGCAGATCCGCTGCGCGTTGCGAAACAGCTCCTCGTCCTGACTCCACTCGGACGCACAGCTGTTAGACCCCTCACGGCCATCGGGCGACCGTCGCGCAGGTTCGAATCCTGCCGGGGACACCTCGAAGATCAGCAAGAACGCCTCCTGACCTGCAGTACCAACCGAACACCGGCAACGCTGCCCGACGCTTCGGACACGGCCCCTCCTCGGCGCAGGCGGCGCAGCGCCCGTCCACGCTCGGCCGGGTGTACTGGTCAAGCTGCGCCGGTGCCGTCCGGAGCTGATCTCGCACCGCACTGGACAGGTAGGTGCTCATCAGGCTGCCGGATCGGGCGCGAGCTTGCTCGCGCGCATCGGGATCTGCGCCTGTGGACACCGGCGGCCGGACGGACCAAGTTTGCTCCCCTCGACCCAGATCCACTCATCCTGCGGCGGGCGGTTGACCACTAGCCGAACCCCGCTCACTCACAAAGTCACCGTGGCCTTCACGCTCGCGGCGATGCACGCGAGCGGCTACCGGGTCAACATTTGCAGGGTGCGGAAGGTCAAGGCGGTCACCTTCGCCGTGCCCTAAGAGTGGGCAGGGCCTCGGAGCGTGGGAGACGGTTCGTGCCGTCGTTGATCGTCATGCCGGCAGCGCTACGCGGCCCTGTGGTACTGGGATACGGTCCACTTCCGTGACAGATTCGCGGGCCAGCTCGGGCGCAGTCCCACCGTCGGTGTTCGGCGCCGACCTGCATCTGGACCTGATTGGCCCCGGGCTGCGCGCCGGGCTCACGGATGCCCTGCGGGAGGCCATCCGCACCGGACGTCTGGTGCCTGGCACCCGGCTGCCGTCGTCCCGTTCACTCGCAGCCGATCTCGGCGTCGCCCGCAACACCGTCGCCGACACCTACGCCGAACTCGTCGCCGAGGGCTGGCTCACCGCCCGGCAGGGCTCCGGAACGCGGGTGGCCAAGCGGGCCGAACCGCGCAGCGCGGCGCCGCCCATCGCTCGCGCAAGGCCCACCCCGCGCCGTCCCACGTACGGCCTGCTGCCGGGTGCGCCGACCCTCGCGGAGTTTCCCCGCGCGGAGTGGCTCAAAGCCGCTCGCCGGGCGCTGACTGCGGCCCCGAATGATGCCTTCAACTACGGCGACGCTCTCGGCCGGGTGGAGCTGCGTACCGCCCTCGCCGACTATCTGGCACGGGCTCGCGGGGTGTACGCCGAACCCGACCGGATCGTGGTCTGTGCCGGTTTCCACCACGGTCTGACGCTGATGGCGCAGGTGCTTCGGGCGCGGCGGGTCGCGGCGCTGGCTGTCGAGTCGTACGGGCTCGACGTCTATCGCGACCTGCTGACCAGCGCCGGCCTGCGGATCCCACCCCTCTACGTTGACGAGCACGGCGCGCGCACCGACGATTTGGCGGGATTGAGTGGGGTCGGCGCGGCGCTGTTGACACCGGCGCATCAGTACCCGACGGGGGTCGCGTTGACCCCGCAGCGGCGCACGGCGGCGGTGGACTGGGCCCGCGCCACCGGCGGGCTGATCCTGGAGGACGACTACGACGGAGAGTTCAGATACGACCGCCAGCCGGTGGGCGCGCTGCAGGGCCTGGACCCGGAGCGGGTGGTGTACTTCGGCACGGCGAGCAAATCACTGGCGCCCGGACTGCGGCTCGGTTGGATGGTGCTGCCGAAAGAGCTGGTCTCGGAGGTCGTAGCCGCCAAGGGAGACATCGACTACATGTCGAGCGCGCTGGAACAGCTGACGCTCGCCGAGTTCATCGCCTCGGGCGCGTACGACCGTCAGGTACGCACGATGCGCGTGCGCTACCGGCGCCGCCGGGATGAGCTGGTCACGGCGCTGGCCAGGCGTGCGCCCGCCGTCCGCGTGACCGGGATGGCCGCCGGGCTACAGGTGGTCCTCGAGCTCCCGCCCGGCACCGAGAACGCGGTCGTCCAGGCGGCGGCCCGCCAGGGCCTGGCGGTGGCCCCGATGGCCGACTTCCGCCACGAGCTGGCCGACGCGGACTGGCGGTCGGCCGAGCCGGACGGGCTGGTGGTCAACTATGCGGCTCCCTCGGACAGTGCGTGGGCGGGAGCGCTGGACGCCCTGTGCGGGGTCATGCCGTAGGCCGGCCCGGTCAGAGGCTTGCCGTGTCGCCGGGCCTGGTGAGCTTGTGCCAGTGATTCCTAAAATCCCCTGGTTGGTCGAGAGGCTCATCATCGATGATTGCGGCCATGGCCACGACCCGAGAGGCTGACGCCTCCCCCGCCGACGCGCTCGATGGCCACTTGGGCGGCAATGCCGCCTCGATCCGGGCGACGGCACGCGCCCTGGCGAAGGTCGAGTCGGCCGTGGCCGTGGTGCTCGTGGAGGGCATCAGCGACCAGACTGCGCTGGAGACGGCCGCCATGGGCCGCGGCCGGGATCTCGAGGCCGAGCGTGTCGTGATCGTGCCGATGGGCGGGGCACACGCGATCGGCCACTTCCTGGCCAGGTTGGCCCCCCTGGCTCCCAGAGTGCGACGCGCCGGTCTGTGCGTGCGTGAGGAGGTGGTGTTCAGGCGTGGGCTGGAGGCCACCGAGGTTGGCTCACCCCGTACGCGCAGCGACATGGAGCGTCTAGGGTTTTACGTCTGCGTCAAGGACCTCGAGGACGAGCTGATCCGGGCGCTGGGTGCCGCAGAGGTGGAAGCGCTCTTCGACTCGCAGGGCGACCTCCGGTCGTTCCGCTCGTTCCAGAGCCAGCCGGCCTGGCGCGGCCGGCAGCCCGAGGCGCAGCTGTGGCGGTTCCTTCGTAGCAGCTCCCGCCGCAACCAGCGCTATTCACGCCTGCTCGTCGAGCTGGCAGTCGCCCAGGATCGCTTGCCGCGTCCGCTCGACGCGTTGCTCACCCACCTCTGACCCCGGCACAGGCTTCTGCCTGTACCTTCCGCCGCGCCTGACCTTCCGACCGGTCGGTGGCAGACGTTCGACCTGCCGTGGATCGGTGCTGTGAGCGGCAGGTCAGCCGGCCGCCTGTCGGGCAGTCGGCGCATCCCTTTCTCCCGGTAGCTCTCATGGAGTTCCTCACCGAATTGGCCCATGAATCCGTCGGGCAACTGGACCAGATCGCAGCGCCACTCGGCGCGTAACTTTGCGACCGCGACCGCAGGACCAAGCCCTCGTGGAACGGATACCGACTACCAAAGCACGCATGTGTGGGGTGGACGGGATCTGCCGCTGGCCGTGGCGTGGTTCGACGGCCGCAGAGAGCCAGACCTACCGAACTATGAAATTGGGAGATGATGATGCGGGTATTTCTCGCCGGCGCGTCCGGCGTGATCGGGCGGCGGCTGATCCCCCGGCTGGTGCAAGCGGGGCACGTGGTCGGTGGCATGACACGGTCGTCCGAGAAGACGGAGCTACTGGCGCAGCTCGGCGCCGAGCCGATCCTGTGTGACGTCTTCGACCGGGATGCCCTGATCGAGGCGGTTCGAGAATTCGAACCGGACGTCATCCTGAACGAGCTGACCGATCTGCCGGACGAGGTGGAGAAGATCGGCGATCATGCGGAGCTGAACGCGCGCATCCGGACCGAGGGCAACCAGAACCTGATCGAGGCGGCACGGCGGAGCGGATCACCGAAGATCCTGGCCCAGACCGTCGCCTGGAAGTTGCCGGACGGACCCGATGCCCGGGCCGTCGCCGAGTTGGAGCGCGTCGTTCTCGCCGAGGGTGGTGTGGTGCTGAGCTACGGGCAGTTCTACGGGCCCGGCACCTACAACGAACAGCAGATCCCCGCCGAGCCCCGGGTCCAGATCGATCGGGCTGCCGAGCGAACGGTGGAGCTGCTGGATGCGCCGTCGGGCGTCGTCGTCATCACCGACTAACGATCACCATCCGGCCGCCGGGTCGCGCACCCGAACTCGACCGTCGACCAGTTCCCGGCCGACGACGGTTTGACCCGGCCGAGGATTCCCTTCCCACGTTCACCAACTCTTCCGGCTCGCGCATCGCCACGCGCGGCCGTTCCAGGGAGCTGTCATGTCCTCGATTCCGGCAACCATCGACGTGCCCGTAACCCACCGACGGCGTACGCTCCCCGCCGGACTGGCGTTGCCGGGCGCGGCGCTCGCGTTCACCAGCCTGTATCTCGGGGCGGGTGTGCTGACCCCCCTGCTGGTGCTCTACCGCCAGCAGTGGAACTTCGCACCGTCACTGCTCACACTGGCGTTCGCGGTCTACGCGATCGGCTTCCTCGCCGCCGTCCTGACGCTGGGGTCGCTCTCCGACCATGTCGGCCGGCGTCCGGTGCTCGTCGGCGCGCTGGTGATCCAGCTCGCGTCGAACGTCCTGTTCCTCGTCGCCCCCGATGTGGGCTGGGTGATCGCCGGGCGCATCGTGCAAGGTGTCGCCAGCGGCGCGGCGACAGCCGCCTTCACCGCCGCGCTCGTCGAGCTCGCCCCGTTGAACAGGAAGAGACTGGGCACGATCCTCGGCAGTGTCGGCCTGACCGGCGGTCTGAGTGCCGGCTCGCTGCTGGCCGGTCTCGCCATCCAGCTCACGGCCACGGCGAACACGATCGTCTTCGTCGTCCTCATCGCCCTCACGGTGCTCGGGGCGGTCGTCATCGCCCTGTCGCCAGAGACGATGCCCCGCACCTCGGGCGCGCTCCGCTCGATGGTTCCGCGCGTCGCGATCCCACCCGCCGCCCGAACGGAGTTCGCCGCCGCGGCGCCGGTGGTCGCCGCGGTGTGGATGCTCGCAGGGCTCTCGGGCGGGCTGGCTCCGAGCATGGTCCGCAGCGTCTTCCACCTGGACAGCGGCCTGCTCAACGGCGTGGCCGGGTTCATCGCACCGGCGGTGGCGGCCGTCGTCGGGCTGACCTTCGCCCGCCTCGATCCGCGGCGGGCGATGACCATCGGAATCTACGCGTCCCTCGTCGGGGCCCTCGGCATCATCGGTGGGGTGTTCGCCGGGAGTCTCGCCGTCATGATCATCGGGCAGGCCATCGCCGGTGTCGGTTTCGGCGCATCCTTCACCGCCGCGCTGCGCCTCGTCTTCCCGCTCGCGGCGGCGCACCAGCGCGCGGGACTCGTCGGCGGGATCTACATCGTCTCCTACGTCGCCTTCGGCCTACCCATCGTCGCCGAGGGGCAGCTCACCGGCCCACTCGGCGAGGTGCCAGCCGTCGTCTGCTACACCGCGCTGACCGTCCTCCTCACGCTCATCAGCCTCGCCGCCCAGATCCGCATCACACGGCGTACGGGCGGCTGACGGACGCGACGTAGGCGACTCACGAAGGAACTGGGAAGTGACCGGACGGACCTGACCGAAGCTGCTTCATGGCTCGTCGCCCTGGACCTCGACGGAACCACGCTGCGCCAGGACGGATCCATCAGCGGCGCGGTGATCGAGCAGGTACGCCGGCTCGACACGGCCGGCCATCACGTGGTGCTCGCCACTGGCCGCTCCTCCCGCGACCACCATCCCGGTACTCGATCAGCTCGGCATCGCGCCGCGGTTCCTGGCCTGTTCCAACGGTGCGGTCACCCTGCGCGTTGCTGAACTCCCTGATGTGATGCCGGAGCGGGCCGCCCGTTGGCGGCCCGCCCCTCCAGAACACTGCGCGCAGGGGGCACCACCAATGACCGGTTGCGCATGCGCCGGTACCCGCCAGGTAGCGATGTCGGCGTGCGGCGCCCGCCGCGCTCCCCCGCGCGGGAGCCTCTACTGCTTCGACGAGGCCCGGTCGAACGCTGACGTCGGCGGCGGCCACGAGCGTGGACGGGTCGATGACTCTCATTGATCAAGTCTGGTTCGATGTTGCCAACGCCAATGCAACGGAGCCTCCTCAGGTCCGTGCGCGGTGGAGCGCCAGCTGGCATCCGAACCGAAAATGACTGCAACGGCGAGACCAGCCCAGGCCACCCGGCGCGGCAGGCGGGTTGAGGGCTCACTCGTGCCGCCGGGTTGGGCCGCGCACACGTGGGTTGCGGCGCGGGCACATCGCCCTCGGCATCGGTGTCGGGATGCGCCGATGATGGACGGCCGGTCCAGGGAACTCGAGCGGCGGATTCGGCTCCAGCTGCCTACCTGTCGTGCGGGATCGCGAAGGTCTCGAGGTAGTCGAGAGCCGCTTCCAGGGCGTCCCTGAGGGGGGAGATCTCCCGGGCGACCTGGGCGAGGAGCATGCCGCCCTGGAACGCGGCGAGGAGCAGGCTCGCGAGCCGCTCGGGGTCGGCCTCGTTGCTCAGACGGCCCTGCTGCTGCAGGCGGAGGAGCGCGTCACGGAAGATCTCTCGCCACTGGGCGAACCCATCCGCGAGCTGATCGTGAACGTCGAGGTCGGTTTTGATGATCTCGCTGGCGAGCGACCCGAGGCTGCAGCCTTCGTGGTAGGCGCGTTCATACCCGATGTAGAAGGCTGCCCACTTCCGGAACCCCTCGAGGGTCTCGAAGCGGTTGAACTGTTCGCTGCGGTGGAGCCCGAGGACGCGTTCAGCCTGCCATTGGATCACCGCCAGGACGAGGCTCTCCTTGGTCGGGAAGTAGTGGTTGATCTGCGACCCGCTGACGCCGGCGGCGCGCCGGAGCTTGTCGTTGTTCGTGGCGTGGACGCCCTCGGCGTAGATGAGCGCGGCGGCGTGCTCCAGTATCCGGGCACGCGTCGCCTGCCCCTTCTGGGTGAGCTGGCGAGGCTCTGGCGCTGCCGTCGTGACCTTCATGATTCACATCCTACCAAGAGTGGGCTTGACAGCCCAGTCCTGCGTGGTGTTGTATCTGAGGAGTGGGCCGCACAGCCCAAAACTTGACCGCGGTCGGTTACCGACCACCACATGGACTGGAGTGGATTCCCCGTGCCACGCCTGAACGTTCTTCCTGCCGATGAGCCCTCCGCCGACGTGCGGAGCACGCTCGACCAGGTCGGCGCGCAGTTCGGCTTCGTACCGAACATGTTCACCATGCTCGCGTCGAACCCGACCGTCCTCGATCTCGTCATGACGGTGCAGACGAAGGCGGCCAGGCTCCTGGACGCGAGGACGCGCCACACGATCGCGCTGGCCGTGTCCGAAGCCGATGGCTGCGACTACTGCCTGGCGCTGCACACGGCCGGGTCCCTGAAGGGCGGCATGTCCGTGGAGGACATCGAGTTGGCGCGGGCGGGAAGCTCGGTCGATCCGAAGCGGGCCGCAGTGGCTCGCTTCGCCCAGCGGGTGATCGAGACGCGCGGACGGGTCAGTGACGCCGACCTCGCGGCCGTCCGGGGGGCCGGGTACACCGATCCGGAGATCTTGGCGATCGTCACCTTGGTCGTCCGGGCACTGCTGACCAACTACCTCAACAACGTCAACCTGACCGACGTCGACATCCCGGCCCCCGACCCGGCGTGAGCTCTTACCGAACTCGCGAGAAGAGCGACCTGACCGGTCGAACCCTCGCCCTGATCAACCGCACTGGAAAGGAACGACGTGTCCGGCTCTGAGCTCTATGAGAAGTTCATGGCACTGCACACCCGAGACGGGGGCCTCGTCCTGCCGAACGCCTGGGATGGCGTGTCGGCATTGATCCTGGCGGACGCCGGCTTCGAGGCCATCGGCACGTCGTCGGCGGCCCTGGCGGCCGCGCTCGGCCGCGTCGACGGACGCCACAGCATCAGCCGCGACGAGCATCTCGACCACGCACAGCTGCTCGGCCGGCTCACGGGGTTGCCCGTCAACGGTGACTTCGAGGACGGCTACGGCGTTACCGCCGAGGACGTCGCCGTGACCGTGGACCGTGCCGTCGCGCACGGGCTGGCCGGTATCGGGATCGAGGACACCAGCGGGAATCCCGATGACCCGATCCGCGACTTCGACGACGCGGTGGGCCGGGTGCGCAGTGCGGTCGTCGCGGCGAAGCGACGCATCGTCGTCACCGCTCGCACCGACAACTTCATCCAGGGGCGGCCGGACCTCGATGACACCATCCGACGGCTGACGGCCTTCGCCGAGGTCGGCGCCGACGTGCTCTACGCGCCGTTCCCGCCCGACCTCGAGTCCCTGGTCGCGATCGTCACCGCTGTCGCGCCGACGCCCGTGAACGTTCTCATCTCACCGGCGGACCAGGTGCTGACCGTCTCTGAACTGCAGAAGGCCGGGGTCAAGCGCATCAGCCTGGGCCCCGCGCTCTACACGCACGCGATGGGTGCTCTCGAACAGGCGGCCGCGGCGCTCAAGGCCGGCGACATCGCCTCGGCCACGACCGGCATCAGCTTCGACCGGGTGGGCGAGCTGCTCGCCCGCAAACCCTAGCCATATCCGACTTTCACCACCTACGCACCCCTCGACACATCACCACAGAAAGCGCGATGACATGGATCTCGACAAGCTCATGAGCAAGCACCTCAGCCGGTACTTCGACGGCAGCAAGACGATCCCGGACGAGACTCTTCAGCAGCTGCTGAAGTTCCTGCGTTCGGCTCCCACGTCGACGAACATCCAGCCGAATCACTTCTACGTCCTGTCCACTCGGGAGGGCAAGGAGCGGCTGGCGGCCAACCTCGGCGAACGGTTCCAGGACAACGCCGAGAAGATCCTCAACGCCTCGCACACCATCATCCTCACCACTCGGGCCGATATCCCCGAACACCACCTCGAAGCGGTGTTCGCCAAGGAGCGGGCCGACGGCCGGTTCGCGGATGCGGCCAAGCAGGCGCGGTGGGAATTCATGACCCGCGACTTCTTGGACCTGCGCAGATACGGCTACAAGGACGAGTACCACTGGATGGAGAAGCAGACCTACATGGTGATGGGTCTGACGATGATGGCAGCCGCCGAGCTCGGCGTCGAGGCCATGCCGCTCGAAGGCTTCGACCCAGTCAGCGTGGACAAGGCCTTCGACATCCGCGCGACCGGATACACCACCACCGTGCTGCTCGCGCTGGGCTACCCCGACGAGGCGAAGCAGTACAGGACCCCGGTGTCACGGTTCGAACCCGAGCGTCTGTTCACCTTCGCCTGAGCGGCCCGGCCCGGCCCGGCCCGGCCGAAAAGATCGTAAGAGGAGTTGATCAGCTATGGATGGACACGAACTCCAGAAGGTCGCGAACGAGTACGCGACAGAGCTGCCGGACGTGACGTTCGAGCATCGTGTCGACCCGAATTGGGAGCTGTACAAGGTGGGCGGCAAGGTCTTCATGCTGATGACCGACATGCCGGGGCACCCCGTCGTGATCCTGAAGGCCGACCCGGACGAGGCCGTTGCGCTGCGCGAGCAGTACGCAGAGATCACGACCGGGTACCACATGGACAAGAAGCACTGGATCACGGCAGCAGGTGGTCCAAGCCTTGATAAGAACCTTGTGAAGGAATTCGTCACCGACTCGTACCGGCTCGTGGTCGACAAACTCCCGAAGTCCAAGCGGCCCGTGGACCCGGGCACGAACCCGGCCGCCTGAAACCCGAAACACGCACGGAACAGAATCAACACAGAAGGACAAATCATGATCGGACTCGGTGTTCGAGCCGCCAACGGCGCTCTGGAGATCCTCGACCTTCCGGACCCCCGTCAGCCTGACGCGGGCGAGCTCGTCCTGGAGGTGGTCGCGGCAGGGATCGGGCCGTGGGACGCCCTGCTTCACACGGGCGGATGGGACGTCGGCCTCGTCCCGCCCGCCGCTCTGGGCGTCGAAGCCGCCGGCCGCGTCATCGCGACCGGCCCGGACGAGACCGAATTCCGCACAGGAGACCTCGTGCTGGTCCACGAGGTGCCCCTGCCGGGCGGCAGTGGCACCTGGGCAGAGCGCGTCCTGGTCCGTTCCGCGCACGTCGCACGACTGCCCGAGAACCTGGCTCCGGAGATCGCGGCGGCACTCCCGGTCGCCGGGCTCACCGCCCAGCAGGCCCTCGACGAGCTCCACGTCGACGCCACCACCCGCCTGCTCGTCGTCGGAGCCTCCGGCCCCACCGCGTCACTGGCCGTGCAGCTCGCCCACCTGCGGGGCGCTGAGGTCGTCGCCGGCGCGAGGCCGGCCCGCGCCGATCAGCTCCGCGCCCTCGGCGCCAGCGAGGTCATCGACACCCACGCTGACGGTTGGGCGCAGAAGAGCGATCGCCGATTCGACGCCGTCCTCATCGCCGCGAAAGGCACCGCCGAGGACGCGATCGGACTGCTCACCGACGGAGGCCGCCTCACCTCCATCACCTCGGACGCACCCGACCCGATTCGCGGAATCACCACCTCGAACCTCTACGTACAGCCCGACGGACGTGCACTCGGCGAACTCGCGGCACTCGCCGCCTCCGGCGGACTGAGACTCGACGTCCAGACGACACCAATCAAGGACGGCGCCGCGATCGCTAACCAGGTCGCGGGAGGCCGCTCTGGTGGGGTCAAGCACATCCTCGAGTTCTGACGCCCGCAGCAGAAGGACGATGCAGACTACCCGAAATGACGGTTTTCGTCCGTCACATGGGCCAGAAATCCTCGTGACATAACGCTGTAAGAGAAGGGCGATGGCGCCGTCGCGTGTGGGATCGGCGGACGCGAGGGACTCGTGTCGGGTGCGCGGCCAGGTCGCCCGGGCGAGTTCGGTGAACGAAGCGGCGATCCGCAGAGCGGGCGGGGCGTCGATGGCAAGGTCGTCATGGCCGCGGCGTAGGTTCTGCGTGAAGGCGTGTCCGGCGATGACGACTTGTGCTGTCCTGTCCGTACGTAGCCAGCGCATCGGTCTCAACCTGTGTTTGAGCCGACTGTGATCGGCCTCAATCGGATTGTTGGCATACCCGCTCGACGTGGTACCACGTCTGCGGAATCAACTCGTCGAGCACGCTCGGGGAGACCGCTGCGGGCGTCGGTGACGACCTCGCTGGGCGTCACCTTCAACACCGACAGGGCCCGGCGGACGGCCCGCCGCGCCGCGTCGGCGTCGCGGCGGGTCCGAGACGAGCACCTCGATGACCTGGCCGTACCGGTCGACGGCCCGGTACACGTAGCGCCATACTCCATTGACCTTTACGTAGGCTTCGCCAACGTGCCACCTGTCGCCGGGTGAGTGCCGGCAGAAGCGAGCGGTGTCGGGGGTCGCCTTCGGCGACCCATCCGATGCCGTCCGCGTGGTCCTGGTCCTCAAGCACTCGACGACTCGATCGGTCCCGTCCCGTCCGGTCCCGTCCGCCCCGACGGCTCCCATGGGTGGCTCCCAGACTGTCGGCGAGCGCATGCCGCTGCCGGGCCGAAAGCGGTTGCGGATCCTGTGAGCGGCCGGGATTGTGCGTTGATGCTGACCGAGACCGGGTATCACAACGAACTCGGCGAGTTCTTCGCGCAGAACGCCAATGCCAGCCCGTACAACGCTTATACCGATCGGCCGGCGATGCTGGCGCTCGCTGGTGACGTCGCCGGCGCGAACATCCTCGATATCGGTTGCGGTGCCGGCCACTACGCAGCCGAACTGCTGGCGCGTGGCGCCCGGATGATCGGCATCGATGCAAGCGCTACCCTGCTTCGCCATGCTCACTCACGTGCCGCTCGGGCAGAGTTGCGCCTGCATGACTTGGAGCGGCCGTTGGACTTTGCCGCTGACGCATCTTTCGACGCTGTTGTCTGCGCCCTGGTCCTACACCATGTGACAAACCGGCGACAGATGTTCGCCGAGATGCGTCGTGTACTACGTCCCGCTGGCTGGCTCGTCATCTCGACTACTCACCCGACAGCTGACTGGCGATACTTCGGCGGCTCCTACTACGACGAGTCCTGGGTCGACCTGCCCCACGGGCCGGGCTCTCTTCACTTCCAGCGCATGACGCTGGAAACATTCCTCGGTGAATTCCTAGACGCCGGATTCATCCTGGAGAAGCTTGTCGAGCCACGACCGTGCGTCGAACTCCGAGAGGTCAACGAGGCCGCTCACGCCCGCCTAATTGAACGGCCATCCTTCCTCGCTGCGCGAATGCGGTCCGGAAACTAAGAACGGACGGCTCGCGCCCCACGTGCCCGTATGCCGTCAACGCTCAATGCCCTCCCCCAGTCTGCCCCCTCCCCCGAGTGGTGCCAAGGACTACGGCGGCCGGTCGGGGCCAACGGTGGCCGTAGGCCATCGGCGTGCCGACGCACAGCTCAGTCCTCGACCGCCAAACCTGGACGACCCGGCAGCAGTTGAGGACCGCGATTGTGACCTGGATCGAACGGACCTACCACCGCCGCTTACGCCAACGATCCCTGGGCCGACGAGGGCAATGCCGTCGACACAGCGTGAAGTTCAAGGTACCTTCCAAGTTGACAGTGGTCTATCGGATTCGACGAGGACCAGGCACAAGCCGTCAGAGCCGAACCAGCGGCGTTTTCATGCATGCCCGGCTGGCGGCGGCACCGGGTCGGGGGTGCCAAACGCGACGATTGGCCGGCATCGGATCAGCCGGCGGTGGATCATGCGGCAACCTCGCCGGACGCCGTATTGCTCGATTGCCGCTAACCCATACGCGCTGCACGTTGGCACGAACCTGCATCGTGCCGCTGTGCGCGACGAGATGTGCTGCCGATACCCCGTGACCAGGCCGATAGCCAGCCGGTGAGGGACGCTCGCAGACGGCGGCCATTCCGTCGATGCGCTGGCCATCGCCCCCCATACCGCACGGACGATTACCTCCGGCAACGACAACCAGGCAGCCAAGTCCGCCCTGCCGTCGGTGCAGGCGTAGCAGCATGCGCCACATGGCGGCTCCGCAACCGGCATGTCCCACCTCCGTGCCTCAGCGACTGTAGGTGATCATGCAGAATGGAGCGCGTCAAGGTTGTTCGGTTGAGCGTGGCAATACCGCCGTCGGGCATCTGAGGCTTTAGGTCTCCTCGATGAGTTACTAACTGAGTGACGACGGGCACGCGGCGGCGGACGTCTACGGATCCTGGTGAACTGTTGTAGCTGGCACGAGGCCATGGCCACCCAGGTCAGGAGGACGTGTTGGTTGCCTGGGGGTCAAGGTGTCTTCAGGGCGCACACGGGGCACCAGACAGCGTGAGACGTCGGCGATCAGCCATCAACGACGTGAGTCGAGGAGCGAGCGTGACCAGCGCGTCGACCAGGCCCCGGCAGGTCAGGCGAGAGGCCATCTAAGTTCCGCTTCAACTCACCAGCGTGGAACCGTCGCCCGGTGTCTCTGCCGTGCCCGCCTCGTCAGGTGAGGAGCGGTTAGCTTCTGAGTTGTGAAGACGACGGGTTGGCTGCGGGAGTTGCTAGATAGGGGTACTAGGGATCGTCGCGAGGTGTCTTCTGACGCCAAGCCCTTTGCACCGGAGTGCATGTCGCTGCTTGAGTTGGCCCGGTTGCTCGCTGGTCGGGTGTACAGCGAGAGAGTTGCCAGTGCGTATGTCGAGGTGGTGACCTTCGCGGCGGCTGACGAGATCGTGGCGATGCTGGACGTGATGCTGGAGGAGGACTGGATAGGTCTTCCGGTCTGGGCGCGAAACCTCGCGTTCCGGCTGGCCTGCCTCCAACGGCCGGAGGATGTCGAGTTGTTGCGTGTGGCGGCTAACGACCTACATGCCTTCGGTCCTGACTGGGACGGCATAGCTGCGGAACTTCGCCGTCGAGCAGACCGATTGGAGGCCGGGCAGGAAGAGAGCCTTCCCTGACTCTTCTGCTCCTGTTCGGTTGCCCTGGTGCTGCCCACAGCAACGGGGCGAGACGGGGATGGGTGCCGGGCGGACAGCCGCGGATTGCCGACCGAGGTCAGAGACAGACGCGGACCGGTCCGGACGGAGCGCCCAGGACTTACAAGCGAGAGGTCAGAGCGTTGGAGCTACGAGCTCTCGGCGGCAGGTCAAGCCTGGCTTCCTCGGCTGGATGCGATGAGCATTCTGCGGCCAGGCGACGAGAAGTTCCACTACGGCGACGGCTCCCACCGGTGGATTCCGCCGGACCCGGACTACGACCAGGAGATCTGGGACGAGCAGGTCCGCCAACACAAGCACGGCCACCTGCGCAATGAGCGTCCCAAGTGCGTATCCAGCGCCTCGTCTGATGCCAGCAGTACAGCAGCGAAGTACAGCAACGGTGCCAGCCGAACCGAGTCGAGAAGCGCCGCAGCAGGCCGTCTGACCTCGCAGTAGGCCCGATCCGACCCGCTCGCCGAGAGTTCACACCGAAGCCGTCAGTCCTGTGTCAAACCGGGCCAGCCCCATCTTGCTGGGCCACCCCAGTGAGCGGCGTGCTGCTAGTCTCCGCCGATCAACACCACCCTCTGGAGGCATGACATGCAGCGAACTGCTGCGCGCCAATGGTTGGTGGCCACGGGAATCGCCTTCACGCTCGTAGGACCGCTCGCAGCGCCGGCCCTCGCCGAGCCGACCCCGGCCACCAGCGCCTACCTCGGCGACGCCTTGCTGGCTCCTGGTAGCAGTGGCGACTACATTTCGATCAAGGTATATTCCGCGGAGCGAATGTCCAACGCGACCATCACTGTCCGGTACGACGCCTCGGACGTATCGGGTTTCGCCCAGCTAGTCGAGCACGACGAGGACGACTGGGAATGCCACGTCGCGGGCGATGTCGCTACCTGCAGTGCCGACTTCGTGGACCTCGATGAGTCGGGCGTTCCGGTCGGTTTCATCAGGCTCGTCCCCAAGGGCACGGCCGCCCCTGGCAACACCGGCAAGCTCAGGGTCACCGTCTCGGCGCAGGTCTCCGGTCAGAACTCCGAGCAGGCGGCCAAAAGCTCTACCGAGGGCCAGGTGACCGTGGGTGAGGGCGTTGACGTCGTGGCTGAGCGCTCCGCCGGCGTGAGCGCACCGACCGGAGCCTCCTTCACCCAGCTATACGGGGTGCGGAACGTCGGCGATAAGACCGCCCACGGAGTTGTCGCCGAGTTCCGGAGCGGGTTCGGGATTGAGGCGGGTGGCAGATTCGCCAACTGCCGGTACGACGGCGACACGCTCCGGATCTGCACGTTCGACGAGGATCTGTTGCCGGGCAAGGGCTACGGCGCGTCCGTTCCGCTGAAACTGCGGCCCGACACGATGGCTCCTGGCTTGCAACTCGTCGAAGTCACCTGGATGACACCCGCTCAGTGGGACCTGCGAAAGGCCTTCCTTGAGCGAAACGGCCACGAGAACCTGGTAGGCCAACCCGGTAGCGGCTCCGAGTTGGATCTAGTGGAAGGATCTACCAGCGCCGCCCGGTCTCGAATGCAGAGCGTGCCTCAGGTGGACATAGCTCCAGTCGGCAACTTGGCCTCCAGCTACGTCAAGGTCTCCGGCAACCTCAAGGCCGATGTCGCTGCAGTGGGAGACACGGCTGCGGGCAGCGGAGGGGTCCTCGTCGACGTGACCGTGGGTACGACCAACAAAGGGCCCGCAACGATCAACGAGTCGTTCGGGCACGTTGATTTCACGGTCCCGCGCGGTGCTTCGGTGACCAAGGCCGCGGCAGCCTGTGCGCCGGTCGTCGACGGGGAGTGGCTTCTGGAGAAGAAGGGCGAACCCGGCTATACCCGTTACCTCTGTTTCAACGAGTGGTTCCTACCGGTCGGCGGGCAGTCGCTTTATTCGTTCACCCTGCGTATCGACACCGAGGTGCCGAACTCGAAGGGGAAGGTGGAGCTCCTCCTCGAAGGAACTGGGGCGACGCCGCAGACCGACGGAGACCCCGCCAACAACATCGCCTACGTCGTACTGAACGAGAGCGAGGCCAGCGCACCCACCACCGCGCCGGGCGCCCCGGGAAATGGCGGCAGCGATGACGAACCCGGGCTTCCGGTGACCGGTGTCGGCGTGGCCGGCATCGCTGGCGCTGCGATCGTACTGCTGGCCGCCGGCGCCGGGCTGCTTCTGATGGTCCGCCGCCGTAGGGTCAGGTTCACCGTCTGAACGACAGGGTCCTGAGGCTGGCGGGGAGCGTCCCGCCGGCCTCAGTGGTCCCGCCGACTGTGGCAACTACTGCCCGTCGAAGGCGGTCGTGTTGTGGGGTCTTGGGGTCCAGAGGTCCGGTCTGGATGAGTGTCGGGTGTAGCAGCGCTTGCTAGTCGTCCGAACGGATACCTTCAGCCGTACCTGATGCGTCACACCACTCTATGGCTGGCCGCGCCCCTTCTGTTGCGGCTCGCAGGTCAACGTCTCGGGTGGGAGCGGCGGCCGGTCCGGCCGCGCAATCCGCATCTATGGACAACGGCGCCAAAGACCAAGATCGCAGTGGCCGTGAGCCAGGAGGCTGGAGTGTTGGAAGGCACGACCGGCCTGGCTCACGTCGCCACGAGGATGCCGTGCTGCGCAGAGCGGCGGCGTAGACGACGCACACGTAGCCGAAGGCGGCGGCCACGCCAGCCGCACGCCGATCAGCACCGCCGAGCTGGTGACCAGTCCGATGCAGCCGAGCGGGTTGCGGGCCAGCGCGTAGGCGCCGAACCGTGCTGGGGCGTGTGTAGTCCGGTCAGGCCGAGTGCCGTGGCGATGACCGCGGCGGCGAGGAGAAGGTGTCCGGCTCGCCGGGCGTAACCCGGCAGTGCTGTGCTGTGTTCGAGGTCCTCGTCGGCTCCGGCGAGGGTGGGGCCCCAGCAGTAGTGCGGCCAACAGCGGCGCGAGTGCGACCACGGGGACGCGGGCAGCGGACCCGTCGCAAGTAGTCGAGGGTGAAGCACTGGTGGTCGGTGACACCACCGTTGGGGGTGTCGTGGATCTCGGTGACGTTGCCGGCGCTGTCGTACTCGTAGTTGTAGTTGGCCGCTTCCGATTTGAGTTCGGGGGACAATGTTGGTGCTGGTCAGGCGGCAGATGGGTTCGCCGATGGTCGATGTGACGGCCACGCGCTCGCCATGTTCGCCGAGTAGGCGTTGGGTGAGCCGGCCGAGCTTGTTGTAGGCCACCTCGTGAACGTAGATCTGCGACGCAGACAGCAGGCCGCCGGCGTCGTCGACGTCGATGTAGCCGATGATCAGCTTCTCCGACGGGAGGTCGGCGGCGGGCATGGTGACCTGGAAGGGCTGGCCGATCGGCCGGTAGGCCGTGGTAGTCGTAGTCGTATAGGCACGGTCGTCGTCACGGCGCAGGCTCGGGTGTACGGCCGATCCGTCCGCGTAGCAGGGCCACGGCCACGCCGATGATCCAGACGATGGCCAGGAGCCGGAACAACGGCTCCAGTTTGATCAGCGGTGACCAGAGGATCGACACGCATGCCACAGCGATGAGCGAGCCGGCGACGAGCCCGTAGCGGAACACCCAGCGCGTCGGCGTACCGGACCGCAGAGCGCCCGTGGAGGCTGACCGTATCAGCACGGCGGTGCCAAGCAGATGCAAGGCACCGCCACAGATCAGCGCGGCCCGGCCGAGCCCGGACAGCGCGGCGTCCGAAGCGGACGCGGCCACGACGGTGAGCAGAACGGAGACCATGACCGACAGCCCGAGGAACCCTGCCGCAGCGACGGCGCCCCCGTACACGGCCCGGCCGAAAGCACGTAGCCGGCGGCCGAACAGCAACAGCGCCATGGCGGCCACCACTTGCAGGCCGGACTGCACACCGACCGCGAGCCCGTTGGTCGAGTAGAAGTCGCGCAGTTGCGCTGCGGAGGCGCTGGGCAGGTACAGCGTCTTGCCGACGGCGAGCGCGCCCCCAGCGACGAGGGAGGCGACCAACGCGGCGGTGAAGACGAAGCCCCACCAGCCGGAGCGCCGATGTTCGAGACCGTTCACACCGTCGATGCTGCTCGGCACGGGCCGCCCGGGCATCCGTCCGGGAGCGGCTCTTCGGATACCTCGGGGAACGTAGCCCAGGCCCGGCTGGTACGCGGACACCACCAGTTGCGGCCAGTCGCAAGCGCCGAGCTTCACCATGGCCCGGCTCACGTGCGTGCCGTCACCGCGCCGTGATCGCAATTCCCGGCTGGAGTATCAGCCGCAACTCGTGATGTGTCTCTGAGGTGGATACCCCGCTCTCGAAAAGATCATGGGGTCCACAGCATTCGCCTCGACCGCGGGCTCGCTGGTTGACCTGCATATCAGGACCTGCGTGACGCTCAGGAGTCTGCTGGTACGCCGGCTTCTAGTTGGCCGATCATTGGGGCGAGGAGTTCGTTGAGTTCCCGAGCCAGCACGATCACGGCCCTACGCGCGGCGGACGACACGGATTCGTCCGGACCGTCAGGAGCCGGAGGCAGCTCATCGAGGGGAACCGGGGCTTCCACCTGCAGCGTCGCACGGAGATGTGGGCTGCGCGTCAGGTCCTGGTCCGAGGGTGTCGTGTACTGGCCAAACAATTGCGGCCAGTCACGCCAACCACGGTCACGCTGCCACTGCTTGGTCCACGTGAGTTCAGCGGGCCACCGCGAGATCACCGATACGGCGCAAGTCATACTCCCGTCCCACCGGCTCGGCGTACAGGTCGCGGAGATGATCCGCCTGTGCCAGCGAACGTAGCCAGGTGACAGCTCGATAGCCAGTCGCCAGGCTGTGGCAGCGAAGGTAACGGGCGCAATGTCGCCCCACGTGTCGGCAAACTCATCGGTACGCCTCAGCACCTCGGCCTCGTAGCGACCGCGCCCGTCTGCGCCGCGCTCACGGTCGTAGTGCTCATCGAGCCAGAAGGCGCGGGGTTCAGGCATCCTCATCTCCGTCCGAGACAGTGGTTCATCACGTCTTCCTCACCATGGCGGTCTATCACAAACCCACACGGCGGTCGGCCCCGCACAGCCAGTTTGTAAGGACGAAGATCGCGTCTAGTGGGCCCAGGAGGGCAAGAGAGGCGCGACCGTTCGTACCCCGTAGTGACCGTCCGGGGAACCAGCTACTGGCACGTGGACGGCACGGCAACCTACGCAGTACAAGATCAGAAGGGTTGCTCCGCCGACCTGGGCACACGGCGGTCTAGCAGCGGAAACGCCTCTCGACATCTCGCACCACTCCCCCGCCGTCAGTGGGCCTCTTGCGGACCAGATGCGAACTGCCCACCTGTCTGGGCGCTGGCATCAGCCGACGGGATGCTTACGTAGTCGCCCGGATTGCAGGTCAGGCGGAAGAGCTGGCGGGTTCACTTCGCGCAGATACCGGCGACGGCGTGCCGCTCACGCAACTCTCGAGGAACAACCTCTCGCCTTCTTTCAGCAAGGCGACTTCCTCGGCGTAGTCCTTGACGTGGGGCGCGTCGTGGCCGTTGGGGCCACCGTAGAGCTGTTGGTAGGCGTCAGAGCACTGTTCCCGGTCGCCGGAGGCTCCCGGGCTCGTCACGGCATGCAGTTCAACTCCATGCTGGGCCATCGTGCGCAGGTACTCCATCTGCTCCTCATGCGAGGCACTGCTGCTGCACGCGGTGAGAGGTGCCGCGAGGGACAGCGACAGGGTCACCGCCGCGAAGCGCTTCTCCATGGGCGCGGAGTGTATCAACCACCCTTGATGTCCTGGGGGAAGCAGCTGGGCGCCCGCCAGGAGCCGCGAACCTACGGCCTTGTTAGGAAACATCGCGGATGGGCTGGTCGGGTGGCGCCGCTCTTGGTCAACCCGTCCGTCGTTGTCGGGCCGTGTCAGCGCTTCCAGGCCGTCTTGGCTGTACGGCTGACTGTACGGTCGGTGGGCGAATCCGATGCGCTGATTTCGACGGCCTCCGGAAACCGAGCATCGGTACGCCCCGCTCTCTCGTGTGAACCTCCCGCCGCCGGCACGTGCAAGCAAGATTGTTTGCGGGGACCATCCGACCTCGCCGTCCCAGAAAGGGTCAGCCGCCGCGCTGCCAGGCTATGACCGGGCTACCCGCCGATCATGTCTGCGAACTGGTCGGCGCGGTGTTCGACCTGGCCGAGATCATCCGGCACGTCGTCGAGCCAGCCCCGTTGCTGCGCCCTGAGCGCGATCTGGAACCGGGTGCGTGCCCCGAGGAGAGCGCCGACATCGCTCACCGTCTGTTGGACGGTGCGCCGGCTGAGTCCGAGGGCCCGGGCGATCGCGTCGTCCTTCATGCCGAGTGCCATGAAGCGCAGCACCTGCAGCATCCGAGGGTCGGGCGCCGGCCTCAGATCGGGGTCCGGCGGAGCGACGGGCCCAGCCTCGCTCCACGGCTGGCCGTGCTCCCACAGCTCCTCGAAGAGGACCCGCAGCACGCGCAGGAGCGGCCGCGCGTAGACGAGCAGCGAGCCGGCCGCGGGATCGTCCGGCTTGAGCGACATGATCGCAGCTGTGTCGTCGAACATGACCATCTTCATCGGCAGACCGTTGCTCAGCCGGATCTGACCGCCGAGGTTGCCGCCCTCCCGCGCGGTCCGCAGCGAGAGTTCGTCGTCGAAGCTGCCGCTGTCGTAGACGGAGCGGAAGCGCACGCCGCGGGCCATGGCCTCGCCCTGCGCGCCCATCCGCTCCGGCAACTGCTCTGTGGGAGCGACGTACGGCGGCATGACCAGATGCAGGACCTCACGCTGAGCCGAGCGCAGGTGGTGCTCATAGCGAGCATTGAGGCGCTGCGGGCTGTCGAGCACCTCGAACTGGTCTCTGATGAAACGGCGGTCGACGGTCTCGGTGTACACCTCGTGCAGCCGTTCGGCCTGGAGTCGGACGTTTGCGAGCTGGGCGCTGCGGCGGGCGAGCAGCGACTCGATCGCGGCGCGGGGTGGGTTCGCACTCCACCGCGCGGGGCTCAGGCTCACCCGCACGGCGAGCAGTTCGTCGCTCAACGTCCGCAGTGCGAGGGCGACGCCGCGCGATGGAAGGCCGAGCGCTTCCGCGATCTCGGCCGGCGTCGACTCCGGGTGCGCGACGAGGTGCTCGAGGACCTGACCCGCGGCGGGCGGCAAGCCGGCGCCGGACCACCAGGTCGTCGGCTCGTCCACCGGGACCCTCCTCCGCGCGGCACTTCACACTTGCGCAACTGCCCGGAGTCGCACCCCTCGATGCCTTGTGGCGGAAGTCTACGACCCCGACGGTTCTTCTATGTCGGGTGCGTTCCACCCGACTCCGCATACCGAAGGAGCACGATGTCCGGGAGTTCTACGAGGACGGTCTCCGTCCTCGCCTCCTTCCTGCTCGTGGGTGCTCTCGGCGCCGTCGGCGTGGCGCCGGCCAGCGCCTCCCCCGCACCCGGAGTTCCCGTAGCCGGCGACGATCCGGCCGCCCACCATCGCACACTGGACGACGGGTCGAAGGTGACCTGGTACGACGACGGCACCGCCACCGTCACCGATTCCAAGGGCGCACAGCGCCCGTTCGTGGTGCCACCCGTCACGGGCATGAGCGGCTACGGCACGACGTACAGCCCCACGATCGAGACCATCGAGGCCCGGGCCGCAGCTCAGACCTACCAGGTCGGCTCCGGTGCCGTCGGCATCGGCACGATGAACACTTCGGTCCGCCTGCCTGAGAAGGTCGCAAAGGGTGCCCAGGCGCGCGCGAAGGCCGCGACTGCGACCGAGGTCGTCGGCGTACCCACCAACGACGCGCTCACCAGTTCCTTCTCGTCCTGGCTCAACGCACAGGGCGTCAACGCGGTCGGTGCCTTCGTCGACGCGAAGCGCCACCTGAACGCACTGCCCGGCGCGGGCCAGATCATCACCAACGTCTCGATCGGTGACGTCAACGACGACACCACCATCGTCCGGGACGGCCAGCGCTACCTCGACATTCCGTCGATGCCGCTCATCCCGACGTACACCGCCGACGACGGCGGTTCCCTCGACCCCATGGGTACCACGGAGGGCCAGGATCCGGCGCTCGGCGAGGTGCTGCTCGACTTCTCGATGATGGCGCCGCTTCCTCACGACCAGCAGCGACCGGAGGCGCTCGGCGAGGGCGCGACCGACCTGCTCGGCATCGCGCCCGGCGCGGACTACCGTCTCGTCGTCGCCGAGGAGGCCACGTTCGAGGGCATCAACCAGGCGTTCATCGCCGCGGCCAACCAGAACCCGCGGCCGACCGTCATCACCGCGAGCCTCGGCGCCGGCACCGACACCAACCTCGGCTTCCCCGGCCGCTGGATCGAGGACATCCCAGAGATCCGCGAGACCCTGCGCAAGATCGTCGCCTCCGGCATCGTCGTCGTGGTCAGCTCCAACGACGGCACCCGGCTGGCTCTGCCCGTCTCCGTCGGCCCGGACGGCGGCAGCACGCCGACCGAGCGCACCAAGAACAAGGCCGACCAGACGGACCTCGACGACATCGCGCCCACCACGGTCCCGACCAAGGTCACCGACACAGGCGTGATCGCCGCGGGCTCGACGACGGTGGACGACACGCTGACGAGCCCGGACGTCCGCAAGGGGGTCTGGCCGACGACCCGCTACAACGGCGCCGCCGCATACGCCTCGGGCTTCGGGTCCCGGATCGACCTGTCCGCCCCCGGAGACAACCTGCCCGCGTTCTTCCACGCGCAGAGCCAGGGCCCCCAGGCCGTCGGCCTGCAGCTCGGCGGCGGCACGTCCGCCTCGGCGCCGATGATCGCCGCCGCCGCCGCGGTGGTCCTGCAGGCGGGTAAGGCGACCGGCACCGGCCTCACCCCAAAGCAGGTCCGCCAGATCCTCATCGACACGGCCCGCCCGGTTGCCACCCCACAGCAGGCCGACCAGGAGCTAAACGTCGGTCCGCAGATCGACGTCACCCGGGCCTTCGAGAAGGTACTCTCGCGCGGCTTCCCTATCGCCCGCACCGCCGCCCGGCTCTCGATCGCCGAGCGTCAGGTCATCCCGAGCCTGCAGGGCATGTCGTTCGAGGAGGACACCAACCCCGACGCGATCGACCTGGCCGGCCCCACCGGGGGCAACGGCGACAAGACCGGACAGAACATGGTCTCCCCGATCACCTTCGGGATGGACCTCACCGGTGACACCAGAGGCCTGACCTACCAGCTCGTCGTCGGCAACCGCACCTTCCCGACGGCGGCGCCGAGCATCCGGGTTCTGCCGAAGGAGCTCTTCGACGCCGCCGGCCTCTCGATGACATCGGGCTCGCCGCAGCGCATCGACGTACGCTTCCAGGCACTCGGCAAGGTCAAGGGCAGGACGGCGGTCGTCGCAGAGCTGTCGCGGACGCTCACGTTCCTGCCCTCCGACGGAACCTACGAGCAGGCCCTGCCTCCGACGGCCCCCGGCAAGGTGGCGCTCGGCGAGCCGGTGGCGGTCTCCTACGACCTGACCGGCGTCCGCGGCGTCAGCAACCCGCGCCTGGTCGTCTCCAGCGTCGGGCACTACACCCCGTCGGCCGGGGTCGACATCTTCAACGAGGCCTGGAGCACGCCGCTCACCGAGACCAAGGGCACCGTCACCGTCCCCGCCTCCGCGTTCGCCCCTGGCGGCGGCGGCCTCTACGGCGTCGGCCTCCAGACCGCCACGCTCGGCGGTTACCTGAAGGTGTGGGGAGACTTCCGGGCCTTCCTCGTCGGCCCCGGCGCCGACCAGCGACCCGCCCCGATCACCTTCGGACCCAACGTCCACGCCGCTGCGGTGCGCCGTGGCGACGCGCGCGTCCCCGTGAGCTGGAACGTGCGCGACGTCAAGGGCGCGACCGGCGCGGCCATCGAGGTCATGGCGCCGGCCCCGACCCTGGCCGGTACGCTCAACACGGCGACCAACCAGAACGGCACCAAACGCGACGACGACGGCTTCAACCACGCCTCAACGGTGTGGCGTAAGCTGCCGACGACCAACGGAACCACCGCGCTCGACCTCGACACGCTGGACCTGACGACCGGGCTGCAGTACCCGGTTCGCGTCATCGCCACGAAGGACGGCCGGCCGATCGGCCAGGCCTCGGCCACCTCGTTCCTGCAGTACGACGACGGCGACCGCATCGACGGCGCGGTCGAGGGCTTCGTGGTCGACGGCGGCAAGGCCTACATCTCGGCCGACACGTTCGACGGGATCGACCTGGTCGACTCCGCCACGGTGCCGTACGACCTCGCCTCCGGCACGCTCGGTGCGAAGATCAACCACAGCGCCCCGGGCTCCCACATGCAGCTCATCAAGGGCATCGACCCCGCGAGCGGGCACGCCTTGGTGCTGCATCGCCCGTTGAGCGGCACGGAAGCCGAGGTCCGGGTCATCGACCTGGCCACTGACACCGTGGTGAAGTCGACGCAGGTCAACAGCCTGCCCGGCCTCACCGTCGGACAAAGCTACCTCGACGGCGGGACGGTCGACCGGGCTCGAGGACGCGGCTACATCGAGGTGTACGACGGCCCGCAGGGCTACAGCCTGCTCTACACCATCGACATGGCCACCGGTGACGCCACCGGACCGCTGATCCTCAACCCGAACAACCGCGGCAGGACGTTCTCGAACCTGACCGTCGACTCCTCCACCGGCACGGTCTTCGCGACCACCGTCGGCACGGCAGGTCCCTGCCTCGCGGGCCGCGCGGGATACTGGATGGTCAAGGTGGACGTCGCCGCGCAGACGGTCAGCCCGGCCACGACAATGCCGCTGTGCACGGCGGCTGTGGCGCCCGACGGGAAGGGCGACAAGCTGTACGTCTCTGTCGGGGCCCACCAGTCGTACGGCGGCAGCTTCCCGCTCAGCTCTTTCCTGACCATGGACCAGGCCACGATCACCAAGGGTCCCGAGAAGGCCATCGACACCCGCGGCCCCGAGTGGCTGACCTATGACGGCACCCACCACGTGCTGGTCCAGACCAGCCTCTACGAGGCCAACCGCGAGACGGACAACAACCCGATGAGCGAGGTGACGCTCATCGACCCCGACACTGGGGTGGTCCTGTCGCGCAAGCCGATGGTCAACCTGGTCAACTCCACTATCGGCGCGTCCAACTTCGAGTTCACCGCGCGCCAGGGTCTCTACCTCGACCCGACCACCCGCACGGGGTACGTCGTCGACGCGTGGGCCGGCGGGTTGTCGAGGTTCACCTACTGAGGCACCGCTGACCAACTGAGGCACCCTGGCCCGTCCACCCTTACGGACGGGCCAGGGTCCTCGGTGCTCGCAGCGCAATCCGCGGCCCCGGGTCGTGAAACCGGGCGCAGCTTGAGAACGTGAGGTTCGCCAGAGCGTGCGGTACGTCGCGTCGCGGAAGACGTCCGGAAGCTTGTCAGACCCATCTGCCCCATGTCGGGCCAACACTCGCGGCGCCGCGGACTCGTACCGGCGACGCTCACGCGCGACTGGGCATACCCGCCAAGTCCTGACACACCGACCGGCCAGGGGAACTGTCGCGCGTCTCCGGCAAGTGGCTGCCGGAGGGCCAGCACCTCGGTGGCGTCCCGCCGTACGGGCACATACTCAAAGACCTCGGGCCGCATCCGAACCCGGCCACGGCGGCCGACAGGGAACGTCTGCGTGAGCTCACCCCCCACCCACCACCCGCGCCCGTCGTACGACGCATCTTCGACATGTACCTCGCCGGCTACCGTATGGTCGCCATCGCCGAAGCCCTCTCCCCCGACGGCATCCCGCGCCCCTCGGCATACGACCGCACCCGCGACCGGCATCGCGACGGGCTGCACAGCATCTACCCTTGGGTTTCGCACTGTCGCGATCATGCCTGGCTACCTTCGCACGGGGGCTTTGTGAGTAAGACGTGCTTTGTCGAGTTCAATGGCTCGGGCTTCTGGGCGCTCAGCGACAGCCTTGCTGTCCTGCTTGGTCAGGCCGTAGTGGTGGCTGAGGAGATGGCGGTTGATTGGCACTCGGCGGCCTTTGAAGACGTGGTCGACCAACTTCGTGTGAGTGCGCTCGTGACGGACCTTGGCCTACTTGTCGCCGAGGACTGGTGCGGTGATCGACTCGATCTGCTCATCCAGCTGATCGAGGAGGCAAACCGGCGACTGGGTGAGCGTGGGCGTGTGACAGCATCCGAGGTGAGAGGCTGGACGGCGCTTGGCGACGACGTGATCGAGCTGCGGCGCGACACGATGGATACGGCGCCGGTGGTTGAGCTTGGGCAAGGCATGTTGCAGTTAATCCGAGTGCATCTTCCGCCCGCCCCAGAGGGGACGTGGTGGTTCTACGGCGTGGAAGGTGGCCGTCAGACCATCGTCATGCGGAACGTGGAGAGCTGACCCGACTTGCAGGTCGCCTCGCCCGTCGCCTGGCCACGCCCCTGTCTAGGTGCCGGAACCTCAGTTTGGAAGAGCGTGCTCAAGCGGTCGTGATGCCCGATACGCCGGGTCGTGCCAGGTGACTGGGTTGCGTTTCGTGTCCGCTCGTGCCCGCTCATCCTCCCCGTTACTGGCCCATCAATGGCCCGCCGGCTAGGCCCTGTCCTGCCGATCAATGCCGGCCTGCGTCGGGTCCAGCCGACGACCGGCTGGGTTCTCAGTTCGTCCGGATACAACACCGGTATCCGGACGAACCTCTGCCTTGCCGGGCCGCCACCTGGATCCCGCCTCGGCTCGACATGATCGACAGGACACGGCCTAGGCCGACCGGCCGAAAGTGGTCGTTGTCGTCGTGCCGAAGCCGGACGAGGCCGACCGGCTGATCGACCAGCTGAACGAGAACCACCACCGGGAGGGCCTGACGACCCACGAGGACGTCGTCGCATTCCAACAACTCGCCGCACTCGGCGTCCCGGCCGGCGCTGTCGCGCAGCGGGCCGCCCGACCGAAGGCCAACGTCGAGGCGGCCCTGGCCGTCGCCGGCAGCGAGGTGGCCCGCAAGTCCACCGAGCAGTGGGACTTCCTCGACTTGGAGCAGGCCGCCGCCATCGCCGAGTTCGAGGGCGATGACCAAGCTGTGCAAACCCTCCTCCTGGCAGCCCAGAGGGGCGGGTTCAACCACCAGTTGCAGCGGCGGCGCGACGACCGGGAGTCCAAGCGGCAGCACGAGGCGCTGGTCGCCCAGCTCGCCGAGGCCGGTATCAAGGCCGTCGAGAGCCGCCGACGCAGGACGCCAAGCGCGCGGCGCTGGAGTACCTGAAGAACGGCCGGACGAAGGTCACTGCTGACAACCACCGGGACTGCAAGGGCCACGCCGCGTTCGTCACCCACAAGTGGGTGAACGAGGACGGCAAGCGCGGCTACGTCTGGGTGGCCGAGTGCGCCTGCACCAACTACCCGAAGTACGGGCACACCCACCGGTACCCGCCGGGCACCGCGGTCAGCTACAGCGACCGGAAGAAGCTCGAAGACATGGACCCGGACGAGGCCGAGGCCGCCCGCGCGGAACGCCGCGACGTCCGGGAGTCAAACAAGGCGTGGGACAGCGCCTTGAAGGTCCGCCAGGCCTGGTTGAAGGAGTCTGCCGCCCGCAAGACGCCACCGAAGTCCGCCGCGGTGTTCATCGCTAAGGCACTCGGCTCTGCGACCACCAGATCCGCAGCGCAATGGAGGGCAGCCACAAGCTCGCCCGCGACCTGTTCGGTGTCGAACACGAGACGTACAGCTCCGAACCTGCCCCCGGACGCGGACACCGCCACCGTCGACCAGTTCTTCACCGACCTCATCGCGCTGTTCGAGTCCGACCTCCGTCAACGCCGGTCGCACGGCCAGCACTCCTGGCGGCGCACCCAGCAAAGGCGGATTCGACCCGCGCCGCTACGCGGTCGTGGCACTGGACGACGCGGCATCCCGCGAGTTCGTCACCATTCACCACTACTCCCGCTCGTACCCCTCGGCCTCGCTCCGATACGGGCTGGTCGACGGGGACCAGGTGGTCGCCGTCGACCGCACCTGGATCCGTAGGCGTTACTGTTTGATCTCAGGCTGAGACATACACCCTTCGGGCCGGTCTTGCGAGCGGCACTGTTGCGGTTTCACCCACCCCTGCCATACTCTCCGGCATGATGGCGTCACTCATCGCCGTAGGTGGTGCGATCATCGCGGCGGTCATCGGGGCGTGGGCTGTCTTGTATGCGCGCCGACCGCGACGGGCGGATGTGGAAGCGGTCGACGCCATGTCTGTGGATGCCGGGCGCCGGCATGATCTGGATGTCGTGCGCCGGCACGACGAGGACGCCAGGGCCCTGGCGGCCGAGTTCCTAGGGCCTGTCCTGTCGATCATGGAAGCCAGATGATGGCGGCGATCAGGACCAGGCTGGCTCGGTAGAGAGATGCGCGTTTGGCGTAGCGGGTGGCCAGGTCGCGCCACTGCTTGAGGCGGTTGAAGCAGCGTTCCACGACGTTGCGCTTGCGGTAGATCGCCTTGTCGAAGGCCGGTGGCCTGCCGCCGGCGCTGCCCTTGCCGGCCCTGCGGGCGACCTGGTCGGAGCGTTCTGGGATGACGTGCCTGATCCCGCGTTGGCGCAGAGC
>NZ_JBFAAL010000009.1:0-235207 GCF_040639715.1 Micromonospora sp. NPDC023737
CGAGTCATGGTCATTCATGTCGCCGAGGTGACCCAGGTTGTGCAGCTTCGACTCCTGCAAGCTGGTGGCGACCGAGATGACCGCGGCCCGCTCGTCCATGCCCGACTTCTTCGTCGCAGCGATGATCGCCTTCACATTGGCGGTCTGCTCGTCGTCCAGAGCGATGCGCGACTGGACGCCCTGCGTGCCGTGCGGGATCAGCTTCGCCGTGTCCACACCCGGCTTCTTGTCCGACTGCACCACGGCAACCGGCTGAGCGTCGACCGTGTGCGCGTTGTGCGCCGCGATCGGACCACCGATGACACCACCGGCGAACGCGAGACCAGCGATACCAAGAACACTCTTACGCATGATCGTGTTCATCATCAAAGCTCCTTCGGGGGTGATGACCCGCCAGGGGACGCGGGCCAGCGCCACAACCGGCGCTTCGAAAAAGGGGAAGTCTGAGGACCAGGCCCACCACCACGAACCCGGGGGTGGTTCACAGGGGCCCGGTGGGGGTCGGCGTGCGGGGCGAGCCGGGGGGCTTACCGCGCCGGGGTCGGTGTTCAACGACCGGCTGCCAGCCGTCATTCCCGGCGACTCCACCAGCACCGTCGGTGGGGACCAGGGGGCGGCGCGCCGGACCGTGTTCAACAACCGGCGGACCGGCATCGTTCCCGGAGGCCTCGCCTCTGCGGACCGACCTGAGGACCTGCCGGACGAGCGGGCTGCTACCTCGGCCGTCAGAGACTGTTCAACGCCCCCGACCGGGCCACGATTCCGTCCCGCAGGTGCAGCCGGTCACACCCAAGCGGGTTGACCATGCCGGGTGTGGGGGGCGGCTGCGAGGGGTGTCCGGTTCCGGTGGGTAATGGTCAACTCGGCTTCCTTGATGTCGGCGCGTCCGCACGCCCCGGACACGCCCGACATCAGGGAACCGGCGTCGATCAAGCCGCAGACGAAACCGGCCGGTCCCAGACGGGACCGGCCGGTTTGCGAGTTCCACACCTCACCAGAGCTGCTGGACGATGTCCGCCGCCTGGTCCTCCCACTGCGCGTAGGCGAACGGGAAGGCCGAGACCTGGACGGTCTGGGCGGCCTGCGACAGCGGCATGTTCTGCCACCCGTCCACGTTCTTCAGCGCCGTGAAGAAGGCGGTGGCCGCGTAGTCGGGGTCGGTGATCTGCTCAGGGGTGCCCCAACCGGACGACGGCCGCTGCTGGAACAGGCCCTCCGAGTCGTGGTCGTTGGACGCGCCGAGGTTACCGAGGTTGTAGAGCTTCGACTCCTGCAGCGACGTCGCGACACCGATCACCGCGCCACGATCACCCACGCCCGTCTTCTTGGCTGCCTTGATGATCGCCTTGGCGTTGTCCCGCTGCGCGTCGTCCAGCGGGATACGCGACTGAGCGCCCTGAACGCCGAACGGGACCAACTGCTCCCGGCTCGGCTGGCCGACGCCCCGCTTGCCGTCGCGGGAACCGGTGGTCATACCGGAATCGTCCGTGGCGCCCTGCTTGTCGTGCCCACCGTTGCTGGTGGCGAAATCGATGGCGGCGATGGCCGCGTCGTGCGGTCCGATGGTGACGGGAGCCGCCACCGCGGTCGGCCCGAACGCGAGGCCGCCGAGGGCGGCCACGCCCACCACGCTCAGTGCGGTCTTCTGGTAAGAGTCCTTCGCGATGGCCGGGAGCCATCGAGTGAAGTCGAACTTCACGATGGTTGCCCTTTCGATCATGCGAAGCGCTCCGGGATGAGCACTCCTCGGGGGATGTCCGCACCGGAAATGGGTTTGGGCTCGGGCGGTACGGGGGACACAACCAGGTTGGCGTGTCGGTCATTCCGGATATGACCCCGCTGCGGGCGGCTGCGGCGCTGGTCACAGCACGGAACACGGACACCTGGTCGGGCAGCGCGCAACACCAGACATCAGCGAACTTTCGTGACGACCGGTCCTCGGATGCGCGTCCTGCGCCCGTACCGCCCCACACCGTGCGGTGGTGGAGAAAGCAAGGACTCGGCGTGCGGCGCGGCGCAAAGAGCCCACTCCGGCGGGATAGGGTCAAGAAGCGCCGACCGGGGGGCGACGACATGATTGGCGCTCCGCTGCCCGGTCGTCGACGGCACCGGGGCCAGGCGCTCCGAGCATCCGGGCGCGCCGGGCATCCGCGCGTGCCGACCCCCGCAGCGGACCGCGCGCCGCTCGGCGTGCCCCACCCGACGAGAGGCCACCCGATGAGCACTGCGGATTACACGCTGCGGCCGATCGGCCGGGTCGAGTCACCGCTGACCGATCCCGCGACAGCTCCGAAACAGGGGGACGAGGGCGCGCCGGAATCCTGGCTGGTGTTCGCACCGGACGTCGCCCCGGCGCTACACGACCTGCGGCCCGGCACCGAGGCGCTGGTGGTGACCTGGCTCGACCGGGCCCGGCGGGACGTGCTGACGGTGCATCCGCGCGGTGACACCTCGCGACCGGAGACCGGGGTCTTCTCCACCCGTTCGCCGCACCGGCCCAATCCGATCGGCCTGCACCGGGTACGCCTGCTGGCGATCGACGGTCTGCGGGTGCGCGTCGCCGACCTGGAGGCACTCGACGGTACGCCGGTGCTGGACGTCAAGCCGGTGCTCGGCGACCCCGCCGAACGGTGACCCACCACCTCGGCCCGTGCGGCGGATGATGCGGCCCGGACGGGCGAAGCCCACGGACCGGTACGTGGCCGAACCGGAACGGCCGACCACGTACCGGCGGGACGGTCAGTGGCCCCGGGCGATCCACTCGTCCAGGTGCGGAGCCTCGGCGCCGATCGTGGTGTCGTCGCCGTGGCCGGTGTGCACCACCGTCTCCGCGGGCAGGGTGAGCAGCCGGTCCCGGATCGACTCGATGATGACGCCGAAGTCGCTGTAGGACCGGCCGGTGGCACCCGGACCGCCGGCGAAGAGCGTGTCGCCGGTGAACACGGCGCCCAGCGCGGGCGCGTGGAAACTGCACGCGCCGGGGCTGTGCCCGGGGGTGTGCAGCACCGTCAGCACGATGCCGGCCACCTCGACGTCCTGCCCGTCACGCAGCACGCCGCCGGGCGCGACGTCCGGGTGGGTCAGGTCCCACAGGATCCGGTCGTCGGGGTGCAGCAGCACCGGGGCGCCGGTGGCCCGGGCCAGTGCTGGAGCGACCCGGACGTGGTCGTCGTGGGCGTGGGTGGCGAGGATCGCCCGGACCCGGCGCTCCCCCACCACACGCAGGATCGCGTCCACGTCGTGCGGTGCGTCCAGCACGACACACTCGGTGTCGTCCCCGATCACCCACACGTTGTTGTCCACGTCGAACGTCTGCCCGTCCAGGGAGAACGTGCCGGTGGTGACCGCGTGGTCGACCCGGGCGGTCACGGAAGGACCACCACCGAGCGCAGCACGTCGCCGTGGTGCATCCGCGCGAACGCCTGCTCCACCTGGTCCAGCGCGATCTCCTCGGTGACGAACGCGTCGAGGTCGAGGCGGCCCTGCAGGTAGAGCTCGGTCAGCATGGGGAAGTCGCGGCTGGGCAGGCAGTCGCCGTACCAACTGGACTTGAGCGCGCCGCCTCGACCGAACACGTCGAGCAGCGGAACTTCGACGGTCATCTCCGGGGTCGGTACGCCGACCAGCACCACCGTGCCGGCGAGGTCACGGGCGTAGAACGCCTGCTTCCACGTCTCCGGTCGGCCCACCGCGTCGATCACCACGTCGGCGCCGAACCCGCCGGTGGCGGCGCGGATCGCCTCGACCGGGTCCTCAGCCGTGGCGTCAACCGTGTGCGTGGCACCGAACTTGCGCGCCCAGTCGAGCTTGCGAGCGTCGGTGTCGATCGCGATGATCGTCGTCGCGCCGGCCAGCGCCGCGCCGGCGACCGCGGCGTCACCGACACCACCGCAACCGATCACCGCCACCGAGTCGCCTCGGGTCACCCCACCGGTGTTCATGGCCGCGCCCAGGCCAGCCATGACCCCGCAGCCGAGCAGCCCTACGGCGGCCGGTCGAGCGGCCGGGTCGACCTTCGTGCACTGCCCGGCGTGTACCAGCGTCTTCTCGGCGAACGCGCCGATGCCCAGGGCCGGGGTCAGTTCGGTGCCGTCGGTGAGGGTCATCTTCCGGGCGGCGTTGTGGGTGGCGAAGCAGTACCAGGGGCGGCCGCGCCGGCAGGCTCGGCAGACACCGCAGACCGCGCGCCAGTTCAGGATCACGAAGTCGCCCGGGTTGACCTCGGTGACACCCTCGCCGATCTCCTCGACGATCCCGGCCGCCTCGTGTCCGAGCAGGAACGGGTAGTCGTCGTTGATGCCACCCTCGCGGTAGTGCAGGTCGGTGTGGCAGACCCCGCAGGACTGGATCCGGACGATCGCCTCACCGGGCCCCGGGTCCGGCACCACGATCGTGGTGATCTCGACCGGCGCGCCCTTGCTGCGGGAGATGACTCCCCGGACCTCCTGGCTCACGCTTTTCCTCCTGGTCGACGGCGGAGCGACCACCGGGGCCGGCGCGGCTCCCGGGCACAGCGTCCGGCCGGACACCCACCACCACAGGCGCCCACCGGCATCGGTGATCGACTTCCGGTGAACCTATCGGAAACCGCCCATGCGGCCTAGGGGTCGTCCGGTAGCGGGTTAACCGGCCCGATCGAGGGGTAGGCGGGGGCACGATCCGGCCTCACCGCGGGAGTGGTCATGAGAATTGCACATGTGCCGCTGCGCGCTTCCATCGGCGCGTACATGCTCAACTCCGGGCTGACCAAGCGAAACCTGGAGGGCGAGGCGGCCCAGGCGACCCACGGCATGGCGGTCGGGGCGATCCCGCAACTGCGGCAGATTCCCCCCGACCGGTTCGCCAAATTGTTGTCGTACAGCGAGTTGGCGCTGGGTGCCGCCCTGCTCGTCCCGCTGGTGCCGTCGGCGCTGGTCGGGCTCGGGCTGACCGCCTTCGGCGCCGGGCTCGTGCAGCTCTACCTGAAGACGCCGGGGCTGCGCCAACCGGGCAGCGTACGCCCCACCGAGGCGGGTTCCGGGCTCGCCAAGGACGTCTGGCTGGTCGGCGCCGGGCTGACCCTGGTGCTGGACGGCCTCATCCCCCGACGGCTGCGCCGCTGACCCTGGCGGCTGCCCGCTGCCCTGCCGGGCGCGGCGTCAGCGCTACCCCGTCGTGACCGCCGCCGTGGGCTGAACACGCTTGGACGACTCGGCGGCGAGCCGGCGGCGGGTCGCGTTGCGGTGCCGGAACACCTGCACCGCGCCGAGCGACCAGAGCACGTACTGCAGTGCGAAGGCCCAACGGAACGCGTCGAGGTCGGGGGTCTCCCGCCCCGCCGGGGTCGCGGAGTCGAGCACGATGCCGACGGCGAGCACCAGCACGATGGAGGCGACGAAGCCGCCCACGTTGACGATGCCGGTGGCGCTGCCGATACGGCTGGCCGGGTTGAAGGTACGCGCGTAGTCGAAGCCGATGATCGAGGCGGGTCCGTTGACGGCGAGCACCAGCACCAGCGCCACCAGCAGCCAGTGCGGTGCCGGCCCGGGCCAGGCGAGCACCACGGCCCAGACCGCCGCGGTGGCCGCCACCACCGTGAAGACGAGCACCGAACGACGGTACGGGTGCCGGGCGCAGAGGTGAGCCAGCACCGGTCCGACCAGCAGGCCGGCCACCGTCATCAGGGTGAGCAGGGACGCCGCCGTGGTGGGTGTGAGGCCCTGCCCCTGAACCAGGAACGGGTAGCCCCAGAGCAGCGCGAAGACCGAGCCGGAGAACTGGGTGACGAAGTGCGTCCAGAGGCCCAGCCGGGTGCCGGGTTGGGCCCAGGCGGCGGCCAGCTCCCGGCGGACGGTGCCGAGCCGGGGCGGCGGGCCGGCGAGGGTCTCGCGGTACGGGGTGTCCCGCACGGCGACGAGGACCAGGAGCACGACCGTCGTGCCGAGCGCCGCGGCGACGAGGAACGCCGGTGTCCAGCCGAGGTGGTGCAGCAGCGCCACCAGGGGCACGGCGCCGAGGACGGCGCCGAGCTGACCGAGGGTGCCGGTGAGCTGCACGATGAGCGGGTTGGCCCGGCCGGGGAACCAGAAGGTCACGATGCGCAGCACGCTGATGAACGTCATCGCGTCGCCGAGCCCGACGAGGATCCGGGCCACCACGGCGAGACGCACGTCGGTGGCGAGAGCGAAGCCGAGCTGCCCGGCGACCATCAACGCGCCTCCGGTCACGAGCAGCCGGCGCGAGCCGAAGCGGTCGAGCAGCACCCCGACCGGAACCTGCATCGCCGCGTACACGGCGAGCTGGGCCACGGAGAAGGTGGCCAACGCGGAGGCGTTGATGTCGAAGCGGTGGGTGGCGTCGACCCCGGTGACGCCGAGTGAGCTGCGGTGGAAGACCGCGGCCACGTACGCGGCGAGTGCCACGCCCCAGACCAGTACGGCTCGGCGGCGTGCGGGAGCGGCGGCGCTCACCGCGGTGTCCGCGGTAGCCGTCATACCTCCATCCTCGGCGGGTCGCCGGATCGGCTCGGGGCCGGTCACCGGCAACGTGGCGTGGACCACCGGCCCGAGCGTCCGGCCGGGCCGTGGCGCCGGCCCGGCGTGACCAGCCCGGACACGCGGATGGGGCAGTCCCACTGCGGGACTGCCCCATCTCGATCAGTGCCTTCGGTCGGCCGTACTCGGACGGCTCGGACGGCTCGTGGGTCGGCTCAGAAGCCGAGCACGGCCCGTCCCCCGACCACGGGCAGCCGCAGTTCGCTGTGGTCCGGCGCGACCCGCAGCTCCGTGCCGCCGTTCGGCAGCAGGGTGTACTCCTGGTCGCTGGAGAAGACGACCACGCCGATCCGGTGCCCGGCCGGGAAGATGTAGTCCTTCGGCTCGAGGGTCCACCGGAAGTCGTACAGCTTGCCCTGCTTGAGCTGCTCCGTGCGGGCCGCGCTCTTGCGGTTCTGCGGGTCCATCCAGCCCCGGGTCACCACGGTCGGCGCGGCGGTCGAGCCGGCCGGGCCGTAGTCGACCAGGTAGGTGGTCAGGTTCGCGTCCGGCTTGTTGTCGATCGCCATCCGCAGCCGCATCTCCGGCCGCCCGGAGATGCGGACATCCTGCTCGAGCGCCGGGGAGAGGTAGGCGAGGCGGTTCGGGCTCGCCGCGTCCGGGCCGGCCACCAGCGTGTCCGGTCCGATGGTGCGGCCCTCGTCGACGAAGCTCTGCTCGACCTTGCCCTTCGGCCGCTTGCCCGTGGTGAGCGTGCCGGGCTGGGTGGCGTTGGTGGCGGCCAGCTTCACCGCGACGTCGCGTGCGCCCGGGTCGGGCCAGTTGGCGTACGTGGTGTAGACCCGGTCCTCCCGCTGCAGTACGGCGGTCGGCTCGTCCATGATCCCGTTCGGCACGTTCCACAGCCAGTAGTCGAACCAGCGGTTCTCGGTCTGCTTGTACGTCCAGGTGCGGCCGTCGGGCAGGGTCACCGACGCGTTGTTGCCGGGGCCGCCGTGCCCGCCCTGGTGCAGCCAGATCTTGCGCGGGACGTCGCGCTTGGCGAGCTCGTCCCACCACCCGGCGAAGTGCTCGGTCTTCACGTTCCAGTCGTTGAGGCCGTGTACGACGAAGACGCTCGCGTGCACGTTCCGCGCGTCGAGGTAGTCCCGGTCCGCCCAGAACTTCGTGTAGTCGCCGGTCACCCGGTCCTGCTGCTCGGTGAGCTTCGCGATCTCGTCGGCGCAGGGGCCCTCGGCGCGGGTCTGCCCGGCGGTGAACTGCGCGAGGATGTCGGTGTCCTCACCCTGGTAGGTGCCGGGTGCGACGACCAGACCGTTGGCCCGGTAGTAGTCGTACCAGCTGCTGATCGCGGAGACCGGCACGATGGTCTTGAGACCCTCGACGCCGGTCGTGGCGACCTGGTTGGGCAGGGTGCCGTTGTAGGAGACACCGGTCATACCGACCGCGCCGGTGGTCCAGCCGGCGGTGACCGGGGCGCCGCTGGCGTCGTAGCCCTTCGCCCGCCCGTTCAGCCAGTCGATGACCGCCTTCGTGCCGAGCGTCTCGGCCTGGTCGCCGCTGGTGGGGCAGCCGTCGGAGTCGGCGGTGCCGACGCTCTGTCCGAGCACCACGGCGTAGCCGCGCGGCACGTAGTAGTCGTCGAGCGAGCCGGGCAGGTTCGCCTTCGCCTCCGCGCGCTGCACGCCCAGGTCGAGCGCCCGCAGCCCGGAGCGGCCGGTCCGGCCGTTCTGCGGCAGGTCGTCGACCAGCACGCTCGGGTAGGGCACGTCGCCCCACGTGTCCTTGCGGTACGGGCTGTGCTCGAAGATGACCGGCACCTTGAGGCCCTGCGTGGCGGTCTCCCGCGGGCGGGAGATGTCGATGGCCACCCGGTCGCGCTGACCGTCGTGGTCGGTGTCGACCGGGGTCTGCACGTACACCCGTTCCTCGATCGCGTCGGCGAGCGAGAAGACCGGCTGGGTCATGCCGTCACTGACCACGATGCCCGGCTGCGGCGCGGCGGCGGGCGAGGCCGCGGCGCTCGCGGGGGCGGCGCTCAGCAGCAGCGCGCCGGACACGCCGACACCGAGCAGTGCTAAATGGGGAGATCGACGCACTCGCGTCTCCTTCGATCGGACTGATGGCCGGGTACGGCCAAGGGGTGGATTCCGAAGATCCATTCACCCACATGCTAGGGATGGTCGGCGCTCCCGTCGATGACCATCAATCGTACGAAATCAGTCTGACCCGGACCGTTCGGCACGGCGAAGCAGCCCGTCGGTGTCCACCTCGAACCGTTCACCGACCCGGCCGAGCAGGTCGGCGAGCCAGGCCGCCTCGTCCGGCGCGGCCCGTTCCAGCCGCATCCGGCGCACCCGCATCGGAGCCGCACGCAGGTCCCGCAGCTCACCGGTCGTGGCGTCGATGGTGGGCAGCCAGAGCAGCCGCAGGTGCGGCCGGTACGTCTCGTGACCACCGATTCCCTCGTAGTCGTCGACGAGGTCGCCGCAGCCGTAGAGGATCAGCCGTCCCCGGTGGACCTGCACCGGGCGGGGATGGTGCGACGAGTGGCCGTGCACCACGTCGACTCCCGCGTCGAGCAGGCGATGGGCGAACGCGACCTGCTCCTGCGTCACGTCGTACCCCCAGTTGGAGCCCCAGTGCACGGAGACCAGCACCCGGTCGGCCGGTGCGGCCTGCGCGGCGATCCGCTCGGCCAACGCGTCCGCGGCGGCCGCCGAGACCTCCGGAAGGTACGCGACGCCGGGCCGGTCCGCCGTGGCCGCCCAGTGCGGCGCCACACCGCTCGACCCGGCGGCCACGCCGAAGACCAGCAGCCGGCGCCCTCCAGCGAGATCCACCCGGGCCGGCCGCCAGGCCGAGTCGGCGTCCCGGCCGGCGCCGGCCGTCGCGACGCCGATGCCCTTCAGCGTGTCGAGCGTGTCGGTGAGCCCGTCCGGGCCGAAGTCGAGGACGTGGTTGTTCGCCAGCGCGCAGACGTCGAGCCGGGCGGCGGCGAGGCAGGACACGTTGCCCGGGTGCATCCGGTAGTGCACTGCCTTGCCCGGCTCGTGCGTGCCCCGGCCGGTCACCGCCGTCTCCAGGTTCACGATCCGCGCGTCCGGGCGCAGCTCGTCGAGGAGTTCCAACGCCGCGCCCCAGGGCCAGCTCACCGGTACCGAACGCGGCAGCGGACCGTTCGTCCGCTCGGCCAGCCGCACGTACTCCCGCGCGTCGTGGACCAGTTCCTCGCGCAGGTCGGCCGGGCCCGGGTGAGGCAGTATCGTGTCCACGCCACGGCCGGTCATCACGTCCCCGCCGAGAAACAGGCGGATCGTGTCGTCAGCCATCCGCCCACCATCGCACCCGGCCCGCGCCGGCACGGGTCGGACGCGAACTTGACCCGCCCGGGCGGGCCTGATCGCTATCGTTTGGGCGACGGCCGGCCGGAGGAGCGTGTGTGACCCAGACCCGCTCGGCACGCCCGTGGTACCGGCGGATGACCGGACGGCGACGCGACGAACCGCACCGCACCGCGACCCCGCTGGAGCTCTTCTTCGACCTCTGCTTCGTGGTGGCCGTGGCGCAGGCCGCCGACAACTTGCACCACGCCCTTTCGGAAGGGCACATCGGCCTCGCGGTCGGGCGCTACCTCATGGTCTTCTTCGCCATCTGGTGGGCGTGGATGAACTTCACCTGGTTCGCCTCCGCGTACGACACCGACGACGACGTCTACCGGATCACCACATTGGTGGAGATCGCCGGCGCGCTGACCCTGGCCTCGGGGGTGCCGCGCGCGTTCACCGAGGGCGACTTCGCCACGATCACGTTCGGGTACGTGGTGATGCGACTGGCCACGATCGTGCACTGGATACGAGCCGCAGCCGGTGATCAGGCGCACCGGCGCGCCGCGCTCCGGTACGCCGGCGGGGTGTTCGTGGTGCAGGTCGGCTGGCTGCTGCGGCTCACCCTGCCGGACAGCTGGCTGGCGGGCTCCTTCCTGGTGCTGGCGCTCGCCGAACTGTTGGTGCCGGCCTTGGCCGAGCGGCCGGGCATGACGCCCTGGCATCCGCGGCACATCGTCGAACGGTACGGCCTGTTCACGCTGATCGTGCTCGGTGAGGTGGTGCTGGTGACGTCCGTGGCGATCCAGACCGGGTTGGACGCCGGCGACCGTCACCTCTGGTCCCTCGCCGCTGCCGGCACGGTGATCGTGTTCGCGCTCTGGTGGCTCTACTTCGACCGGCCGGTGGCGGTCTCGAACCAGCTGCGGCACGCACTGTTCTGGGGATACGGCCACTACCTGATCTTCGCCTCGATCGCCGCGGTGGGCGCCGGCCTGGCGGTGGAGGTGGACCACGAACGCGACGACAGCCATGTCTCCGGTCTGACCGCCGGGTACGCGGTGGCCGTGCCGGTGGCGGTGTACGTGGTCACCCTCTGGGCGCTGCACGTGCGTCGCCGACCGCACCGGTGGCAGACCGCCGCCTGCCTCTGCACGGCGGCGCTGGTGCTGCTCGTCCCGCTCGGGCCGGCGCCGGTACACCTCGTGGCGGTCCTGCTGTTCTGCCTGGTGACGGTCACCGTGCTGGCGCGGAGGCGGAGCAGGTCGCCGGACGACACCGACCCGGGCCCCACCGGGAGCGAAGGCGGCGGTCCGGTCGAGGCGGAGTGAGCGGGCCGATCCACTGAACGCGACGACCCGTACACATCCGGTATGGGACACGCCGCGCTCAAGTGGGCAGAATTGGGCCATGTCTTGCCGTCGATGGCTGCTCGCCGACCAGCTCGGGCCCCACTTCCTCGACGACTCCGACCAACCGGTGCTGCTCATCGAGGCGCGGGAGCTGTTCAGACGCCGACCGATGCACCGGCAGAAGGCCCACCTGATCCTCTCCACCCTGCGGCACCGCGCCGCTGAACTCGGCGACCGCGCGCTGCTGCTGCGGACCGGCACGTTCCGGGAGGCGTTCGACCGGCTCGCCGAGCCGGTCGAGGTCTGTCATCCACACTCGCGGGCGGCGATGCGCTTCGCACGTTCCGTGCCCGGCCTGGCGGTGCTGCCGGCCCGTGGGTTCATCACGAGCCCGGCGGACTTCGCGGTCTGGGCCGAGCAGCAGCACGGCGCGCTGCGGATGGACGACTTCTACCGGCACGCCCTGGACCGCCACGGACTGCTCCGCGCCCAGGCCGGGAGTCCGTCGGCCCGCCGTCCGCCCCGCTCGGCCGACGCCACCCAGCCCGTACCGCCGCCACCGCCGGTCGTCGAGGATGACATCGACGCGCAGGTGCGCCACGACCTGGACCGGTGGGCGGCCGACGGGGTGCGGTTCGTGGGCCGCGACGGCCCCCGCCGGTTCCCCGCCACGCACACCGAGGCGCGGACCCGGCTCGCGCACTTCCTCCGCCACCGGCTGCCGGAATACGACCGGTACGCCGAGGTGATGAGCGTGCACGACCCGCTGCTGACGCACAGTGGGCTCTCCTCGTCGTTCAACCTCGGCCTGCTGGACCCGCGGTCGGCCGTGCAGGCGGCCGAACGCGCCTGGCGCGACGGATCGGCCCCACGGGCCGCCGCGGAACTCTTCATCCGCGGGCTGCTCGGCTGGCGCGAGTTCCTCTGGCAGCTCTACTGGTACGCCGAGCCCCGATTCCGGGGCGCCGGCGCGCTGTCCGCCGCCGAGCCCCTGCCGCAGTGGTTCGCCGAACTGGACGCGGACGCGGTCGAGGCGCGCTGCCTCGCCGACGTGCTGGCCACGGTGCGGGACACCGGGTTCACCCACCATGGTCCCCGGCTGCTGGTGCTCGGCAACTACGCGCTGCAACGCGGGTGGCGGCCGGCCGAACTGGTCGACTGGTTCCAGCGCTCGTTCGTCGACGGCACGGACTGGGTGATGAACGCGACGGTGCTCGGCATGAGCCACCACGCGCAGCCGTCCCCGGTGGAGACCCGGCCGTACGCGGTGGACGGCACGTACATCGACGAGATCAGTGACTACTGTGCCGGCTGCCGGTACGCGCCCGAGCGGGCGCTCGGGGACCTGGCCTGCCCGTACACCGGCGGGTTCGAGATGTTCCTGCACCGCAACCGGGGCCGGCTGGTCGACGACCCGCGGCTCGCCGCAGAGCTGATCCGCCGCGACGAGCCGGAGCACCGGGACGCGGTGCTGGCCCAGGAGGAGAAGCGGGGCAGCACCGCGCCCTGAGAGGGTGTCTGAGAAGGGCAAGTCCCACTGCAACACCCTCTGACCGTTCAGCCGTCCGGGGTGGGCCCGGCGGCGGATACGGTGGCGGTCACCGTCCGCCGCCGGCGGGCACGGGCACTCCCCAGAAGCTGAGCAGGAGCCGGTGGAACTCGTCGGCCCGCTCGACCTGCGGCAGGTGCCCACAGTCACGGAAGAGGTGGGTGCGGGCCTTCGGCAGGGCGGCGCGGGCGGCCTCGAGGTGGGTCGCCGGCAGGATGAGGTCACGCTCACCCCAGACCACCAGCGTCGGCACGTCCAGGTCGGCCATCCTGGCGAGCAGCTGCTCCCGCCACTGAGCTCGGAGACCCTGGAACTGGCCGAGGTTGCGGGCGATCTCGATCATCACCCGCCCGGTGTACGGCAGGCGGGCGATGTCCAGGGCGTGCGCGATCCGGTCCGCGGTGGCGAAGGCCGGGTCGTGGAAGAGCGCCAGCTCCGTCCGGCGGGCGGCCGCCCGGCTCGGGAGCAGCAACAGCCGGCCGAGTGGGCGTACCGTGAGCAACCGCAGCGCGAGGGTCACCTCCCGGCCGAAGCCGGCGCTGCCGGCCAGCGCGAGGCTCGCGACCCGGTGTCGTTCGGTGACGGCGAGCTGCATGGCGATCGCGCCGCCGAGGGAGCTGCCGACGACGTGCGCCGGACGGTCCACGCCCACCGCGTCGAGGTACCGGCCGACGAAGCGGGCCAGCGACGGCAGGTTGCACGGGTCGACCATCGGTAGTGATCCGCCGTGGCCGGGAAGGTCGACGCTGTGCACCCGGAACCGCTCGGCGAGCAGCTCGTGCTGCTCGGCGAAGTCGCGCATGCTGCGGCCGATGCCGTGCAGCAGCACCACCGGCTCGCCGGCACCGTCGATGCGGTGCCGTACCCGCCGGCCGGCGACGGTGACGTGCCGCGGCCGCTCTGCCGAGGTCATGTCGCCTCCCTCACGTTCTCGCCCGCAGACTGCTCAGCACGGCGCTGGGCGGGCACACCAGACGCCGGTGACGTGGGGGACGGTGACGCGCTCGGCCGAGCCGACGCGCCGCCGCGGTTGACGCCGAGGGCGAGGATCCGGCCGTACGAGGCGGGCGCGACCCGCGACAGCAGGTCGGGCAGCTTCGCGGACCAGCCGATCAGGAGCCGGCCGCGACGGCGGGCCACGGCGCGCAGGATCACCTCGGCGGCGGTCGCCGGCGGGATGGTGAGCAGCTTCTCGAACCGGCGCCGGCCCTGTTCGTACTCCTGGATGTCGACGCCGCTGCCGACGCGGGCGTTGGCGGCGATGCGGGTGTTGATCCCGCCGGGGTGTACGCAGGTGACGCCGATCCCGTCGTCGGCGAGTTCGTGGCGCAGCGCCTCGGTGAACCCGCGGACGGCGAACTTGCTCGCCGAGTACGCGGCCTGCCCGGCGGGGGCGATCAGGCCGAAGAGGCTGGAGACGTTCACCAGGTGCGCGCCGGGTTCGGCCTTGAGCGCGGGCAGCAGCTGGTGGGTCAGCTGCACCACCGCCCGGAAGTTGATGTCGACGACCCAGCTGAACTCCTCGAGAGTCGCCTGGTCGAACCGGCCGCCGAGGGCGACCCCGGCGTTGTTGATCAGCAGCCGGATCCGGGGGTGCCGTTGCCGGATCTCGGCGGCGGTCCGAGCGGTGGCCGCCGCGTCGGCCAGGTCGACCACGTGGATGTCGATCGGCAGGTCGGGGTGGGCGGTGCGGAGGGCGGCGACCACGCCGTCGAGGCGTTCGGCGTCCCGGTCCAGCAGGACGAGGTGGCTGCCGCGCCGGGCCAGCCCGTGGGCCAGCGCCGCACCGATACCGCTCGCCGCGCCGGTGAGCACGGCCGTGCCCGCGGTGAAGTCGAAGCTACGCACGCGTCGCGCTCCTCTCCGGACTGCCCGCGCGGGAGAACCGCACGCCCTCGTCGGCGAGCCGGCCGTGCCGCAGCAGCAGCACGTCGCGGGGATAGTTCTGGTGCAGCCGCCAGGGCGCGGATCGGCCCTGCTTGGGCAACGCGTCCAGGCTACGCAGCACGTACCCGGAGCGCAGGTCGATCAGCGGCACCCGGTCGTCGTCCGGCGGTGGTTGCGGAGTGACGATCTGCTGGCCGGTGCGGTCCAGGTGCCTCAGCAGGCGGCAGACGTAGGTGGCCACCAGGTCGGCCTTCAGCGTCCAGGAGGCGTTGGTGTAGCCGATCGTCATGGCGAGGTTCGGCACCCCGGAGAGCATCATGCCCTTGTAGGCGACGGTTCGCGCGAGGTCGACCTCCATGCCGTCCACCCGCACCGTCATGCCGCCGAGGGCCAGGAGGTTGAGCCCGGTGGCCGTGACCACGACGTCGGCGGGCAGCTCCTCCCCGGAGGCCAACCGGATCCCGTGTTCGGTGAACGTGTCGATGGTGCCGGTGACCACCGAGGCCCGGCCGGCCCGTACGGCGGCGAAGAAGTCGCCGTCGGGCACGATGCACAGCCGCTGATCCCACGGGTCGTAGCGGGGTGAGAAGTGCCGCTCGACGTCGTAGCCGGCCGGCAGGTGACTCCGCGCGGATCGCCGCAACACCCGCTTCATCAGGCCGGGGGCCCGTCGGCTGAGCTGGAAGTTGACGGTGGCGAGCAGGACGTTCTTCCAGCGGACCATCGGGTGGACGGCCTTCGCCGGCAACCACCGCCGCAGCGCGTCGGCGAGCGCGTCACGCGAGGGCAACGCGAGGATGTACGTCGGTGAGCGCTGGAGCATGGTCACGTGCTCGGCCCGGTCGGCCATCGCCGGTACGAGGGTGACCGCGGTGGCGCCGCTGCCGATCACGACGACCCGTCGGCCGGCGTGGTCGAGGTCGGCCGGCCACTGTTGCGGATGCACGAGCCGCCCGGTGTACCGCTCGACGCCCGGCAGGTCCGGGGTGTAGCCGGCGTCGTAGCGGTAGTAGCCGGCGCAGACGTGCAGGAACCCGCAGGTCAACTCGACGGTCTCACCGGTGTCGTCGCGGTGGGCCCGTACCGTCCAGCGCGCGGTGACGCTGTCCCACTCGGCGCTGACCACCCGGTGCCGGAAACGGATGTGCCGCTCGACGTCGTACTCGCGGGCGGTGTCGCGGACGTACTCGCGGATGGAGTCGCCGTCGGCGATCGACTTCGGGTTCGTCCAGGGTTTGAAGGAGTAGCCGAGGGTGAACATGTCCGAGTCGGACCGGACGCCCGGATACCGGAACAGGTCCCAGGTGCCGCCGATGGCGTCACGGGACTCCAGCAACGCGTACGTCTTGTCCGGACAGTTGCGGCGCAGTTGACAGGCGGCGCCGACGCCGGACAGCCCGGCGCCGACGATGAGCACGTCGACGTGATCGCGGGCCAAGGCAGCTCCCCGGGTGGCGGTGGACCGGTCCCTATCCACCATCGTCGACGCCGGTCAACACTCTGTCAACAATCTCGACACCCTGTCGAAACGCGATAGCATCGACGACCATGACGACCGTCCGCGCCGCCGCCGGGAACGCCACCACGCGCGGCCGACGGGCCGGCCGGCGCTCCGGCGACCAGCGTGAGCTGGCGATACTGGCCACCGCGGAGCGGCTGATGACCGAGCGGCCGTTCGCCGAGATCTCCATCGACGACCTGGCCCGCGGAGCCGGCATCTCCCGCCCCGCCTTCTACTTCTACTTCCCGTCCAAGGACGCGGTGCTGCTGACCCTGCTGGACCGGGTCACCGCCGAGGCCGACGCGGCCGCCGGCGACGCGTTCGACCGGATGGCCGACGACCCGCGGTCCCGCTGGGGCGACCTGATCGGCCGGTTCCACGACACGTTCCGCGCGCACAAGGCCGTGGTGCTGGCGTGCGCCCAGGCACGCGGCGCCAACGCCGAGGTACGCGAACTCTGGTCAGCGGTGCTGGAACACTGGGTGCGGTGCACGCAGGCGGCCATCGAGGCCGAGCGGCGGCGCGGTGCGGCCCCGGACGGGTTGCCCGCCCGGGACCTGGCGATCGCGTTGAACTCGATGAACGAGCGGGTCATGTACGCCACCTTCGCCAGCGACGGGCCCGCCGTGGCGGCGCCCGACGTGGTGGACGTACTGCTCGACGTGTGGCTGGCCGCGATCTACCGCAGCACCACTCCCCCGTCCGTTTGAGGAGGGACCGACCGCCGGGCGTCGGTGAGTTCGGCGGCAAGGCGGGTGAGCAGCCGGTCGAAGTCCGCCTCGGACAGCACCGGTCCGACCTCCTTGCGCCACCCCATCTCCCGGGACCGGCGCTGGACCGGTGTCTCGAACGCGCCGTCGACGGTCAGCACCCAGCAGGCATCACGGATCGTCGGCTCTCCGAGAAACAGCGCGGGCCGCGCCGCGAACCCAGTCACTGCCGACCAGGGCAGGGTCCGGGTGCGAAAGACGTGTCGCAGCCGGACCCCACTCGGGCAGACGTATACCCCGGCCAGATGCAGCCGGGCCGCGAACGTCAGCCAGACGCCCATGAGAGCCATCGCGCCCACGATGCCCAGCGCGGTGACCATTTCGACCCCGTCGGCCAGCGCCGCCACGCCGGTCACCAGAAGCACCACCGCGAACGCGGTCCCGACCAGCAGAAACAGAATGCTGACCACCTGCCGCCCTCGCCACGGGTCCACCCGGATCCATCTCCGCATGGCCGACAGGCTAGTCGAGCGACGCACGGGTGAAATCCATGATCCAGTTGGTCTCCCGGGTGCGCTCGCCGTCGGTGGAGAACGCCTGCTCCCGGCGGGCGGAGGTCGCGGTGATGCCGGACCAGATGAACCGGCAGTGGACCGGACGCCCCTCGTCGAAGTCGCCCCTCAGACGCCCAGCGGCCCCTCGGCGCGCGTGTCCGCCAGGTACGCCTCGACGTCCGGCGGCTCCGGTCAGTGGAATGCGGGCCAGCCGACTCCTCTCCGTCCTGCTGCTCCTGCAGGCGCACGGCCGGATGACCGCCACGCAGCTCGCCGAGCGGCTGGAGGTCTCCACCCGGACCATCTACCGGGACGTGGAGTCGCTGCACGCCGCCGGCATCCCGCTCTACGGCGAGGCCGGGCACGCCGGCGGCTACCAGCTGGTCGACGGCTGGCGGACCCGGTTGACCGGGCTGACCGCCGAGGAGGCGGACCGGCTCTTCCTGACCGGGCTGCCCGGACCGGCCGACGAGCTGGGCGACGGCGCGGTGGTGGCCGCGCTCCGACGCAAGCTGCACGCCGCGTTGCCGCCCCAGCTGCGTGAGCGCGCCGCCCTGCTCCAGCAGCGGTTCCACCTCGACACTCCCAACTGGTACGCCGACGGTGACCCGTCACCACACCTGGCGTCCACTGCGGACGCGGTCTGGCGGCAGCGGCGCGTCGAGGTTCGCTACCGCAGCTGGACCGGCGAGGTGACCCGGGTACTCGAACCGTACGGGCTGGTGCTCAAGGGCGGCCGCTGGTATGTGGTCGCCGCTCGGCCGGGGCGGGTCGAACCGGCCACCTACCGGGTCAACCAGATCCTCGCGCTCACCCCGCTCGACGAGGGGTTCGACCGGCCGGCCGACTTCGACCTGCCGGCCTGGTGGCGCGCGCACGTACGGGAGTTCCGGGCCCGCCTGCACCAGGACCAGGCGACCGTGCGGCTCTCTCCCGGCGGCCGGGACCGGCTGCGGGAGATCGCCAACGACGTCGTGGTCGCGGCGGTGGACGCCAGCGCCGGGCCACCGGACGCGAACGGCTGGACGACCGCCGTACTGCCGATCGAGTCACTCACCCACGCGCACGGTGAGCTGCTGCGCCTCGGCGCCGACGTCGAGGTGCTCGCGCCGGCGCAGCTACGCGACCGGTTGGCCGCGACAGCCGCGGAGCTGGCCCGGCTGTACCACGAACGCTGACCGCTGATCCACCGTGGAGCGTGGCGCGGGGCATCGATCGCCGGCACGATGTGCCACCCTGGAACGGGGACGACGAAGTCACCGGAGGTGAGAGTCACGCTACGGCTACGCGCGCTGGTCCCCGTGCCCGGCACCGGGCCGGTGACCCTCGAGGTGCCGGCGGGCCGAGTGGCCGCACTGGTCGCGCCGCCCCGCGTCGGCACCGCGGTCGCCCGGGTCCTCGCCGGGCTGGCCCCGCCGGTGGACGGGCGGATCCTGGTCGGCGAGCGGGACGTCACCGAGCTGCCGCCCTCGCGCCGGCAGATCGGCTACGTGCCGGCCGGCGGGGCGCTGCTGCCGCAGCTGACCGTCCGCCGGAACATCGAGTACGGCCAACGCAAGCGGGAGCGGGTGCGCGAGATGGCCGACGACTGGACGGCCACCGTGGTCGAGCGGCTGGAGTTGGCACCCACGCTCGCCCTGCTGCCGCACGTGCTCACCGACGCCCAGCGGTTCCGCGTGGCCCTGGCCCGGGCCGCCGCCTGCCTGCCCGAGGTGCTGGTGGTCGACCTGCCGGGCGGGATGGCCGATGGCGGTCGGCTCGACGACCTGACGCCCCGGCTCTCCCCGGCGGACGCACCGGGGGTGGCCGTGCTCGTCTGCACGGCCGACCCGGCCACCTTGGCGCAGATCCCGGTCCGGGTGGAACTCCCCGCCGAGGCGGTGCGACAGTGACGGCGCCGGGGCGGGTGAGCCGTCGTACGCTGCTGGCGGCCGCCGCGGCCGGCACCGCGACGATCGCGGCCGGTTGCTCCGACGGCGGGCGGGCCGTGCAGGTGGCGGTGGTCTGGAGCGGTGGGGAGCTCGTGCCGTTCCGCGCCGTGGTGGCCGGCTACGGCGCTCCGGTGCACGTGGTCAGCGCCGGCAACGACATCGACGCGTTCCTGCGGGCGCGGCAGCTCGCCGGGACCAGTCCCGACGTGGCGATCCTGCCCCGCCCGGGCCTGGTCATCGAGTACGCCCGGCGGGGCTGGCTCAGCCCGCTGAACCCGGCCCCCGGCCACGGTGTTCCGGGCAGCCTCGCCGGGCTGCTCCGCGGCGACGACGGGCAACGTTACGGGGTCTGGGTGAAAGCGGCCCACAAGTCGCTGTTCTGGCACCTGCCGTCGATGCTCCCGCAGCCGCCGGCCACCTGGGACGAGCTGGTGCTGCTCACCCGCCGCCTCGCCGCGCGGGCCCGCCGCGACGGGGGCCCGGCCCCACTGGCGATCGGCGCCGCCGACGGCTGGGTGCTCACCGACTGGTTCGAGAACGTGCTGGCCGACGTGGCACCGGACGGATACGACGCCCTCGCGGAGCCCACCGCCGACTGGCAGGGCCGGCCGGTGCGCGAGGCCCTCGACCGGCTCGCCGAGATCTGGAGCATCGACGGCGCCTTCCCCGGCGGTGGTCGCCGGGCCCTGCTCACCCAGTACGAGGAATCGGTGATCCAGGTGGTGCACACCCGCCGGGCGGTGACCGTCTTCGAGGGCGACTTCGCCGACGGTGTGGCCCGTCGCTTCCGGCAGGGGCCGGAGGAGCCGGCGACGTTCCGGTTCCCCGGCGTCCGGCCCGGCGACGGTCCGCTCATCGTCGGCGGCGACGCTGCCGTCGCCTTCGCCGGGTCCCGCTCCGGTGTCGACCTGGTCCGCTGGCTCACCGACGCCGCCTCGTTCCGGCCCTGGCTGCGCGCGGGTGGCTACCTGTCGCCGGACGTCACAGTCGAGCCCGGCAGTTACGCCGACCCGCTCCGCCAGCGACTGGCCAGGGAGATGCGTACCGCCGGCACCGTGCGCTTCGACCTCTCCGACCGCCTGCCCGGCCCGTTCACCGGCTCGGACGGGGTCGGCATCTGGCCGATCATGCAGGACTTCTTCGCCGACGTGACCGACGGCGTACCGGCCGCCGAGGCGATCCGCCGCACCACGAAGCAGCTCGCCGCGGCGGCTCGCGACGCCGGTGGTGGCCGATGAGCAGACTGCCGGTGCTCGGTGAACCGGTCGTGCTCGACGACGTGGGGCCGCCCCGGCGGGGTCGGGCGTACCCGGCGGTCGGCGCGTCCACCGCCCTGCTGCTGCCCGCCGCGCTGCTCCTCGGTGCCCTGGTGCTCTGGCCGGTGCTGCGGACCCTGCACGCCAGCGTGACCAGCGGCGGCCACTGGGTCGGCGCCGCGCACTTCCGGGCCGCGCTGGCCGCACCCGGCACCGGCGCGGTGGTCGGCCGTACGGTGCTGTGGGCGCTGCTCGTGCCCGCCGTGGTGACCGGGCTCGGCTACCTGCTCGCCGTCGCCTCCCGCCGCTCGCAGGAGGGCAAGCTCGTCCGGCTGATCCTCGTGGTGCCGACCGCGCTGCCGCTGGTCGTCACCGGCGTGACGTTCCGCCTGATGTACGACCCGAACCCGTCCCGGGGACTGGCCACCCTCGTCGCCGCCCGGTTGACCGGGCGCACCGGCGAGGACGTGCCGCAGATGCTCGGTCCGGGCCTGGTCACCGTGGCGTTGATGTCGGCGTTCGTCTGGGCGTGGGTGGGGTTGGCGGTGCTGGTGTTCCGGGCCGCCCTGGACCGGCTGCCGTCGAGCCTCGCCGACGCGGTACGCGCCTACGGCGGCACCCGCCGGCACGTGCTCTGGGACGCGCAGTGGCGTCCACTGCTGCTGCGTACGGTGGCGGTGGTGTTCGCCCTGGTGGCGCTCGGCACCAGCCGTACGTTCGACCTGATCCTGGTGATGGCGCCCGGCTCGGTGCGCGACGAGGCGGCGGTGCTGGCCCTGCGGGTGTGGCAGACCTCCGGCGGCACCACCACCGGCGAGGGCGCGGCGCTCGGCGTGATCTGGCTGGTGGCGGTCGCCGCCGGCATGCTGGTGGCGGCGCTGTTCGTCCGGCAGGCGTGGCCACCGCCGCGGGACGCCGAGCCGGACCCGGTGGCCGCCCCGCCACCGCGACCGTTCCGGCTGCTCGCCGCCGGTGCCGCCATGGCCTGGCTGGTACCGCTGGCCGTTCTGGTGGCGACCTCGCTGCACGGGCCGGTGGACGCCGCGGCACGGGGGTGGTGGTCGGCGCGGCCCAGCCTCGCCTCCTACCACGAGGTGCTCACCAGTTCCGAGCTGTGGCGATCGCTGGCGTTCACGCTGCTGCTGGCCGCCGGCGTCACCGCCGCGGTGCTGGTCGTCGCGTTGCTCGCCGCGTACCCGCTGGCCGGGCTGACCGGACCGGCCGCGCAGGCGACCGGACTGCTGCTGATGATCGCTGTCGTCGTGCCGGTGCAGGTGATCGCCGGACCGGTCAACGAGGTGCTCGGGGTGGCGCTCTCCTCCGGCACCGCTCGGGGTCTGGTCCTGGTGCACGTGGCGCTGGGTGTGCCGTTCGCGGTGCTGGTGCTGCGCAACGCGTTCGCGGACCTGCCGACCGATCGGCTGCGCGCCGCCCGGCTGGGTGGCCGGCACTGGTGGGGCACGTTGCGCCGGCTGGCCCGGCACTGCCGTCCGGCGATCGTCGCGGTGTCGGTGCTGGAGTTCGTGCAGGTGTGGAACGACCTGGTGGTCGGGCTGTTGTTCAGCGGGCCGGACTCGGCGCCGCTCGGGCTGTTCCTGGCCGGGCAGACCCGCGGCTTCGTGGCCAACAGCGGGGCGCTGGCGGCCGGCTCGGTGATCGCCTCGATGTTGCCGGCACTGCTGGTCGTGCTGGCCCGGCGGCATCTCGTCGCGGGTCTCGTCTCCGGCGGTGTCCGGTGACCGCCCCGAACGGCCGCGAGGGCGGTGGACGGCCACCCCGCTGGCCGTTCCTCGTGGCGGTCACCACCGTTGTCGGCGGCGTGCTCGTCAACCTGGCCAGCAACCTGCTCTCCGAGCTGGCCGCCACCATCCTCGGGCCGGCGAGCCTCGCGCTGGTGATCAGCGGCGCACTCGGCTGGGTGGTGTTCGACGTACGTCGCCGGCGGGCCGGGCGGCCGGACGGAACCGGGTTCGCGAACGGCGTGGCCACGCCGAGCGGCGCGCCGACCCTCCCGCCGGACCGGATGAGCGGCTGGCCGTCGCCGGGACGGATGCCCGGCTGGGACGCGGCGGTGAACGACGTCGCGGACCTGCTCGGCCGCGAGCAGGCGGTCGCCGTACGGGGACGGCGGGCGGTCGGCACGTCGGCGTGCGCGATCCAGGCCGCCAACCGGTGCCGCGACGACTTCCCGGACGGGCAGTACTACCTCGACCTGCGCCCGGGGGGTCGGCCCCGGTCGGCTCGGCAGGTGCTGACCGCACTGGCCCGCATCCTGGGCACGCCCCTGCCCGCCTCCGCCCGCCCACAAGCGCTCGCCGAGGCGGCCGACGCGCTGCGCCGGCACCTCGACGGCCGGCGGATCCTGGTGGTGCTCGACAACGTGGACCGCCCCGAGCAGGTGCGTCCACTGCTGCCGCCGACCACTCGCACCTGCCGGCTGCTGCTCGCCGGCGGTCCCGCGCTGATCGGCCTGCGGGGCGTCGCGGAGCGCTGGATCAACGAGCCCGACACCGACGACGCGGTCGAGATCTTCGCGGCGGCAGGGAAGGCAGCGCCCGCCGCCCGCACCCGCCGGGCCGACCCGCGCACCGACCCGCTGGTGCGGGACATCGTGGAGATCTGCGGACGACAGCCGCGGGCGGTACGCACCCTGGGTTACCGCACGGCGCAGCACAGCTGGCGGCACGCGGACGTGCTGGATGCGCTGCAACGGGCGGTACGGACACCGCCGCACCAGCGGACCGGTCTCGCCCCGGCGGCCCGGCTGCTCACCGAGGCCGACACCGCGTACCGGGCGTTGTCCGCCGAGGCGCGCCGGCTGTACCGGCTGATGTCGCTCAGCCCCGCCCCGGTGGATCGGGCGACGATCGCGGCGCTGGCCGCCCGGCGTCCCGAGCAGGTGTCCGCGCTCCTCGACGAGCTGACCGCCACGGCGTTCGTGCGGGGCCGGGACGGCGACCGCTACGAGATCCGTCCGCCACTGGCCGGGTACGCCCGGCTGCACCTGCGTGCTGTCGACCCGGTCCGCCGGCGCGTCGCCGCGCAGGCCCGGCTCACCCGGCACCTGGCGAAGCACGCCGAGCGGCACGCGGCCAGCCTCGCCGCGCTCGGGTCACCGCCGGACCGGGAATGGACGCTGCCACTGGACGACGACCCGTACGGCTGGTTCGACCTGCACCAGGAGTTGCTGCTGGCGGTGGTGCGGGTGCCGGCCGGCGCGGCCGAGACGCTACCCCGCCGGGTACGCCGCTGGTGGTTCCGGCTGTCCGTGGCGCTCTGCGGCTGGCTGGCCCACGCCGAGCGGCTGGACGAGTGGGAGCAGGTGTGCCGCACCGTGCTCGCCACCCCCACCGCCGAGGACCGGCCCGAGGTCGCCGGTTGGGCGCACAACGAACTGGGTGCGCTCTACCGGCGCCGGCACGAGCCGCACCGGGCGGCCACCGTACTGAACCTGGCGGTCGTCGAACGCGGCCGCCGGGCCACCGCACAGGCCCGGATGAACCTCGGCCTCGCCCTGCTCGACCTCGGACAGCTCGACGACGCCGTGGACCACCTGACCTGGTCGCGGCGGCATCGCTCCGGCGCTGATCGCGCCGGGCTCGCGTTGACCGACCTGGCGCTGGGTGCGGCCCGGTTGGCCCGGGGCGAACTGGACGACGCCCACCGCCACCTGGTCCGGGCGGCGAACACGTTCAACGCGCTCGGCGACGCTCGCGGCTACGCGGCCGCGCTGACCAACCTGGTGCTGGTGCACACCGGCCTCGGGGAGCATCTGGACGCGGCGCAGGCGTGGCGGGCGGCGCTGCGCGAGTACGACTCGGTCAACGACCCGACCGGGCGGGCCGCCGTGCTGCTCAACGCCGGTGCCGCCCTGCTCGCGGCCGGTCCGGGGCAGGCCCGTCAGGCGTACGACTGGCTGGCCGAGAGCCGTCGGCTGCGTGAGGCCGGCCGGCCGACCGCCGGGCTGGGCCGCACCCTGCTCTACCTGGGTGACGCGGCGGCGGCCCTGGACGACGCCGACGAGGCCCGCCGGCACTGGGTCGACGCCGCGGGGATCTGCGAGGCGGTCGGCGACGGCGCCGGCCAGTCCGCGGCCGACGCCCGCCTGAACGCCGCCGTCCACGAGGTGTGACCGCCTCGACCCGCCCGGGCATCGATCGGTCCCGACCCGGCTAGGATCGGACGATTCGCCAGGTCAGCGTGGCGGGACCGGCGGCACCGGCGGTGTGACGGGGGATGAGATGGGCGACGCACGGCAGCAGCACTTCGGCGGCCTGGCCGCCGACAGCCAGGGGACGGACGACGACCGCCCGCCGATGGTCCTGCTGCACGGCCTGACGTACGACCGGAGTCAGTGGGCACCGACCCTGCGCGAACTGGACAGCCTCGACCCGGGCCGGCGGGCGCTGGCACTCGACCTGCCCGGCCACGGCGGGTCACCGGCGGGCGACTCGTACCACACGGGTGACGTCGCGGACGTCCTGCACCGGGCGGTGACGGACGCCGGGTTCGACCGTCCGGTGGTGGTCGGCCACTCGCTCGGCGGCGCGTTGGCGACCGTCTACGCGTCCCGCTACCCGACCCGCGGGGTGGTGAACGTGGATCAGCCGCTGCTGCTGGGCCCGTTCGGTGAGCTGCTGCGCCGCAACGAGCCGGTGCTGCGCAGCCCCGACTACCTGCAGCTCTGGAACTCGCTGCTGGCCGGAATGGGCATCGACCAGCTGCCACCGGCCGCGCAGGAGGCGGTCCGTACGGCCACCACCCCGCGGCAGGACCTGCTCCTCGGGTACTGGAACGAGATCCTGGTGACCGCCGACGAGGCGTTCACCGAGCAGCGGGTGCGGGACCTGGAGCGGATCCGGTCGCTCGGCATCCCGTACCACTACGTGGCGGGCAGCGAGCCGCCGCCGCCGTACCGGCGCTGGTTGGAGTCGATGCTGCCCGACGTGACCATCGACGTCCTGCCCGGCGGCGGCCACTTCCCGCACCTGGCCGAGCCGGCCGCGCTCGCCCGGATCATCGCCGGGGTCGGCACCGGCCGTCCGGCCGACCGCTGACCGCTGACCGCTGACCGCTACGGTCTCCACGACCGGGCGGACGACGACTGCCGCACCCGGGTGACGGGGTCACCCGGGTGCGACAGCTGCCGCGTCAGCAGGTGGCGTTCAGCCCGGCCCAGTCGGCGCGGTCGTTGTAGCCACCGTCGCCGGCGTCACCGACCACCAGGTCGAGCACCCGGACGCCGGTCAGGTCGACGTCGACCTGGTGCACGGCCTCCCGCGTCACCACACCGCTGTCGTACAGCACCCGGCCGTCACCGACGACCTGGAAGGTGGACGTGCCACCGTCCGGGCCGACGTTGTTGACCGCGTCGTCGATGCCGACGACGGCGGCCAGCCGGCTGCACTGGTCGCCGACGTAGTAGCGGACCGTCGACGGCGAGGCGACCCCGATGCCGGTGGGGTAGACCTGGCCGAGCATCTTGATCGGCGATCCGCCACCGACACTCTGGTCGATGGTCGGGTTCATCCAGCCGCTGGTGGCGCTGATCCACGTGTGGTGCGACAGCACGGTCTCGCCGTCCGGCGGCACCGGCGCGACCACCAGGGTCGACGCCGTGCGCTGCTGCCGGCGGCCGTGGCCGAGCACGTCGTACGAGGTGGTGGCGGTCAGCGTGGCGTCGCCGGGAGCCGCCGAGCCGGGCAGGGTCACGGTGAAGGTGACGGTGGCGCTGCCACCGGGATTCAGCAGCTTCGGCGCTCGGTTGAGCGGCCGGACCTGCCAACCGTCCGGCGTGGTGAGCGCGACCTGCGGGGTGAAGACCGGCAGCACGCCGTCGTTGCGTACCGCGACCTGGACCTTCGCCTCGTCCCCGCCGGCCAGCACCGCAGCGGTGCCCTCGGGAAGCGGGGCGCCGCCGACCTGCGTCACCTGCGGGAGCCCGGCGGTCACGTGCGGGACGCCCGGCAGGCCGTGCGCCGTCGCGACGCGGAACAGCGCCGCGCCGTGGGCGGGAACGGCGGCGCTGATGGTGCCGGCGCTCTCGGTGACCTCGTTGGTCCAGGCGTTCCTGAGCGTGAACCGGTCCCCGCTCAGACCGACGGCGGACGCCTTCGCGGTGAGGGTCTTCGAGGTCTCACCGCGGTTGAGCAGCAGCACCGCCCGGTCGCCGTTGGCGAGGCGCTTCACCCACGTCTCGGTGGTGCCGGCGGGGCCGACGCGGACGGCCTGGACGACCGCCGGGTCCTGGTTGATGGCGAGCGCGTCGGCGTCGGTGAGGATGTCCACGCTGGTCTGGCTGAGCTTCCGGATGTCACTTCCGACGATCAGCGGCGCGGCGGCCATCGCCCAGAGCGACATCTGGGTACGGAACTCCTCGTCGCTCATCCCGAGCTCGGGGGCGAGGTAGTCCGGGTCGTTGAAGTGACCCGGCCCGGCGGCCTCGGGGTGCCGCGCGTTCGCGTCGTAGTTGCGCAGCACGTCCTTGAACTTGATGTCGCCGACGAACCCCACGTCGGTGTACGTACGCCAGGACTGCGCGATCTCCGGCGCGTACGTCCACGAGTAGGTGGACTGCTGCTCCTCCGGGTAGTTGCCCCAGTCCGGCGAGGTCACCGGGTTGCAGAGGTTGAAGATGATCTGCCGGCCGCTGGCGTTGCCGCGCAGCGCCCGCGCGAACTCGGTGAAGGCGGTCTTCGGGTCCAGGTCGGCGGCGATGCCGCAGAGGAAGTCCACCTTGACCGCGTCGAACTCCCAGGCGGCGAACTGGTCGGCGTCACGCTGGTAGTTGCCGCCGCCGCTGCCGAGCCCGCACTTGCCCGGGATGTACGGCCCGGCGTCGGTGTAGATGCCGGCCTTCAGGCCCTTGGCGTGAATGTAGTCGACCAGGGGCTTCAGACCGTTCGGGAAGCGGGTCCGGTCGGCCTGGAGGTCACCGGCGGCCGTACGCGGCTCCGGGTCCTGCCAGCCGCCGTCGAGCCAGACGATGTCGTAGCCGGCCTCGGCCAGGCCGCGGGAGACGAGAGCGTCGGCGACCTCGCGTACGGACTGCTCGGAGAAGTTGCCGCCGAGGCCGAAGTAGGTGTTCCAGCCCGCGTACGGCGTCGGGCTCAACACCTCGGACGCCGACTCGGGGGCGACGCCGGCCGCCGGGGCGGCGTGGGCGGGTGCGGGTACGACCAGCAGGCCGGTCGCGAGGGCCAGCACTGCCGCTAGGCCTTGTCGTTTCACATTGGATTCCTTTGCTGCCGGGGGTGCCGGAACACGGACGCCGGACGTCACGACGAGCCGACGAGCCCGCACAGCCCTTCCCTCCGCCTCTCGGCTGACCGTGTCGGGGCGTGCCCGCACGTCGGCCGGGCTTCGGGGCACGCCCCCGCGATGGGCCGCCGGCCCGTGACGCCCGTGTTTCCACGGATCCTGCATCCGGTTACGAGCGCGTGTCAATATTAATTCGTAAATTACGAGTTGTGAGTGGAGGGTTCGACCGTCCTACCTGCACGTCGACCCCTGCTCCCCGCGCCGGCGCCCCTCCCCCGTGCGAACTCCCCGGTCCGACATCCGGGATCGGCCGGCGCCGCGCTTCACGAGGTACGCGTTCGACGTAGCGCGGCGGCGATCGTGGCGACGCCCCGCTCGATGTCGGTCGTCGTGCTGGCGGCGTACCCGAGCACCAGTCCCGGCGGGTGCGTCCGCTGACAGTGCCAAGAGAGGGGCTGCACCTTCACGCCGCGTTCCAGCGTCGCCGCCGCCAGTTCGGTATCCGCCACCGCCTCGTCCAGCGTGACCATCAGATGCAGACCGGCTGCCGCGCCGTGCACCGTCGCACCGGGCAGGTGCCGCGCGAGCGCGGCGACCATCGCGTCCCGGCGGCGTACGTGCCGGCGGCGCAGCAGCCGCAGCTGCCGCTCCAGGGCACCGGTGGTCATCAGCTCGGCGAGCACCAGTTGCGGCAACATCGAGGTACCGAGGTCGGCGTTGCGCTTGGCGGCCACCACCGCGTCCCGGTGACGCGGCGGGACGATCAGCCAGCCGACCCGCAACGCGGGGGCGAGCAGCTTGGAGACGCTGCCCGCGTAGCAGACCTGCTCCGGCAGCAGGGCCCGCAACGCCGGCACGGGTGGACGGTCGTAACGGTGCTCGGCGTCGTAGTCGTCCTCGACGATCAACCCGCCGTCGCGGGCCCAGTCGACGAGCTGGCGCCGGCGGCGACCGTCGAGCACCACGCCGGTCGGGAACTGGTGCGCCGGCGTGAGCATCACCGCACGGGCGCCGGTGGCGACCAGTTCGTCGACCCGCAGCCCGGCTGCGTCCACGGTGACCGGTGGGGTGGCCACACCCCAGTTGTTCAGATGCTGCCGTACGCCGAGCGAACCCGGCTCCTCCACCGCGATCCGGTCGATCCCGTCGCCGAGCAGCGCCTGGGCCAGCAGGCCGAGCGCCTGCGAGACGCCCGCGGTGACGATCACGTCGGCCGGGTGGGCGGCGATGCCCCGGTTACGGGCCAGCCAGGCGGCGACGGCGGCACGCAGCGCCGGAGCCCCGCACGGATCGCCGTAGCCGAAGTCGGCCGCGGCGAGCCGCCGCAGCACGGTCCGCTCGGCCCGCAGCCAGTCCGCACGCGGGAAGGCGGCCAGGTCGGGTACGCCCGGGGTCAGATCGATCCGCGCGGGCGCGGTACGTACGGCGTCGAAGATGTCGCTGCCCGGCACGGGCGGGAAGAGTGCGGCCGGCGACGGCGAGGTGACCGAGACGGCGGGCGGTACGGGCGGCGGCGGTGCGGCGACGACCACGGTGCCGGCCCGGCCGCGCCCGGCGATCCGGCCCTCCTCCGCCAAGCGCTGGTACGCCTCGGTGACCACCCCGCGGGAGACGCCGAGGTCCGCGGCGAGCAACCGGGTCGCCGGCAATCGAGCGCCCACGGCGATACGCCCCTCGGCGATCGCGCCACGCAGCCGTTCGGCGAGCCACGCGGCTCGACCGCCGGGCGGCGCCTCGGCGATGTCGAGGTGCAGGAAGTCGGATCCGGCGGTGCGGAGGGCCGGACTCGCCACCAGCGTTACGGACCTCCCGGGCGACTGCGCTTTGGCCCTGCTCATCGGGCCATCCTGTCAGCAGAGTGGGTGGGGCGGCAGGTGCCGCCGTCACCGCATCGGAAGGACCCTCGTGAGCGTCGCGTTCCTGGTCACCACGCTCGTCGTGGTCGTCACCCCGGGCACCGGAGTGATCTACACGCTGTCGGCCGGGCTCTCCCGGGGCGCCCGGGCGGGCCTGGTCGCCGCAGTCGGCTGCACACTGGGCACGGTGCCGCACCTGCTCGCGGCGGTCACGGGACTGGCCACCCTGCTGTCGGCGAGCGCCACGGCGTTCCACGCGGTGCGGTACGCGGGCGTGGCGTACCTGCTCTACGTCGCCTGGTCGACGTTGCGGGATCGCAGCGCGTTCACCCCGGACGCGGACCCGACGCCCCGCTCGGCGCTGCGGGTGATCGTCACCGCGGTGCTGGTGAACCTGCTCAACCCCAAGCCGACGCTGTTCTTCGTCGCGTTCCTGCCGCAGTTCGTCGATCCGGCCGGAGCCGGCGCCACCCGGGGGATGCTCGTGGCCGGCGCAGTGTTCATGCTGCTCACCCTGGTGGTTTTCAGCGGCTACGGGGTGGCCGCCGCCGCGGTGCGGGACCGGGTGCTCGCCCGGCCCCGGGTCACCACCTGGCTGCGCCGTACCGTCGCCGGCACGTTCGTCGCGCTCGGCGTCTCGCTCGTCCTCACCGATCGATAGGAGCCTTCCCGTGCGCTTCCAGCACTCCGCGGCGCTCCGCGCGGCCTTCCCTGACCTCGTGGCCGGCGTCCTGGTCGCCACCGGCGTCACCACGGAACTCGCCGTGGCCCCCCGCGTCGACCAGTTCACCGGCCAGGCACGGGCCCGCCTGGCGACGGGCCCGGAGGCGGGCTTCCCGGAGATCCGGGCGTGGCGGCGGGCGTTCGCGGCGACGGGCCTGAGACCGACGCAGTACCGGTGCGCCGCTGAGGCGCTGCTGCGGCGGCTGCGGCTCGACGGCGAGTTGCCGCGACTGCATCCGCTGGTCGACCTCTGCAACGCGATCTCGGTCGCGTACGCCCTCCCGGTGGCCGTGCTGGACACCGACCGGATCAGCGGAGACCTGACGGTGCGGCACGCCGACGGCGACGAGGAGTACGTGACGTTCGGCGGCGGCGTCGAGCGGCCGGACCCAGGCGAGGTGACGTACGCCGACGAGACGGGACGTGCCCACGCGCGCCGCTGGACCAACCGGCAGAGCGGCTGGTCGGCGGTACGTGCGGAGACATCGCAGGTGCTGATCGTGGCTGAGGGACTGCACGCGACGGCCGCCGAGGACGTGGCCCGGCTGGTCGACACGCTGCGGGCAGAGCTGACCGCGGTCGGGGCGGTGCCGACCGCCCGCGCGGTGCTGACCGGCTCCGCGCCGGCGTTCGAGGTCCCCGAGGAGCCGTCAGAAGGCCCGACGAGCCGGCCGGATTCGAATGCCGGCCGACCCGGCCCGAATCAGGCGGTCTCGCCCGGGGCGAGGTGGCGGTAGCCGGGGACGGTCTCGCCGAACCAGCCGGTGACGCTGGCCAGGCCGCGCTCGTTGATCTGCGCGTCGTGGATGGTGTGCGTGCGGCGCGCGCCGACGGCCCGGGCGAACTCGATCGCCTCGCCCAGCCGCATCCACGACCCCTGCCCAGGGACCAGCAGGGTCCGCACGGGCTCGTCCGGCACGTGCAGCGAGTCGCCCGGGTGGTAGACGTCGCCGTCGACCAGGTAGCCGAGGTTGACACAGTCCGGCTGACCGTCGTGGATCAGGGCGTGCCGGCCACCGACCGCGGTCACCGGGAAGCCGGCGGCGGTGAACCGCTGCCCGGCCCGGACCGGGATCACGGGCAGCGGAACCAGGTCGGGCAGGTGGGCGCCCTCCGGGGCGTACACCGGCACACCGAGGCCGGCCAGGCGGAGCACGTCGACGTGGTCGGTGTGCTCGTGCGTCACGAGGACGGCGTCCGCACCCGCCAGAGCGCGCGGTTCGCTCCAGGTGCCGGGGTCGATGACCAGCACCCCGCCGTCGTCCTCGAGCCGTACGCACGAGTGGGTGTACTTGGTGATCAGCATCCGATGACGCTAACGGATCGATGCGACACCCCGACACGTCACGCTGGTGGACAGGTCGCGCGGTCGACCGGCCGACGGTCAGCGGGTGGCGGATGATCGGGGCATGGGGCAGCGAGGGCACCGGTGCGTGCCGCACACCGCCGACGTCCGGATCGAGGCGTGGGCGCCGACCCGCGAGGAGTGCGTGTCCGAGGCGGTCACCGCGCTGGTCGAGACCTTCACCGACAGCGCCGGGGCACCGCCCGGTCCCACCCGGGAGCACGAGACACCGCCCGGTACCGACGAGGACCTCCTGGTGAACGTCCTCGACGAAGTGATCTTCCGGATGGACACGGCGGACGAGCTGCCGCTGACCACCGAGGTGACCGACGACGGTAGCGGTGGCCTGCGGGTGCGCTGGCGGGTGACGGACACCGAGGCGGTCGAGCTGATCGGCGCGGTACCGAAGGCGGTCTCCCTGCACGAGCTGCGGTTCGGCCCGGACGGCGGCGGCTGGTCCTGCGCGGTGACCCTCGACGTGTGACCGTCGGGTGCGCTCAGCCCTTGACCACGCCGATCGGCACCAGCCGCGCGACCTTCCGGCACAGCCCCGCGCCCTCGGCGGACTCGATCACGGCCGTGATGTCCTTGTACGCCGCCGGCATCTCCTCGGCCAGCCCGCGACGGGAGGCGCCGCGTACGGCGATGTCCTGCGCCTCCAACTGCCGGCGCGGGTCCGATCCCCGCTCGGCCTTGACCGCCTGTTTGCGGCTCTGCACGCGGCCCGCCCCGTGGCAGGTGGAGGCGAACGCCGGTGAGCCGGGAACGCCGGTCAGCACGTACGAGCCGGTGCCCATCGAACCGGGTATCAGCACCGGCTGGCCGACGTCACGCAGGTCGGCGGGGAGATCCTCGTGGCCGGGCGGCAACGCGCGGGTCGCGCCCTTGCGGTGTACGCAGAGGCTGCGCCGGGCACCGTCGACCTCGTGATTCTCGATCTTCGCCAGGTTGTGCGAGATGTCGTAGACGAGGTCCAGGTTCCGCCCGGTCTGCTGGGCGAAGACCTTGCGGGCGGCATCCGTCAGCAACTGCCGGTTGGCGCGGGCGTAGTTGGCCGCGGCCGCCATCGCGCCCAGGTAGGCCTGCCCCTCGTGCGACGAGACCGGTGCGCAGGCCAGCTGCCGATCCGGCACCTGGATGCCGTACCGGGCCATCACCTTCTCCATGCGCCGGACGTAGTCGGTGCAGATCTGGTGACCCAGCCCCCGCGATCCGCAGTGGATCATCACGCAGAGCTGCCCACGACGCAGGCCGAAGGCGGCGGCCACCGGGTCGTCGTACACCTCCTCGACCGCCTGCACCTCCAGGAAGTGGTTGCCGGAGCCGAGGCTGCCGACCTGCCGGGCGCCCCGCTCCACCGCCCGTTCGCTGACCTCGTGCGGGTTCGCGTCGTCGACGGCGCCGTAGTCCTCGCAGCGCGTCAGATCCCGTTCGACGCCGAAGCCGCGCTCGACGGCGTACCGGGAACCGCCGCGCAGCACACCGTCGAGCTCGGAGCGGTCCGTGAGGTGCCAGACCGCCCCCTTCCCCATGCCCCGCGGTGTCGACGCGGACAGCCCGTCCATGAGGGCGTCCAGCCGCGGTCCGAGCTCCGCGCGGTCGAGGTCGGCGGCGAGCAGCCGTACGCCGCAGGAGATGTCGAAACCCACGCCGCCCGGCGACACCACGCCGCCGTGCTCGACGTCGGTGGCGGCCACGCCGCCGATCGGGAACCCGTAGCCCCAGTGCACGTCCGGCATGGCGTACGACGCGTCGACGATGCCGGGCAGGGTCGCCACGTTCGCCACCTGTTCGAGTGACTTGTCCGCACCGGCGTCGGGCAGCAGCGATCGGGTCGCGAAGACCACGCCCGGCACCCGCATCGGGTCGTGCTGGTCGATCCGGAACCGGTACGGCGACTCCTCCACCAACTGCATCCTCCGCGGCTACCCGCGGTCGCCGGCCTTACACGTGGCACCCGCCGGCGCGAGCCGACGTCCACAACCGGGTGGTCCGAGTCTGGTTGCGCTCGCACCGGCTGGGTAGTGAGGCGCAATGCCCGCACGTTTCGAGGACTACCCCCGCACAGCGATCGTCACCGGCGCGGACTCCGGCATCGGCAAGGCCTGCGCGGTGGCTCTCGCCCAGGCCGGTTTCGACATCGGCATCACCTGGTACGGCGACCCGGACGGCGCCCGGCGGACCGCCGCCGAGGTGCGCGGCACCGGGCGTGCCTGCGAGGTCGCGGAGATGGACCTGACGCGTCTGCCGGACTCGGCCGGCGTCGTCGACGAGTTGGCCGACCGGCTCGGCGGCATCGGGGTGCTGGTCAACAACGCCGGCACCGGAGCGTCGGCGCCGTTCGTCGACACCGGCTGGGAGGCCTGGCGGGAGGTGCTCTCGGTCGATCTGGACGGGCCGTTCCTGTGCGCGCAGCGGGCCGCCCGACGGATGCTCGCGGCCGGTGCCGGGGGCCGGATCATCAACATCACCAGCGTGCACGAGCACGCGCCCCGGGTCGGCTCGGCCGCGTACTGCGCGGCGAAGGGCGGGTTGGGACTACTCACCAAGGTGATGGCGCAGGAGTTGGCCGTCGACGGGATCACCGTCAACGCGGTGGCGCCGGGCGAGATCTCCACCCCGATGACCGGGCAGGAGGACGTCGACCCGGTCACCCAGGAACGGCCGGGCGTGCCGGTGGGCCGCCCGGGCGACGCGCGGGAGGTCGCCGCGGTGGTCGCGCTGCTCGCCTCCCCCGCGGCCGCGTACGTCACCGGCGCCTCCTGGCCGGTGGACGGCGGGATGCTGATGATGGGCCCGCAGGCCGTCGCGCTCACCTCGAACGACTGGCGACGAGTCGAACCGGCGTGACGGTCGGCGGTCGCCCCGGCGGGAGCCTAGGTCTGCGCCGTCGACGACCGGGCGACGTAGGCGAACTGCGCGGCGAAGGCCAGTAGCGCCACCGCGGAGCCCACACCGATGGCGGGCCCGGCGGGCAGCCCCGCGAGTGCGGTCAGCAGCGTCACCCCGAGCCCGAACAACAGAGCGTTCACCGCGCCCACCATCAACGCCGTGGTGAGCAGCAACTGCGCCCGCCCCGGCCTGTTGCCGACCGCGGCCCAGGTGGCCACGGCGCCACCGCCGCCCGACACCGCGTCGGCGAAGAAGTCGTGCCCGGCGGACAATCGCTCGTGGTAGTACGCCCGGATGCGCTGCATCCGTTCCAGATCCACCTCGTTCTCCACCATGTTCTGCACGAGTCGCAGGAACGTGAGCACCCCGGTGACCACCAAGGTGGGCAGCACCGCCCCGAGGTACGGACGGACCAGCGCGCCGGTGCCGGAGACGAAACCGAGTCCGATCAGCGCGGCGGAGAGCAGCGACAGGAAGATGGTCGCCCGGCCCACCGACTCGGTGACCGTCGCGCTACGCGAGGTCTGCAGCACGAAGTGTTCGGTGGTGAGGGCGGTGAGCAGGGCCTGTTCGCGTTCACTGTCGTCCATGGCACCTCACCGTCCGTGGTCTACCAGCCGGGCATCGTCACGATATGAGTTCCGGGACGGTACTCATCGGCGAATGCGGTGGTTCCGTAGGGGACAGCGGCCACCAGGTCCCGTATCCTGCCGTCATCCGAAATGATCGCCGGGCGCCACGGCGGCGGCCGGCCCGGAGGGGAGGCCGGATGCGGCGGCCGGGCGGCTGGCGGTCAGGTCGTACGCCCCGGCAGCGGCGCGCGTTCGTGGTCGGCGGCGGGCTGCTGGCGACTGCCGTGGTCATGCTGCTGGCCGCTTGGCGTAGCGGCGGCTTCCTCAGCGACCTGCTGCTCAACCTCGGGGCCAGCGTGGTGCTCGCGGCGATCTCGTACGTCATCTTCGATCCGCTGTTCGAGGAGGCCCGCAAGGCCCGAGTGCAGGAACACCTGAGCTTCGACCAGGAAGCGTTCGTGGCGCGGCTGGGCAGGTGCAGGCGGGTGCGTGTCCTCGACACCTGGACGATCCTGCTCGACGACCAGCACCGGCAGGCGACCCTGGACGCGATCGAGGCGGCCCTGCGTAACGGGGCGGAGGTGCAGCTGCTCCTGCTCGACCCGGACTGCACGGCGGCCCAGCAGCGCTCCGAGGAGTTGGAGCGACAGGGCGTCGACGTTCCCGGCCACATCCGGGCGAATCTGCGACACCTCATGGCCCTGCGGAAGAAGATCGGTGAGAACGAGCGGTTCGAGGTGCGGATCTACGACGCGTCACCGTCGATCCAGCTTTACCAATGGGACGGGCGGTCCCTCATCTCGTTCTTCCCCGTCGGCAAGCTGTCATTCAACGTTCCCCAACTCGAGGTCGACATGAGCAGCCCGTTGGGCGGTTTCGTGCACGCCCGGTTCGAGGAGCTGTGGGACCACGACCAGGCCACCGTGCCGCTGGAGCGATACGACCGGCTGGCGGTGACGCTGGGCACCGAGAACTCCGACTACCTCCGGGCGGAGATGGCGTACGTGGAGGTTGACGGCGAGCACTACATCGATTGCGAGCGGTCACGGCCGAACCTGTCACTCACCGCGCGGGCGCCGCTGCCTCGTACGCCCGGGTCGGCGCCACGGGTGTTCACACTGATCGAGCCGGCTGACGACGAGCGCCACCCGGTGGCCCGGCGCTTCGACGAGAAGTACGGCCCGGCGCGCGGTGAGCGCGCCATCCTGCGCCTCGCACCCAGGTAGCCGCCCGGTCCTCCGCTCCCCCGCCCGCTGTACCCGTGCAGATGTCGCCGTCAGCAGGAGCGGCACCCGGGGACGAGGGTGGCCGGACGGCACGCGCGGTGACCCCGACCGGCGACCGAGCCGTGGCCGGCGGGACAATGGGAGCACCCCGCCCGGCCAGCGCCGGTGACGAGCCTGTCGAGACGGTAGGAGAGCGGTCAGCGTGTCGGAGAACTCCCGGCCCTCGGGGCCGGAGCGGGACGCCCTGCGCGCCGATTGCGCGCGCTGCTTCGGCCTCTGCTGCGTCGTCCCGGCCTTCGCCGCGTCCGCCGACTTCGCGATCGACAAGCCGGCCGGGCAGCCCTGCCCCAATCTGCGCCCGGACCACCGCTGCCGTATCCACGCGGACCTGCGGGGCCGCGGCTTTCCCGGCTGCACGGTCTTCGACTGCTTCGGCGCCGGGCAACAGGTCGCCCAGGTGACCTTCGGCGGGCGGGACTGGCGGGCCGAACCGGAGACCGCGCAGGTCATGTTCGACACGTTCACGGTGATGCGCCCGCTGCAGGAGCTGCTCTGGTACCTGACCGAGGCGCTTGCGCTGCGCCCGCCGGCGGGGCTGCGCGACGAGCTCGACCAGGCCCGCGCGCAGACCGTCCGGCTCACCGAGGGCAGCCCGCAGGAGCTGCTGGCCCTGGACGTCGGGGCGCACCGCGACCGCGTCAACGTGTTGTTGTCGCGCGCCGGCGACGCTGCCCGGTCCCGGGGTGGGCGGCCGGGCGCCGACCGGCGGGGTGCCCGACTGTTCGGGGCGGACCTGCGCGGCGTCGACCTGCGCCGCGCCAACCTGCGGGGCGCGCTGCTGATCGGCGCCGACCTGCGCGGGGTGGACCTGCAGCTGGCCGATCTGACGGGCGCCGACCTGCGGGGCGCGGACCTGCGCGGGGCCGACCTCTCCGGCAGCATCTTCCTGCACCAGTCGCAGCTGGACGCCGCCCGTGGTGATGTTCGTACCCGGTTGCCGGCAGGGTCGACCCGGCCGGCGCACTGGACGGCGGTACCGCTCGCTCCGGTGCCGCGTACGCCCCGGCCGGCACGAGCGGCGCGGCGCGGCCGCCGCTGAGATCAGCCGGACGACGGTTTTCTCCCCCGGCAGGCGGACGTTTCCCCCGATTTCCGGCGGGTAGCCACGGCTGATTCGGAGACGGCACCGACGGGAGGCGACCGTGGGCTTCAGAGCGCGGCAGGGTGAGCAGCCGGTCGATCCGGAGCACGCCGAGGACGAGGCCGGTCAGGCCCGACTGGTCCAGGTCGAGGCGGACACCGAGGTCCCGGCCCCGGACGACACCGACGTACGGCCCGATCTGGTCACCGAGGACGACGGATCGGGCGTGGCCGGCGGCGGGTCCGGCAGCAGCGGTGGCGGATCGAGCATGCCCGGGCACCCGGACGCGACTCGCTGACCCGCCGCCGCGTCAGCCCACTTCTGAGCTCGGTGAGGGGTGTCGGCTCACCTGGCCGGCACTGCCGCGCGGGCCTCGGTCATGCCTCGGTTGGCCAGCGCGTCGGCGCGCTCGTTCTCCGGGTGACCGTTGTGCCCCTTCACCCACAGCCAGGTGATCTGGTGCCGGGCGCAGGCCGCCTCCAGCCGCTGCCACAGGTCGGCGTTCTTGACCGGCTGCTTCGCCGCGGTCTTCCATCCGTTGCGCTTCCACGAGGCGAGCCAACTGGTGATCCCGTTACGCACGTACGTGCTGTCGGTGTGCAGTTCGACCGCGACCGGCCGGGTCAGGCTCTCCAACGCCTGGATGGCGGCCATCAGTTCCATCCGGTTGTTGGTGGTGGGGGTCGCCTCGCCGCCGCAGAGTTCCCGCTCGTGCCCGCCGTAGCGCAGCACCGCGCCCCAGCCGCCCGGTCCCGGGTTACCGCTGCACGCGCCGTCGGTCCAGATCTGTACCACTCCGCCGGTTTCCGCCATGCCGGCAACCTACCGCCTGCGCCGGCTCACGCCCGGCGTAGGGGCGTCAGAGGACGACGGGTGTCTCGACGCCGGAGGCGGGGTCGACGAGGCTCACCAGCCGGAAGCGCTGGGTCACCACGAGGGTGTCGTCGTCGACGGTGAAGTTCGGGTCGCCGAGTTCGGCGCGTACCTGCGGGCTGTGCCAGAACTCCTCATGGCCGGCTCGCCACTCGGCCACCGACTCGTCACCCTCACCTTCGTCGAGTGCGTGTCGCAGGTCCACGTCCGCGAGCCGGACCACCCGGACGTCGGTCAGCTCGATCACCGCGACCGGTTGCTCCGCCGAGTCGACCACCGCTGACCGTTGACCGGCGCGGGGCAGCGGCTCGCCCTCGCGTTCGTAGCCGAGGAGCAGGCCGGTGGTCGAGGTCTTGACCCCGGCGAGGATCGCCGCCACCAACCGGTCCCGCAGCGGACCTGGGAATGCGAACTCGGCGCGGGGAAGATCGTCGAGGGGCATGCGGCCGACAATAGCGGCCGCCGAGCCAGCCCGCGTCCCCGCCGCCGTGCTCACAGCTCGGGCCGGATCACGCTCTCGCGTACCGGGGGTGGTACGGGCGGAACGGGTCGGGGCGGTCGGAGCCGGTCGCGCAGCCGGTGGGCGGAATCCCCCACGGTGGCGGTCACCATCGGCCGGAGCCGGGTGGAGCTCATCACGGCCAGTTCCTCGGCCGGGGTGGTGGTGCCGTCGAGGAACCGCAGCACCCGCTCGGGTGGATTGCGATCGAAGAGCCGGGCGAAGAACTCCGGACCGCCGACCGTCCCCCGATCCAGGGCGCGCAGCGCGACCGCGTCCATCCAGCGGTGCCGGCGGGGGTACGCGGGCGGCGGCACCGGCGGCCGGCCCTCGGCGAGGGCGTGGGCCACCTGTTCCGCCTGGCGGCGCATCGCGGAGAAGGTGAATCCGGTGGACGGTCGGGTGGCGCCCCCGGCGGTACCGAGGCGGACGACCCGGGGCGACGGGTGCGCGTCGAACGGAGCGTCGGTCATCGGGATCACCCCGTTCTCCACCTCCCGCACCGTCAACCGGGCCGGGTCGAGGCCGAGCAGGTCCCGGTATCCGGCCAGCGCCGCGTCGTACCCGGCGCCGGTGAGCAGGCTGGGTGAGAACTCGGTGTACTCGACGAGGGCGTGCCGGTCACTGACCGGCAGCAGGTAGCCGAAGGAGACGCCCCGCGCGGGCTGCGGGGTGCGGAAGTCCATGAGTACCGCCCGGCCGGGATCGAAGAGCGGGCGCTCGGCCGCCAACCACCAGCCCCGGAAGTGCTGGAGCCAGGTCGTGCGGCCGGGGCGCGCGGGCGGCCGAGGGCGGGAGTCGAGCACCCAACCGGCGCGTACGGTCGGCGCGTCGCCACCGGTGCGGACCAGCACCCGCTCGCCGTCGTCGTGCACGGTGTCGACGGCGGCGAGCATCCGGGTCACGCCGAGGCGGCGCTCCGCGGCGGCGGCCCGTTCGTAGACGGCGGCGGAGCGGAGCATCGCGTACCGCAGCGGGGCGAGGTCGAGCACCCGGCGCGCGGCGGGTGTGACCACCTCGACCTGCTGCCAGCTCGCGCTCAGCAGTGGGTCGAGGTCGCCACCCGGCCGGTCCCAGAACGCCCACGTCCGGTCCTGGCCGCGCCGGTGCACCGGGTCGATGACGGCCACCCGTAGGCCCCGTACGCCGTGCCGGTCGAGCGCGGCGAGCAGGAGCGAGGCCGCACCACCGCCCCCGAGCAGGGCGAGGTCCACGTCGACCGGTGCGGAGTGCATCCGACCACGCTGCCACATCGCCTCGGCGGCGGGCGCGCCGACCGGCGGCGCGAAGCGGCATCGCCCGGACGTCACGTTCCGGCGGCGGCGATCCCGGCAGTGGACTCGGTCGCGCGTTGACATGCAACCGTACGGTTGCCTAATCTGACGTGCAACCGATTGGTTGCCTATCAGGGGGTGCGGTGGACGCGGTGTTCCGGGCACTCGCCGACGCCAGCCGTCGGCGACTGCTCGACAGCCTCAACGCCCGCAACGGGCAGACCCTGCGTGACCTCTGCGCGGGCCTGGACATGACCCGGCAGTCGGTGAGCAAGCACCTGGCGGTGCTGGAGGCCGCCGACCTGGTCACCACGGTGCGCCGGGGGCGGGAGAAGCTGCACCACCTCAACGCGGCACCGATCAACGCGATCGCCGACCGGTGGATCAGTCGTTACGACCGTCAGCGGGCCGAGGCGCTCGCCGACCTGCGCGCAGCATTGGAGGGTGTGCCCGTGGAGGGTCCCACGTTCGTCTACACCACCTACATCGACACCACCCCGGAGCGGCTCTGGGCCGCACTCACCGAGCCCGCCTTCACCCGCCGCTACTGGGGTGGCCTCGCGCTGGAGTCCGACTGGCGGGTCGGCTCACCGGTGCTGTCGCAGGACGCGCCGGGTGAGGAGTTCCGCGACCTCGGCCAGCGGGTGCTGGTCGCCGAGCCGTACCGGCGGCTGTCGTACAGCTGGCACGGCTTCCAGCCGGAGCACGCCGCGCACTTCGGCTGGTCCGAGGAGGAACTGGCGGCCCGGCTGGGCGAGCGCCGCTCGAAGGTCACCTTCGAGATCGAGCCGCACGGTGCCGCGGTCCGCCTGACGGTGGTCCACGACGACTTCTCGCCCGGCAGCGAGATGCACCGGGCGATCAGCGGTCAGCTCGACGGCAGCGGCGGCTGGCCGGAACTGCTGGCCGGCCTCAAGACGCTGCTGGAGACGGGCCGCCCCCTGCCGGAGCCGACCCCGGCCGGCTGAGCGGGTCCGACCCGCGGTGGCCCGGGTCCGGCTGGGCGTCGGGCCGCGCGGCACCCGAGATCACCGCGGCGCTCAGCACCGCGGCACGCTCAGGCCCACCCCGGCACCCGGGATCAGCGCGGCACCCGGGATCACCGCGGCCCGCGGCGAGACCTCGCCTTCGACCCAGCCGGAACGACCTGGTCCCAGCCGGGCGCGCCCGACGTTTCCGCAGCTCCCTCCGTTCCGGGGTGGACACGTGACGGCAACGAAGATTTCTCATTTTCACCGGATCGGGGGGCCAACCGCCCTAGTGTTGGGCACACCGGTGCTAGTCGCGGAGTTGGCCACCCGAACGGCGTCCCGCCACGTGCTCAGCGGACGAAGAGTGAGGGAAGACGCGTATGAAACCGAAGAAAGTCATCCTGTCGGCGGCCGTCGGCGTGGGTCTCGGCGTACTGCTCCTGCCGGGCGCCGCGCTCGCGGAGACCGTCGTCTCGCCGGCCACCACACCGGTGGGTGGCACCGTTGTCCTCACCGCGACGACCTGCGACCCGAATTCGGGTGACGCGCTTTTCCGCGTCACCGGCCCCAACCGCGACGAGAACGTCCGCTCGACCACCGTCGCGCCGGGCGGCGGTCTGAGCGCCGAGCTGTTCACCGCCGGATTCACCCTCGGCACCTACACGGTGACCGCCACCTGCGGCGACGGCACGGTGCAGAACAGCACGCAGTTCACCGTCACACCGATCGGCGGCGCGCCGGCCGGCTCCGGCGGGCGCGGCGACGGCACCGGTGCGCTCACCGCCGGTGGCACGCTGCTCGGCGCGGCCGTGATCGGCGCCGTTCTGCTGCTGCGCCGCCGGGGCTCCGCATCCACTCTGGCCTGAACTGGCGAACCATCCCTGTTGCGGGGGCCCGTGCCGGCGACCAGCCGGTGCGGGCCCCCAATTTTCCGGGTACGGAGGTGACCACGTGTGGCGTCGAGGCACACCCGGAAGGACCGTCGCATCCACCACGCCGACCGGACCGCGCGAGCGTCGCGGTCGGCCCGGCCTGTCCACCGTGTCCACTGTCGCCGTCGTGTCCCTGCTCGGCGTCACCGGCGTCGGACTGGTCACCGCCGGGCTGGCCGCCCCGCCGCCCCGCCCTCCGGCGCCGAACGTCACCGCGCCGGTCGCGCCGGCCGTACCGGCCGCCAGCCGTCCCCCGCGCCCCCTGCCACCGCTGCCGCACGCCGCGCCCACCCTGATACGGATCCCCGCGATCGGCGTACGAGCCGAGATCGTCCCGATCGGTGCGGATGCCAGCGGCGTGCTGGAGGTGCCGCCGTTGGACCGGCCCGGCCTGGCCGGGTGGTACCGCCACGGAGTCAGCCCCGGCGAGACGGGCAACGCGGTGCTCGTCGGGCACGTCGACTCCCCCGCCGGCCCCGCCGTGTTCTTCGACCTCGGCCGGCTGCGCCCCGGCGACACCGTCCGGGTCAGCCGAGCCGACACGCGCGTGGCCACCTTCACCGTCGACCGGGTCGACGCGTACCCGAAGGACGCCTTCCCCAGCGACCTGGTCTACGGCCCGGCCGACTCCGCCGGGCTACGCCTGCTCACCTGCGGCGGCCGGTTCGACGAGCGGTCGGGCGAGTACGTCGACAACATCATCGTGTTCGCGAGCCGGACCGGCTGACGTCCAGCCGCCGAACTTCCCGATCCGCGTTCCGGTACGGTGGCCGCCGAGCAGACCGGCGTCGCCGGGATCTACGGCATGAACTTCGCCCACCTGCCCGGGCCGGTCGGGCACGACGGGTACCGGGCCGGTCCCGGCGCCGCGGCGCTCGCCGCGCTGACCCTGCACCGCCTGTTCCGTCGCTCCGGCCGGCTCTGAGCGGCGCGCCTCAGCGCCGCCGCAGGAAGGCGCGGATCCGCTCGCGGGCGTTGTCGGTGAGTTCCGCGCCGTGGGTGAAGGCCGCCACGTCGTACTCCAGTTCGGCGAGGACGTGCGCGGTCTCCTGCGTCATCCGGAAGTCGGTGCACAGGACCTTGATCGGCCAGCGGATGCCGACCACGTTGAACAGCGCGTCGCCGGTGATCAGCACCCGGGTGGGCTCGTGCAGCAGCGAGACGTGCCCCGGGGAGTGACCCGGGGTGTGTACGACGCGCAGGCCGCCGCCGACCGGCAGGACGTCACCGTCGGCGAGGGGCTCGGCCACGTCGACGGCCGGGAACCTGCCCCCGCCGAGCCGGGAGAAGAGCCGGCCGCCGGTGACCGAGGGATCCCGCGGCGGCGAATGGCCCGCCTGCGCGTACTCGACGTCGGCGGCGTGCAGCACGACCGGAGCACCGGTGCGGCGGGCCACCTCGGCCGCGCCGCCGGCGTGGTCCGGGTGCGCGTGGGTGAGCACGATCCGGGTGACGTCGGCCGGAGACTTACCGATCGCCGCCAGGCCTCGCACGATCCGGGCCGGCGCCCGCTTCACCCCGCAGTCGACGAGCGTGACGCTGCCGTCGTCGTCGACGAGCGCATACGAGTTGACCAGCGCACGACCGGCCGTGGGAATGCGCCACAGACCGGGGGCCAGCGGGACAGCGGGAGGTTGGGCCATGCGCGCGAGCCTAGGAGACGCCGTCAACGCCGGCCCGCGAGGACGGATGGCCCGGTGTACGTCGCCGCCGCTACCCTCGCCGGTGTGATGTGGCACCGGTACGTCGCGATCGGCGACAGCACGACCGAAGGCCTGGACGACCCGGACGGCTCGGGCGGTTATCGGGGCTGGGCCGACCGGTTCGCCCTCGCGGTGGCCCGTTCGCAGGGCGGGTTGGATTACGCGAACCTGGCGATCCGGGGGCGGACCACGGCGCGGATCCGGGCCGAGCAGCTGCCGGCGGCGCTCGAACTCGCCCCGGACCTGGCGACCGTGGTGGCCGGGATGAACGACGTACTCCGCCCGTCGTTCGACGTCGATCAGGTCGCCGAGGACGTCGGCGCCATGCAGCAGGCGCTGGTCGAACAGGGCGCCATGGTGCTCACCTTCACCCTGCCCGACCCGGCGCCGGTGATGCCGGCCGCCCGGCCGCTGCGCGGCCGGGTGAGTGCCCTGAACGAGGCGCTGAGGAAGGTCACGGCGTCGACCGGGGCCACCATGCTGGATCTCGGCGCCCACCCGGTCGCCTCCGACCCACGGCTGTGGAGCGACGACCGGTTGCACGCCAACAGCGCCGGCCACGAACGGATCGCCGCGGCGCTGGCGCACACCGCGGGGTTGCCGGGCAGCGACGACTCGTGGTCTCGTCCGCTGACCGCCGCCCCGCGTCGTCCACGGGAGGAGGTGATCCGCGCCGAGCTGGCCTGGACGCGCCGGCACCTGCTGCCCTGGTTGGCCCGGCACCTGCGCGGCAGTTCGTCGGGCGAGGGCCGGGTAGCCAAACGCCCGGTGCCACTGCCGGTCGACCTGGACTGAGCTCCAGCCGCCCTGCACCCCGCTGAGCCGAGATCGGTGCGCACACGCACCGGCAACGCCCCGACCGATGCCGGCACCGGGTAGGGCAGGATGGCCGGATGGCAAAGCGTGGGACCCGCCGGCGCGCGGCGGACGACCGAGAGCTCTCCTGCCCCTGCGGGTCCGGCCGGTCGTACCCGCAGTGCTGCGGCCCGCTGCACCGGGGCGAGGCCGACGCGCCGACCGCCGAGGCGCTGATGCGCTCCCGGTTCAGCGCCTTCGCCGTCGGCGACACCGACTACCTCCTGCGCAGCTGGCACGAGCGCACCCGGCCGTCCCGGCTCGACCTCGACCCCGGTCGACGGTGGCTCCGGCTGGAGATCGTCGACACCGAGCGGGGTGGCCTGCTCGACAGCACCGGCACGGTCGAGTTCCGCGCCTACCACCGCACCGGCGGGCACACCGGGATGCAGTCCGAGCGCAGCCGCTTCGTACGCGCCGACGGCCGCTGGGTCTACCTCGACGCCGAGCAGTAATGACCAGCCGTTTCGCGCCGCCCCACGGCTCGCGCCCCGTAGAATGAGCGCGGCGCTCCCGCGTCTCGCGGCCATCGCGGTTGTCGGCGCCACCGGGCTCGGCGAGGCGACGGAGACGCACGGTGACCATCACGACCTTCATCAACCTGCCGGTACGCGACCTGGCCAGCGCCGCCGAGTTCTTCCGTTCGATCGGCTTCACCGGCGCCCAGCCCTCCCCCGACCGCACCAGCCTCATGCTGAAGCTCAACGACACGACCCAGCTGATCCTGCACATCGACTCCGCCTTCGCCGAATACACCCAGGTGGCGATCACCGACACCGAGGCGAGTCGGGAGGTGATCGTCGGGCTCGCCGCCGAAAGCCGGGAGCAGGTCGACGAGTTGGTCGACCGGGCCGTCGCGGCCGGCGGCAACGCCCTCGGCGCGGGTCAGGACGCCCCCGGGCTCTACATGCGCGGCTTCCGCGACCTCGACGGCCACCAGTGGTCGTTCGTCCACCAGACGAGCTGAGCGCGCCGTCCGGTCCGGGCCGGCGGGCCGCCCTGCGCCGTCCCGGTTCCACGTCCGCACGCCTCACGGCGAACTCCGCCCGGGTGGGCGGGCTCGCTGGGCGGCTGCCCCGCCGACCCGGCGACCGGGGCGGCCGGCCATGCCCGACAGCAGCGCCAGCGCCAGGTACGGCAGTGCGGCCACCGCGAACGCGACCGCGTTGCCGGCCGCCGTGGCGACGAGACCGTACCCGGCGTAGACGGCGATGACCGTGACGTCGGTGGCCATGCCGGCGAGCGAGGTGACGGTGGCCCGGCTCGGGCCGGAGATCCGGGCCTGCAGACGGGCGTCGGCCAGCACGGTGGCGAGTTGGAATGCGCCGAAGGCGACCGCGACCAGGACGAACCCGGCCGGATGGCTGGTCAGCGCGCCGCCGGCCAGTGCCAGCGCGGCGACCCCCAGCAGGACGGCGTACCCGCGTTCGGTGAGCCGCTCCCCGGCCGGCGCGAGCAGCCCACCGACGGTCATCCCGACCCAGATCAGCAGGAGCAGGAGCGGCACCGCCGAGACGTCCACGCCGGTGTCCCGGGCCAGCAGCGGGGTGTACTCGTCGAGCGCGCCCCACACCGCGGCCACCGCGGCCACCAGTAGCAGCGCGCCCCGTACCGGGGGGACCGTGCGGGCCTCGGCCAGCCCGGCACGCAGGCTCGCCACCCACCCGAGGTCGTCGGGCGGATCGGCCGGGATCCGGTCGGCCCTCCCGGTCCGGACCGGCTGCGCGTCGGCCGGGTCGGCACGGCCGCGGTGCTCGGGGAACCGGGTGGCGACAGCCGCGGCGAACAGGCACGCGAGGACGCTGGCCGCGCCGACCGCCGGGTATCCGCCGGCGAGCAGCACCGGGCCGGCCAGCAGGCTCGAGGCGAGCGCGCCGAGCACCCCGGCGGTCTTGGCGCGGCCGGTGATCCGGGCGTACCGGCCGGCCGCGCCACACCGGTCCAACTCGGTGAAGACCAGCGCCTCCAGCGCGCCGGAACTGAGCGCCGCGCCGGCCCCCCAGAGCAGGAAACCGAGCGCGAACACCGGGTACGAGGGCAGCAGCACCCAGAGGGCGTAGCCGCCGGCGGTGACCAGCGGGGCGAGGCAGAGCAGCAGCCGCCGGGAGACGGCGTCGGCCCAGGCGCCCGAGGGCACCTCCAGCAGGATGGCGCTGGCCGACCAGATGACGAAGAGCGAGGAGATCTGCCCGACCGACAGCCCGGTGTCGGCGAAGAGCAGCGCGTACAGCGGGTAGAGCAGGACGAGGTCGGTGAGGAACGCGTACCCGTAGAGGGTCGCCGTCAGACGGCGGACCGCGCGGTCGGGCACGCGCGTGGCGGTGACGGTCATGAGGCCTTCCCGTGGGAGCGGAGCGGACGCCTGAGGTACGGCGTCCGCGGCGGCCCACGGCTGCGGCCGTCAGCGGTGTATCAATGTCGCCACGTCATGCCCGCGATGCTAGTCGGGCCGGCCGTGGGGAGGCCAGCGTTCGTGGCGTGCGGACGGCGAACTCGCGCCACCGTCCGGTCCGGGCAGGCGGGTGGGGCGGGACCACGTCCCACCCCACCCGATCGGGTGCTCAGCGATCGTCCGGCCGTGGCTCCATCGGCGGAATGACCATGGTCTCCTCGCTGTCCGCCGCGTTCCGCTGGGCGGGAAGCGGCGGGCCGGACGAGGTGGCCTGCGTGGCTTCCGGGTCGTCCGGCCGGACCACCACCTGCGTCTGCTCCGGATCCGCCGGCCGGGTGACCACCTGTGTGGCGTCCGGATCCGCAGGCCCGGTGACCACCTGCGTCTCCTCCGGCTCGGCGGGGCGGGTGACCTGGGTGGCGTCGGGGTCGGCGACCAGGCTCGCCGGCTCGGCTGTCGCGTCGGCGTGCCGCCGCTCCTGCGCCGCGGCGTCGCGTCGGTCGGCCCGGTAGGCGCGCGCGTGCGCGGCGATCAAGTGGGATTCCTGCTCCGCGCGGGTCAGCCACGTCTCCCAGCGGCTCTGCATCGGCCGGACCAGGCCACCACCGACGCCCACGACCAGGATCCCGCCGACGGTGGCCAGCACGGCGATGAGCACCGGGGTGGTGACGGTGGTGGCCACGCCGATCTGGTTGAGCGCCGCGACGACGCCCAGGCCGAGAACGAAGGCGTACGCGATGGCGCCCAGCGCCCGGCCGTACCGGAGACCACCGAGGGCACCGCCGATGATGTCCTTGACGGCGCTGGCGATCGCGGCGGCGACCACCACGATGACGATGGCCACGAAGGCACGCGGCAGCCAGGCGATCACCCCGGCGATCAGGTCCGAGACGGGGTTCGGCCCCCAGATACCGAAGGCCAACTGGAGGGTCACCAGCAGCAGCCCGTACTGGACGAGTTTCGCGACGATGCCGCTCGCGTCGTAGCGGGCGCGGTTCAGCGCGCGGCGGAGACCACCGCGCTCCACGGCACGGTCGAAGCCGACCCGTTCGAGGATCCGGGTCACGATCTTCAGGGCGGCCTTGGCGACGAGCCAGCCGACCACCAGGATCGCCACGAAGGCGACCGCCTTGGGCACGAACAGCATCACCGAGCGGAGCGCGTCGCCCACCGCGTCGCCGACGTTGTCTCTCATCCGAGCTCCTCCACGCGGGTAGGTCGAGACGTTGGGCCCCGACCTACCCGGCGGGTGCCGCGCGCTAAACGCGAAGCTTCGAACCCGGCGACGAGCCGGCCTGCGGGCGGCGCCCGAAGTGGACCGACGCGGGCGCAGGGCGCCGTGTCCCGGCCGCGCCCGGTGCACCGCTGCCGCGGTCAGGACCGCCGACCGTGGCCGTCCTCCTCGGCCGCGCCGGCCACGTTCTCGGTGAGCGGGCCGAGGTCCGCTCGCTCGGGCGGTGGGCCGAGCGGTGGCGCGGCGGAGGCCGGCCCGCCCGGCGATCCGGTGAACTTGTCGAAGAAGCGCAGCAACTCGACGGGAAACGGCATCACGAGGGTGCTGTTCTTCTCGGCCGCGACGTCCACCACCGTCTGCAACAGCCGCAGTTGGTACGCGCCGGGCGTGGCCGCCATCGCCCGGGACGCATCGGCGAGCCGGCGCGACGCCTGGAACTCGCCGTCCGCGGCGATCACCCGGGCGCGCCGCTCCCGCTCCGCCTCCGCCTGCCGGGACATCGAGCGCTTCATGCCCTCCGGCAACGAGACGTCCTTGACCTCGACCCGTTCGATGAGCAGACCCCACGGCTTCTCCGTCGGTGCGTCGATGACCGACTTCAGCTCGGCGTTGATCCGGTCCCGGTCGCCGAGCAGCGTGTCCAGGTCGGCCTTGCCGATCACCGAACGCATCGCCGTCTGGGCGACCTGGAGCACGGCTGCGGGGTAGTCACGTATGTTGACCAGCGCCTTGACCGGGTCGACCACCCGGTAGTAGACGACGGCGTCGACCGTGAGCGTGACGTTGTCCCGGGTGATCGCGCCCTGCGGCGGCACGCCGATCACGGTGGTCTGCATGCTGACCCGCACCATCCGGTCGGCGATCGGGATGATCAGGTGCAGTCCGGGCTGCCGGACCCGCTCCAGCACCCGGCCGAAGCGGAAGACGATGCCCCGCTGGTACTGCTGGACCATCCGGAGGCTGAGCGCCAGCACGAGCACCACCACCACGACCACGACGACCACGGCGACGACCACACCGGTTTCCATGGCACCGCCTCCGAATCCCGACCGACGCACACGTTGCGCAACCGCGCGTACCCGTTGTCGCAGCCGTCAGTCCTGCCATTCGTCACGAGGCGGCAGGAACCGCGACGGGTGCCACCCGGGGTGCCGACCGCCGTTCATCGGGTCGGGTCCGACCGGAGCGGGCCGCACGCTCGGGATTGGATCTCGCTCCGGTGCCCGCCGTCCTCCCTACGATGGCGTCCCGTCGGCCGTCTGGAGGACGTCGTGCTGGAGCGTTTCGTCGACCTGTCCACTCCGCTGCTGGCGGACGCGTGCGTACGCCTGGGGGTGCCGCCGCGGGCCGCGCCGCCCGGTGTGCGCCCGGTGCTCGCCGGCCAACGGGTCGCCGGTCGGGTGTTGCCAGCGCGGCACTACGGCAGTGTGGATGTCTTCCTGGAGGCGTACGGCCACGCGTCGACCGGCGACGTGCTGGTGGTCGACAACGGCGGCCGGACGGACGAGGCGTGCGTCGGTGACCTGACCGTTCTGGAGGCGGCTGCGGCAGGTGTGGCCGCTCTGGTGGTGTGGGGGTTGCACCGGGACACGGCGGAGCTGATCGAGATCGGGTTGCCGGTGTTCAGCTACGGCGGTTTTCCGCCGGGTCCGGTGCGGGTGGACGAGCGGGAGCCGGCGGCGTTGACCAGCGCGCGCGTCGGTGAGCACGAGGTGAGCCGGGGCGACCTGGTGTTCGGCGACGACGACGGGGTGCTCTTCGTGGCCGCCGACGTCCTCGACGAGGTGCTGGCCACCGCGGAGCGGATCCGGCAGGTCGAGCGGGAGCAGGCGGCACGGATCCGGGCGGGTGAGACGCTGCGCCGGCAGACCGCCTTCGACGACTACCTGGCGCGCCGGGCGGTCGATCCGGCGTACACGTTCCGGCGTCACCTGCGCAACGTCGGTGGGGCGATCGAGGAGTGAGGGCGATGCGCGGACGACCGGCACGGTCCGCCCTCTAGCGCAGCGCCGGGTACGGCAATATCCTCCACATGACGCGCGGCCGATGGAGCTACTTTTCACAACCCCCGGTCCGGCCGCAGAGGAGCTGTCATGCACGTCAACCATTCCGAACTGGACCGTCGTACGCTGCTGCGGGCCGGCCTCGGCGCCGCCACGGTCGCGGTCGTCGGGAGCGAGCTGGCCTTTCCCGCCGCGGCCCAGGCGACCCCGGGAACGAGCACGGACCTCGACTGGATCATCAGTTGTGACGAGTGGGGGGCGCGCCCGCCGGCTGACCCGTTGTCGGTCAGCGCCACCCCGACCAACAAGATCATCGTGCACCACATGGCCTTTCCGAACGTCACCGACTACTCCGAGGCGCAGGCCGTCAAGCTGGCGAAGGACTGCCAGGACCTGCACATGGACGGCAACGGGTGGTCCGACACCGGGCAGCACTTCACGGTGAGCCGGGGCGGCTACGTGCTGGAAGGCCGGACGGGAAGCCTGGAGCGCCTCCAGGCCGGCGACCGGCAGATGATCTCGGCCCACTGCCCGGGTGAGAACGGACGGGCCATCGGGATCGAGAACGAGGGCACGTACGTCACCGAGACGCCGCCGCAGGCGCTGCTCGACTCGCTGGTCAAGCTCTGCGCCACGATCTGCCGGCAGTACGGCCTGCAGGCACACGACATCTTCGGCCACTGGGACTTCCGCAACACCCAGTGCCCGGGGGCGGCGTTCTACCGGCAGTTCCCGATGCTGCGGCGCCGGGTGTTCGCCGAACTCGGCACCGACCTCGCCGACGTGCCGGCCCGCCGCTGGCCGGACCTGTGGCGTTTCGTCGGCTCGCCGGCCGTGCAGGTGGCGCAGTACCTGCTCGCCCACCGCGGCTACACCGTTCCGGTCAACAGCGTCTTCGACGCCGCCACGGTGGCCGCGGTGCAGGACTGGCAGTACCGCAACGGCATCCCGGTGGACGTCGACGCCACGCTCACCCCGCAGACCTGGGAGACCCTGGTCCCCGAGCTGGGCAGGGACGCGAGCGGGCTGCCGGTCAGCGCCGTGCAGTTCATCTTGAACATCAAGGGGTACGCCGAGGTGACCGTCACCGGCGAGTACGACTACGCGACCCGCAAGGCGGTGCAGGACCTGCAGGGCGTGCACGGACTGCCGCGCAACGGCAAGGTGGACGTGAGCACGTGGTGCGCCATCGTCGGCGGCGTGGTCCGGCAGTCCTTCAAGCACCACTGAGTCCGGTCGACGTCCGGCGGGGAACGGTCGACCCGGCCACTCCCCGCCGGCCGCGAAACGCGGGCGCGCCTCGTTGTCCCGGCCCCGGTGAACTGCGACGATGACGCAGGTCACGACCAAGGAGGGTGCTGTGACGTCTCGGCTCAACCCGTACCTCAACTTCCCCGGCAACGCCCGCGAGGCCGTCGAGTTCTACCGACAGGTGTTCGGCGGCACGCTGCGCGTGAGCACGTTCGGCGAGTTCGGCAACGCCGCGCCGGGCACCGAGGACCAGATCATGCACGCGATGCTCGACACCGACCGTGGCTTCACGCTGATGGTGTCGGACCTCCCGCCCGGCATGGAACACCAGCCGGGAAACAACATCAGCATCAGCCTCAGTGGAGACGACGCCGACGAGCTGCGCGGCTACTGGGAGCGGCTCAGCGAGGGCGGCGCGGTGGCGATGCCGCTGGAAAAGCAGATGTGGGGCGACGAGTTCGGCATGTGCGTCGACCGCTTCGGCATCCAGTGGATGGTGGACATCATGCCGAAGCAGGCGTGATCCCCCACCGCCGGCGCCGCACGCCGGCACCGACCACGGTGAACTGACGCCACTTGCCCGGCGGGGCGGGCGAAATTCGGCAGCGCGCGACCGCCCCCGGTCCATATCGTCGGCGGATGCTGGTCAAACGCGAGACCGCCGCCGACATCGAGGCCATCCGCGCGGTTCACGCCGCCGCCTTCGCCAAGCCGGACGGTCCGGAGACCGTACCCGTCGAGGCGACCCTGGTCGACGCGCTGCGCGCCGACGCGGCCTGGCTGCCCGCCCTGTCGCTGGTGGCCACCGACCCGGCGGGCCGGGTCGTGGGACACGTGGTGTGCACGCGCGGGTGGGTGGCCGGGCGGCCGGTCGCGTTGGGGCTCGGACCACTCGGCGTGCAGCCGGAGTGGCAACGCCGTGGGGTGGGATCGGCGCTGATGCACGCGGTGCTCGGTGCGGCGGACGCGCGCGGCGAGGGGCTCGTGGTGCTGCTCGGTCACCCCGACTACTACCCACGCTTCGGCTTCCGGGCCGCGATCGACCACGGCGTGACCCCGCCGGTACCCGACTGGGGTCCCCGCTACTTCATGGCGCGGACACTCAGCGGCTGGGACCCGTCGATCCGGGGCGAGTTCGCGTACGCCGAACCGTTCCGCCAGCTCTGATCTATCGCACGGTGACCGGAGTGTTGCATTCTGGTTGCCATGGGAGAGGTATTACCGATGCCCAGCCTCGGTGACCTGTTCGCCGACACGCGGGGCGAGGACCGGACGATGCGGGTCAGCTACCACCCCGAGCGGGAGGCGGTGGTGCTCTCCCTGTGGAGCGGCGGGCTCTGCCGGGCGTCGTTCCGGATGCCCCGAGGTGACCTGCCGAGGCTGTTGTCACTGCTGACCGGGATCGCCTCGATCGACGCGGCGGACGCGCCGACCGACACCGGCCCGGCGGATCGGACCGACCCGAGAGTCCCCGTGCCGCCCCCGCGCGTCGCCTAACCGCCGCCGTACACCCCCCACCCCCGGCCCAACCTCGCCCGGCCCGGCCCGGCCCGGCCCCGGCCCCGGCCCCGGCCCGGTGATCATGGAGTTGTTGCCTGCCCGCCCGGCGTGTCGCAGCAATAACTTCATGATCACCGGGGCGGGACAAGGACCGGGGGCGGGGACAAGGGGTGGGTGTGGGGTCAGGTTTTGGGGGTGATCTCGTTGAGGACGCGCTGTTGGAAGGCGCGTGCCTGGGGGCCGCTGGGCGGCGGACCGCCGAGCCGCGCCGCGATGGAGCGTTCGATCACCGGCGTGGCCTCGTCGCCCTCGGCGACCAGCCGCTGCCCGGCGTCGGTCTTGGCCAGCCATCGGCCGTAGCGGAAGCGGACCAGGGACCGGCAGGCGCCGAGCACCGCGTCCTCGGCGCCGGCCGCCGGCTCGTCGCCGGGCGGGGTCGGCAGGGCCAGCCACCAGGTGAGCGCGTCGACCAGGAGGCGACGCAGCTCTGCGGGGCGCATGTCGGCGAACACCTCGGCCGCCGGCGGGCCGAGCAGCGGGTACCCGCACTGGTGCAGGATGCTGCGGTCCAGCGCGTACCAGAAGTGCCCGTCCGCGACCGGACGGTCCGCCGGGGCGTACGTGGCCCGGAACGGCATCCGCGCCCCGGTGTTCAGCTCCACCTCGAACCCGGGCTCGGGGGTGCCGGACGCGGCGACCGCGCGCCGGTACGTGACCAGTTCCAGCCCGCGTGCAGGGCAGGGCAGGGCCTCGTGCCGCAGCCCCGCCACCAGGGCACGCTTGGCCTCCCCCGGCAACGGGTCGGCGCAGAGCAGCGCCACGTCGATGTCGCTGCGGCCGGGCTGGTACGCGTCGAGCCCGACCGAGCCGGCGGCGTAGGCGCCGACCAGGTTCTCGCCCAGCACCGTGCGGGCCACTGCCACCAGGTCGTCGAGGTAGCGTCGAACGTCTGTGTCCATGCCGGCTATCTGACCTGATCGACAGTGATCGACCGGAGCCGGGCGACCCGTGCGGTGTCGGCCCTGCCCGGAGGGGGCTACTTCACCTTGCGGGTGGACCGGACCACGATGTCGTCGTACTCGGGGTGCCTGGTCAGCCACTTGGCGAGGTACGGGCAGATCGGCACGACGGTGCGCCCCCGGGCGCGCGCGTCGTCCATCACCGCCCGGGCGAGTGTCGAACCGACACCCTGACCCTCGAAGGCGGGATCGACCTCGGTGTGGGTGTAGGCGATGATCGTGCCGGTCAGCTGGTAGGTGACGAGGCCGGCGAGCGCCCCGGTCTCGTCCCGCGCCTCGAAACGCTCACGCTCGGGCACGTCGGTCACGGTGAACTGCATTCCGCCAGTGTCCCAGGCCGGCGTCGGCGGGCGACGGGCGACCGCCGTCGGCGCGACGGGCGCCACTGCCGCGCCCGGCCGGTTTCTCGGCCCGGTTCGCGACGCTCCGCGCGAGGTGTGTGGTGAACAGGGGAAAGGCCTCAGCGGCGGACGACCACGACACATTTACACTTAACAAAGTTAACTGATAGCCTCCGACAAATAGATGAGGAGGCATGTCATGCGACTTCGACGCAGAGTGCCCGCGCTGCTGGCCGGCGCGGCGTTGGTCGCCGCCATCGCGACGCTGCCGGCCACCAGCGGCTTCGCCACCACCACGAACTCGGCGGCGGCCGCCTGCTCGGCGCCGCAGTGGGCGGAGGGGGTCAACTACCCGGCCGGCAGCCGCGTCAGCTACGCGAGCCGGACGTACCAGGCGTTGGTCACCCACACTCCGCCGGCGGGCGCCGGCTGGAATCCGGCCGCCACGCCCGCGCTCTGGACGGACCTCGGCCCGTGTGACGGCAGCCCGTCGCCGTCGCCGACGGTGCCGCCCACGCCCACCCCGACCCCGACCGTCCCGCCGGGTTCGGCCACCTGCCCGGTCAAGTCCAAGCCCACCGGCAAGGTGCTCCAGGGCTACTGGGAGAACTGGGACGGCGCGGCCAACGGCGTCCATCCGCCGCTGGGCTGGATCCCGATCACCGACTCCCGGATCCGCGCCCACGGCTACAACGTGCTCAACGCGGCGTTCCCGGTGATCCGCGCGGACGGCACGGTGCTCTGGGAGGACGGCATGGACGCCACCGTGATGGTGCCGACCCCGGCCGAGATGTGCCAGGCCAAGGCGGCCGGGCTGACCATCCTGATGTCGATCGGCGGCGCCACCGCCGGCATCGACCTCAGCTCCAGCACCGTCGCCGACCGGTTCGTCGCCACGATCGTGCCGATCCTCAAGCGGTACAACTTCGACGGCATCGACATCGACATCGAGACCGGACTGACGGGCAGCGGCGACATCAACCAACTCTCCACGTCGCAGGCGAACCTGATCCGCATCATCGACGGGGTGCTCGCCCAGATGCCGGCCGACTTCGGCCTGACGATGGCGCCGGAGACCGCGTACGTCACCGGCGGCAGCGTCGTATACGGATCGATCTGGGGCGCGTACCTGCCGATCGTCAAGCGGTACGCCGACAACGGGCGGCTCTGGTGGCTGAACATGCAGTACTACAACGGCAGCATGTACGGCTGCACCGGCGACTCCTACCCGGCCGGCACCGTGGAGGGCTTCACCAAGCAGACCGACTGTCTCGACACCGGCCTGGTCGTGCAGGGCACCACCATCCGCGTCCCGTACGACAAGCAGGTCCCCGGCCTGCCGGCCCAGCCGGGCGCGGGCGGCGGATACCTGCCTCCCGCCTCGGTCACCCAGGCCTGGAACACCTACGGCGGTGGCCTGAAGGGATTGATGACCTGGTCGCTGAACTGGGACGGCAGCAAGGGGTGGACCTTCGGCGACAACGTCCGGAACCTTCAGGGCCGCTGATCCGGCGGCGTCTCGATCGCCACGTCCACCGGGCCGACCCGCAGGACGCCGTCGGTGAGCGGTGTGCACCGCACGCCGCCCCGACGGCGCAGCGCCTTCCACGCGCCCGGGCCGATCGCCACATCCATCCACGCGCAGGGATTCGCCGGCCGGTTGACCCGCAGCCGGACCGGGCCGGCGCCGGAATCCAGCACCAGCACCGTACCGACGAGGTCGTCCACGGCGATGCCGGCGGTGAGCACGTTGCGACGGACCTGCCGCAGATCGGCACCGGGGGGCAGCGACTCCCCCGCGATCAGCGTCACGCTCGCCTCCCGGTGCGCGGGACGGCCGAAGTACCGGTCCCCCACGATGCCGAGGCCGGCCCTGATGTGGACCTCTTCGACGAGCTCGCCCTCCGGGGCGGGAGCCGGGCCGTCGGCGGGCCGGCCGACGTACCGGTGCACGGGCGAGGCCAGCAGTTGCACGATCCGCGGTACCGGTGGGCCGTCCGGCGCGGACTTCTCCGTCACGATGCGAACACCTTTCGAAAGTTCAGCGCTTCCCGCCCGACGGTAGCCGCCGGACCCGGGCCGGACCTGCGATCCGCACCCCCGGGGAAGCGGCACGGTCGCCGGCGCCCGGCTCGAGGTCGGCAGTCGTCGAACTGCCCCGGGCCCGGCGCCGGCCGACCCTCAGGATGCCAGGTGGGCCAGCGCCGCCGCGACCGTGTCCGCCATGGGCGTCGTCGGGCGCCCGATGAGCCGGGACAGGTCGCCGGGCGTACCGGCCAGCCGGCCCCGGTTGATGGCGTCGTCCACGTCGACCAGGATCTCGGCGAGCGAGTCCGGCAGACCCGCGCCGGTGAGCATCGCCTTCTGCTCCTGCGGCGGGATGTAGGTGTGCATGACCTTTGTGCCGCTCTGCCGCGAGATCTCCGCCGCGAACTCGCCGAAGGTCCACGCGCTGTCCCCGCTCAGTTCGTACGCCGTGTTCAGGTGCCCGTCGGAGCTCAGGACGGCGGCCGCCGCGGCGGCGTAGTCGATCCGTGGCGCGGTGGCGATGCGGCTGTCCCCGTGGACGCTGTTGACGATCGCGCCCCGCGCCATGATGCCGGCCAGGTCGCCGGTGAACGTCGGGGCGTCGGTGTACCAGTTGTTGCGCAGGAAGGTGTAGGGCAGGCCGGTGGCCAGGATCAGCTGCTCGGTCTCGCGGTGCTCGTCGGCGAGCAGGAAGTCCGCCTCGGGCCCGCCGAACACCCCGACGTACGCCAGCTGGGCGACGCCGCTCGCGGCCGCGGCGTCGATGACCGCCGCGTGCTGCCGGGCGCGTCTGCCGACGTCGGTGCCCGAGATCAGCAGCACCCGGTCGTCGGACCGGAACGCTCCCGCGAACGTCTCGGGCCGGTCGTAGTCGGCCATCTGCACCCGGATGCCCCGGGCGGCCAAATCGGCCGCCTTCCCGCTGCCGCGGACGACCGCGGTGATCTGGTTCGCCGGCACGCCGGCGGCGAGCAGGTCCCTGATGACCAGACGGCCCAGCTGTCCGGTGGCGCCGGTGACGGCGATGCTCATCGAGATTCTTCTTCCAGGTTGCGGTCTGTCTGCGCCGCGGCCTGCGACGTCGTCCGGAGCCCTGGCGGCGCGGGTGGGCCGGCGGGCACCGCCCGCAGCCCGCCGCCGTCGCACTAACCACCCTTCACGTGTGGCGCGCGCCTGGCCAGCATGACCACCGCCAGGATCACCACGACGAGCGCGAGCGCCTGCCCCAGGGCCGACTGGACGCCGCCCCGGATCGACTCGTCCAGCCAGATCAACCCGACGAGGATGGCCACCAGCGGGTCGGTGACGGTGATCGCGGCCAGGGCCGGCGCGCCCAGCGGCCCGGCCTGGTAGGCGTTCTGGCTGAGCAGCACCCCGAACGGGCCGAGCACGGCGACGGCGTACGCCTGCCACTGGGTGAACACGTGCCACGGGCTCTCCTGCAGGTGGAACGCCAGGCTACTGACGAGGCCGGCGGTCACGCCGTAGCAGATGCCTGCGGCAATGGCCAGGGGCATCGGTCTCCAGCGCCGCTCGAGCCGGACCGCGGCCAGCAGACAGAGCCCGATCCCAACCGCCACGGCCACACCGAGCAGCATCGCCGACCAGAACGACTCCAGCCCGCGTCCCTGCCCGCGGCCGGGCTCGGCGATCACGAGGAAGGCCGCGAGACCGAACAGGCACAGGGTGGACTCGAGCAGGATCGTGCGGTCGGGCCGGTCGTGTTCGAACGCCGCGAAGAGCAGCACGTACCAGACGAGCCCGGTGACCAGCAGCGGCTGCACCAGGATCAGCGGGATCAGGCTGAGGGCGGCCACCTGGAGGGCGAACGCCGTGATGGCCAGCACCACCGACCAGCGCCAGCTGGGCAGGCGGATCAGGTGGACCAGGAGGCTGGGTCGCCCGGCCGGTTCCTCCGGAACCTGCCGTCCCGCGCGGAACTGCAGCACGCCCGAGGCTCCGAAGGCCGCGGCGGCGGCCAGGGCGATGGGCACGCCCGCCAGCATCTCCCCCGTGTCGTTCACCGCACGCCAACCGGGCCGGTCAAGTGTGCCTCCCCTACGGCGGTCGTCAACGTCCCGTGGTCACCGCCTGAGGCCGGGCCCACCCGGCCGTGCCCCGGCTCGGGGCCGAGCTGGTGACGCGGCGCGGGTTCCCGGCGCCGTCGGAGATAAACGGTGTACCTCCCACCCCACCGAGCGGTTACCTCCGCAGTGCCAGCATTCGCCCTAAGAGTATGCAAATGGGGATTAAGCTGGTGATTGTTCCAATGGGGTGCTGCCGCGCCTCTCCGCCGCGTACCGCTGGGAGCATCCGACATGTCAGCGTCCGGGCGTCTCGCTCCGCTCCGGCCCGCAGTCGTCCGGCTCGGTGTGCCGGTGCGGCTGAGCGTGGCGGGCCAACGCGACCGCGCCGGTGACCGCGAGCACGAACGCCAGGATCGCCACCGGGGTGAAGCCGGGCCGGACCCGGTCACCGAGCAGGAGCCAGCCGGTCACCGCCGGCGCCACCGTCTGCCCGACGATCGACGACGCCGAGGCGACCGTCACGGAGCCACGCTGAAGCGCGGTCGCGTACAGCAGCACACCGGTCAGGCCGGCGAGCACCACGGCGTACGAGGCCGGGTTGGTGACCACGTCGTCGACGCTCTCGACCCGCGCGAGCAGGCGCGCGCCGAGCGCCGCCGACCCGAACGAGAGCCCGGCCAACAGGCCGGGCACCGCTGGACCACACATTCTCGGGCTGCCCAGATAGGCCACGATCGCCAGTACGACCACCAGGGCGAGCAGCCACCACCCGGCGCTGCCGGGAACCGTGCCCGGCGGTCCCGCCATCGCGGAGAGCACCAGCAGCACCAGCCCGGCGATCACGCCGGCGATCGCCAGCCAGTCCCTGAGGGTCAGGCGCAGACGCAGCACGAACATGGCGATGATCGCCACCATGCCGAGGTTGGCGGCGCCCACCGCCTGCACGGCGAACACCGGCAGGATCCGCAGCGCGGTGAAGGTCAGCAGGGAGGAAGCCCCGTCGAGCACCAAACCCACCGCGTACGGGCCGTTGCGGACCAGCCGGAGCAGCAGCCGCGGGTCGACGTGCGGGGTGGCGGCCAGCCGGCGGGCGCCGATCGACTGGACGATCGCGGCGGTGGCACTGCACAGCGCGGCGATGATCGCCAGCAGGAAGCCCAGAGCCATGTCACGATCCCGGTGTCGACGGCGCCGGACGCGGCCGGCGAAGGTACCTGCGCATACCCGTCTTCGGGCAGGTATCGCATGTCGGCACCGGCGGGTGATCCGTGACCGCCCCGGCCGCGCCGGAGCCGGCCGAGCCGGTCGCCCGGCGCGTACTGATCGTCTCGGCCGACATCGGCGGCGGACACGACGCCACGGGACGGGCGCTGGAGGAGCGGATCCGGGCGATCTGGCCGGGCAGCCGGGTCGGCTGGGTGGACACCCTCGACGTCATGGGACCCGGGGTGGGTCGCGGCTTCCGGCGCACCTACGTGACGAACGTGGGAGTCACTCCCTGGTTGTACGAGTTCTTCTGGGCCTCGTTGTGGCGGCACCACTGGTTCGCCGCCACCGCCAAGTGGTTCACCGGCTCGTGGGCCGGACGCCGGCTGGCCCCGGTCGTCGAGGCCTTCGACCCGGACCTGATCGTCTCCACGTACCCCCTGGGCAGCGCCGGCCTGGCCTGGCTGCGCCGCCGGCGCGGGCTCGGCGTTCCGGTGGGCGCGTGGATCTCGGACTTCGCACCCCACCCCTTCTGGGTCTACCCCAACCTGGACCTGAACGTCGTGGTGCATCGGGCCGCGATGCCGGTCGCCGCGGCCGCCGCGACGGGCGCCACGTTGGGAGTCTGCGCGCCACCGGTGCTCGACTCGTTCCGCCCCGGCGACCGGGTCGAGGCCGCACGGCGCTGCGATCTCGACCCGGAGCGGGCCGCGGTCCTGGTCGCCTGCGGGTCGTACGGCTTCGGCGCGGTGGAGGAGGCGATCCAGGCGCTGGTCGGCGTCGGCGACCCGATCCAGGTGGTGGCGGTCTGCGGGCGCAACGAGCGGTTGGCCGCCCGGCTCGAGGCGCTGGACGTCCCCTCGGGGCGGCTGGTGGTGCGCCGCTGGGTCGACGACATGCCGACGTTGTTGCAGGCCGCCCGGCTGCTGGTCACCAACGCCGGCGGCGCTACCGCGCTCGAGGCGCTGGCCACCGGGACGCCGATCGTGATGTACCGGCCGATCGCGGCACACGGCGCCGCCAACGCCGCGCTGATGGCGGCCGCCGGGCTCGCGGAGACCGCTCACACCCCGCAGACCCTCGTCGCGGGGGTCCGCACCCGGTTGCGCCAGCCGCCACGCCCGGTCGAGGTTCCACCCGACGGGCGGCTGCCGGACCTGGGCCTGTCGGCGCTCGCCGGATCACGCGGTCCGGCGGACGGGCCCGGGGGGCGCCTTCTCCCCGGCGCCACCGAGGAGTACCTGCCCGTCGGCCCCCCGGCCGCCGGCGACATCGCGGCCCGCCCCGTGTTGGACGACGTACGCCGGCCGGACGACGGCGGCGCCCGTGGTCGGGACCGTGGGGCGGCACGCGGACGTCGGGCGAGTTGGCCGCTGCGCGCGCAGGACGCGTTCTTCCTGTACGTCCAGACGCCCACCGAACCGCAGCAGATCGGGACGGTACTGGAGCTGGGTCCACGCTCCGAGGGCGTACCCGTCACGCGGGCGCAGCTGACCGAGCTGATGGCCCAACGGCTGCCGGGGATCACCACGCTGCGCCGCCGTCCGGTGGATCGTGGCTCGTGGCGCCGACCCGGCTGGGTGATCGAACGTTTCGTGGATCCGGCCGCGCACCTCGACGAGGTCCACGTGCCACCCGGCGACGACGGCACCGCGGCCATCGACCGTTTCTGGTCCGAGCCGTTGCCCCACGACCGGCCGCTCTGGCGCCTGCTGCTGATCAGCGGCCTGCCGGACGATCGCACCCGGCTCGCCATCAAACTGCACCACTGCCTCGGCGACGGCGTCTCGGTGATCGCTGTGGTGCGGCGGTTGCTCGACACGGTCCAGAATCCGGCCGTCCGTACCCCTCGGAGGGCACCGTCGTCCCCGCCGCGGGCCGTGACGCCCGAAGAGAGGTCGACCGGGCTCGCCCATACCCGGGAGACGGCGCGCCGGCTGGGGCGGATCGCCCGCGGTCTGACCCGACTCGCCACGCTCGGGTCCACGCCCCGAACCCCGCTCAACCAACGGATCGACACGTCGCGCCGACAACTGGTCAACGTGAGCCTGCCCGCCGCCGACGTGTTGCGGGCCGCCCGTGCCTGCCGTGCCCATCCGAGCGAGCTCATGCTCGCGCTCGCCGCCGGCGCGCTGAAGTCGGCGCACCCGGATCCGGTGCCACCACTGCTGCGGGTGATATTCGCCGTCTCCCGCGACGCGCGCCGCCGCGCGCCCACCCAGGGCAACTGGACCGGCGCGGTCAGCCTGGACCTTCCGCTGCGGCCGATGACGCCGCAGGACCGGGTCGCCGAGGTACGCCGGACGTTGCGCAATGCGCTGGGCAGCGGCGAGGTGGAGGCGGCGGGAATGGTGATGCGGGCGTTGGGGGCCCTGCCCGCGCCCGCGCACGCGGCGCTGGCACGGCGCTTCTACACCAGCCGCCGCCTCAACGTGGTCGTCTCCTACATGCCCACCTCATTTCCGATGCGGGTGCTCGCCGACGCTCCGGTGCTGGCCGCAGCTCCCGTCGTCGCCCTCGCCGAGGACGTGCACATCGGCATCGCCGTACTGCGCAGCGGCGCCAGCTTCGAGATCGGCGTGATCCTCAACGCCGCCTTCGCCGACGTCGGGAAGGCCATCGTCGCGGCCCTGCGGACCGGTCTCGCCGAGCTGCTCGTCGAAACCGGCACCGGCATCCCGGGCGCGGCCGGGGACGACACCCGCGCGCCCGGACCGGCCGGCGACGCCACGGCGAACGACGGGGTGCCGGTCGGGGCGGAGCAGGGGCGGCGGGACACCCCCCTGGTCGGCGAGACGCCCGGAACGCCGACGAGTGGCAGGACCGACCGGGCGGTCCCGCCCGGAGTGCCGCGATGCGCCTGAACGGTGCGGTGGTGCTGGTCACCGGTGCGTCGTCGGGGATCGGGGCGGCGGTGGTACGCCGGCTCTCCGACGCGGGAAGCCAGGTGGTGGCGGCCGGCCGTGACCCGGACCGACTGAGCCGGCTCGCGGCGGAGACCGGCGCCACCACCCTCGTCACCGATCTGAGTCGCCCCCACGCCGGGCGGGAGCTGGCCGAGCGGGCCCTGGCCCGGTACACGCGGGTGGACGTGCTGATCAACAACGCCGGCGTCGGCTGGGCCGGGGCGTTCAACGGGATGGCCGACTCGCTCGCCGACGAACTGCTCGCGGTGAACCTGCGCGCGCCGATGGAGCTGACCCGGGCACTGCTGCCGGGAATGTGTCACCGCGGCGGTCACCTGGTCTTCGTCGGCTCGATCGCCGGGCGGCTCGGGGTGAACGGGGAAGCGGTCTACGCGGCCACCAAGGCCGGGCTGGACGCGTTCGCGCAGAGCCTGCGCATGGAGCTGGCCTGCCGCCAGGTGGCGGTGAGCACAGTGGTTCCCGGGGTCGTGGACACTCCGTTCTTCACGCGCCGGGGCCAGCCCTACCGGCGGCGCCGGCCGCGCCCGCTGCCGCCGGACCGGGTCGCGGCCGCCCTCACCGACGCGATCGCCAACGACCGCGCCGAGGTCTACGTACCGCGCTGGCTGCGCCTGCCGGTCGCCGTACGGGGACTGCTGCCGGCGGTGTACCGCCGCCTCGCGGCCCGGTTCGGCTGAGCCGCGGGCGACCTGTCCGGCCCGCGCCCGGCGACGGGCCGGCGGTTTCCCGCCGCGCCCCCGGGCGCGGACCCGATCAGGTCGTCGAGCGCACCGCCCGGATCGACTGGCGCAGCGAGGACATGGTGGCCAGCACGGCCGTCGGCTCGTACCCGCAGTGCGCCATGCAGTTGGCGCAGCGCGAGTCGCGGCCCCTGCCGTAACTGTCCCAGTCGGTCGACTCCAGCAGCTCCTGGTAGCTGGAGGCGTACCCGTCGGACAGCAGGTAGCAGGGCCGCTGCCAGCCCAGCAGCGAGTACGACGGGATGGCCCACGCGGTGCACGGGAAGTCGACCTTCCCCTCCAAGAAGTCCAGGAAGAGGGGCGAGTGGTTGAGCCGCCAGCGGGCACGTCGGCCACCGGAGAAGGCCTTGCGGAACAGCTCGCGGGTCTCCGTGACGCCCAGGAAGTGCTCCTGGTCGGGCGCCTTCTCGTACGCGTACGCCGGGGCGAGCATCATCTCGTCGACCTTCAGGTCGTCGTTGAGGTAGTCGAGCACCTCGATGACGGTCTGCGGTGTGTCGGTGTTGAAGACGGTGGTGTTCGTGGTGACCCGGAAACCGCGCCGTTTGGCGTCGCGGACCGCCTCCACCGCGACGTCGAACACGCCGTCCTTGCAGACCGCCGCGTCGTGCCGTTCGCGCAGACCGTCGATGTGCACGGTGAACGCGAAGTACGGCGACGGCTCGAACTTGTCGATCTTCTTGGGCAGCAGCATCGCGTTGGTGCAGAGGAAGACGAACTTCTTCCGGCGCACCAGTTCGGCGACCAGCTTGTCGATCTCCGGGTGCATGAGCGGCTCCCCGCCGGCGATGGAGATCATGGGCGCGCCACACTCCTCCACCGCGGCGAGCGCCTGTTCCACAGGCATCCGGCGCTTGAGCAGGCTCGCCGGCTGTTGGATCTTGCCGCAGCCCGCGCACTTCAGGTTGCAGGCGAACAGCGGCTCCAGTTCCAACAGCAACGGGAAATGCTTGCGCCCGCGTATCTTCTGTCCGGCCAGGTACCGCGCGATACGCAGACTCTGACGCAACGGCATACTCATGGCTGGCGTACCTCCTTCGGCAGGGTGAAAACCACGTCCTCCACGGCTGCGGTGTGTTCGCTCACCTCCTTGGCGCCGAGCGCGGTGAGCGCGGCGACGACCTCGTCGACCAGCCCGGGCGGCGCCGACGCGCCGGCCGTGATGCCGACCGTCCGCGCGCCGGAGAGCCAGCGCAGGTCGATGTCGCTCACGCCGTCGATCAGGTGGGCCCGGGCGCCGGCCCGTTCGGCGACCTCCACCAGCCGGCGGGAGTTCGAGGAGTTCGTCGAGCCGACGACCAGGACCAGGTCGGCTCGCGCGGCGACGGCGGTGATGGCCCGTTGCCGGTTCGTGGTGGCGTAGCAGATGTCGTCCGAACCCGGGCCGACCAGCGCCGGGAAGCGCAGCCGCAGCGTGTCGAGGATGCCCGCCGCCTCGTCCACCGCGAGGGTGGTCTGGACCAGGTAGGAGACCCGTTCCGGGTCGTCGACCTGCACCGTCTCGGCAGCCTCCGGGTCCGGCACCAGGCGGATCCGGTCGGGCGCCTCCCCCAGGGTGCCGTCGGTCTCCTCGTGCCCGGGGTGCCCGATCAGCAGCACGGTGTCGCCCCGGCCGGCGAACCGGCGCGCCTCGGCGTGCACCTTGGTCACCAGTGGGCACGTCGCGTCGATCACCGGCAGCCGCCGGTCGGCGGCCTCCTGCCGCACGGCGGGCGCCACGCCGTGCGCGGAGAAGACGGTGAGCGCGCCGTCGGGGACCTCGTCGAGCTCGTCGACGAAGACGGCGCCCTGCGCCCGCAGGTCGGCCACCACCCGGGCGTTGTGCACGATCTGCTTCCGGACGTAGACGGGTGGGCCGTGCCGGCGCAACGCCTCCTCCACCACGGCGATCGCCCGCTCCACCCCGGCGCAGAACGACCGGGGCGAGGCGAGCAGCAGCTGATGCACGCTGCCGGCCGCCGCCGCCCACTCGGTGAGCGCGTCGGCCACCACCGGCAGCACCCGAAGCGCCGCGCGGACCCGGCGGAGCGTCGCCGGGCGGTAGAGCGAGCCGGCCGCGGTGTCGGCGACCACCCGCACGCAGGCAGTCGGCCGGCCGGCGCAGCCGGCGAGCAGCCACGCCGACTCCAGGTCGGCGACGAGGGCGCCGGACCCGGCCAGCCGGTCCCGGGCCGCGCCGTCGACCATCCGGTCGGTGCTCACCACCGGCCCGACGTGCACCCGAAGTCCGCGGCGACGCAGCGCGGCGGCGAGCAGGTCGGCGTCCGGCATCCGCACCTCGCCGGGTGGGGCGTCGGGGGCCAACGGGTCGGCCCGTACCACGTCGGCCACCACGACGTCGCCGGTGGCCAGGCCGGGCGCGAGTCCACCACCGATGCCGGCCACCGCGACCGGGGCGGTCCCGGCGGGACGGTGGGCCGCGACGGATCGGGCGCGGCGTGGTCCGATGCCGGTACGGCAGAGCGTGAGCCGACCGAGCGGATCGGCTTCGCCCAACCCGCGCCGCAGCGCCGACAGCTCCGGCCGCATGGGCGCGTAGAGCGTCCATGCCGGAGCGTCCGGGACGCTTGGGCGGATCACCGTGTCACCGTTGCCTCGAGCTCGCCGGCGCCGGCGTTCAGGATCCGGCCGAGCGCGCTGATCGGGAAGACCAGCCGGTAGAGCCCGTAGTTGATGTAGAAGTCGCCGGGGAAGCCGGTGCCGGTGAACTGCGGCTCGTCCCAGCCGCCGTCCGGGCGTTGGGTCTCGACCAGCCAGCGCACCGCCCGCAGGGCCGGCTCGCCCGTGCCGTGACCGGCCGCGTGCAGCGCCAGCAACGCCCAGGCGGTCTGCGACGCGGTGGACTCGCCCCGGCCGATCCAGGACGGGTCCCGGTAGGAGCGCAGGTCCTCGCCCCAGCCGCCGTCGGCGTTCTGGTGCGTCAGCAGCCAGTCGACGGCCCGCAGGATCGCCGGGTGGCGACGGGGGACGCCCGCGGCCACCAGGGCGGGCACCACCGCGCCGGTGCCGTACACGTGGTTGGCGCCCCAGCGGCCGAACCAGGATCCGTCCGGCTCCTGGGCGCGCAACAACCAGTGCACCCCGCGTCGTACCGGCATCGTGCCGGCGTAGTTCTCGGCGACGAGCGCCTCGACGACGTGCGCGGTGACGTCCGCGCTGGGCGGATCGATGACCTCGCCGAAGTCGCAGAACGGCAGGTCGGCGAGGATGGCCCGGGTGTTGTCTGCGTCGAACGCCGCCCAGCCGCCGTCGCGGCACTGCATGCCGAGCATCCAGCGGGTGCCGCGCAGCACCGCCGCCTCGGCCGGGACGCCGGTGCGCCGCAGCGCCATGATCACTTCGGCGGTGTCGTCGGTGTCGGCGTACCCGTCGTTGTCGAACTCGAAGGCCCAGCCGCCGGGCGGCGTGTTCGGTCGGCGCACCGCCCAGTCACCGCGTACCCGGACCTCCTCGTCCAGCAGCCACCGACCGGCCCGCTCCAGCGCGGGGTGCCCGGCGGGCAGACCGGCGTCGCTGAGGGCCGTCACGGCGAGCGCGGTGTCCCACACCGGTGACTGGCATGCCTCCAGCCAGCGCACCGTCCCGTCCGGGGTCTGGGTGCGGACCGTGAAGCGTTCCAGACCGTCCAACCCGGCGCGCAAGACCGGGTGGTCCAGCGGATAGCCGAGCAGGTGCAACGCCATCACCGAGTAGACCCAGGGCGGTTGGATGCCACCCCACGAGCCGTCGGCCTCCTGGCGGGCCACGACCCACTCGGCGGCGCGGCGCAGAGCGTGCCGGCGCACCGGCCCGCGGGCGATCCGCTCGTAGGAGCCGGCGAGACGGTCGAGGCGGTGCAGCAGCCCGGGGCGGGAGGCGAGCCGGGGCGGCCGCGGCGGTGGGGCCGCGGTACGCAGCTCGTCGACGCCGAAGCCGAGCGAACGCACCGGGCGTAGGGCTCGGACGATGGACAGCGGAACAATCGTCTGCCGCGCCCAGCAGGCGAAGTCGTAGACGTTGAACGGTACCCACGACGGCAGCAGCACCAGCTCGGGTGGGACGGCCGGCAGCCGCGACCACGGCCAGTGACCGAACAGGGCCAGCCAGAAGCGGGTGAAGACGCGGCTGGCGGCCAGGCCGCCGTGCGCCCGTACGAACGCGGCTGCGGCCGACATGTGCTCCGCTTCGACCTGATCACCGGCCAGGCGTAGCGCCACGTACGCCTCGATGGTGGTGGACAGGTCGCCCGGACCGCCGTGGAAGGTCGCCCAGGACCCGTCGGGGCGCTGCTGGGAGCGGATCCAGCGGGCGGTCTGCTCGGTCTGTTCGGCGGTACGGATGCCGAGGAACTGCCGCAGCATCAGGTCCTCGGCGTCCATCGTGACGTTGGTGGCGAGTTCGCCCTTCCACCACCCCGCGTCGTCCTGCAGGCCGAGCAGGTGTTCCCGGGCGCGGCGCAGCGCCTCCCGCGCGCCGTCGAGCGGGTCGGGGCCGGCGCGGAGCTTCGCGTCTTGGGTGGTGGTCTTCGCAGACAGCAACTCGGTCATCAGTGGTCCCGTCCGGTGATGAAGTCGGCCACGTCGGTGAATTCGGCTCGCACGTCCTCCGGCAGTTCCAGGGCGTCCAGTTCGGCCCGGGCCGCCTCGATCTCGTGCCACGCCCGCTGCTGCGTCCACTCGCGGGCGCCGGTCGCCTCGATCAGCTCGGTCGCCCGGGCGACGTCCTCGTCGGTGAGCGTCGTCGGCGAGCCGTACAGGTCGGCGAGGGCCAGCCCGGCGGGGTCGCCGCTGGTCAGCGCGTGCACCACCGGGACGCTGCGCTTGCGGGCGCGCAGGTCCGAACCGACCGGCTTGCCGGTGCGCCGCGGGTCGCCCCAGATGCCGAGCACGTCGTCCACGAGCTGGAAGGCGAGGCCGAGGTGGAATCCGAACCGGGACAGCCCGTCGACCAGTCCGGGTGGGCCGCCGCAGAGCAGCGCCCCCAGCGCGCACGACCCGGCCAGCAGGGACGCCGTCTTGTCGCCGATCATCGTCAGGCACTCGTCGAGACCGACGTCGTCGCGCCGTTCGAAGCTGAGGTCGGCCATCTGTCCGGAGATCAGGGCGCGTACGTCCTCGGCGAGCCGCCGCGCCGCCGGTTCGCCTCCGGCCACCTCGATGAGCGCCTCGTACGCCAGCCCGATCAGCGCGTCCCCGGCGAGGATGGCCGGGCCGACGCCGAACACGGTCCACGCGGTGGGCCGGTGCCGACGTTCGGTGTCGCCGTCCATCACGTCGTCGTGCAGCAGCGAGAAGTTGTGCGCGAGCTCGACCGCCGCGGCCGCCGGCACGCCGGCCTCCGCAGCGGCCCCGGTGGCCCGCGCGGACAGCAGCGCCAGCGCCGGACGCAGACCCTTGCCCTGGCTGGCCGCCGGCGACCCGTCGGCGTCCCAGTAGCCGAGCTGGTAGCCGGCCACCAGCCGGCTGCCCGGGTCCAGGCGGTCGAGCAGAGCCCGGATGGCCGGCTCCACGTACGTCTGGATCTGGTCGGTACTGCGGCTGCGTACAACGGTCATCGTGCGGCCTCCGTGTGGTGTCGAGGCCGGGACACGAGCTGTCGGGCGAGGATGTCGGCGGCCGCCTCGCCGCTGCGCACCGCGCCTTCCATCGTGTCCGGCCATCCGGTGTCGGTCCATGCCCCCGCGAGCACCAGTCCGGGCAGGCGGGTGCCCGCCGCCGGCCGGTACGGGCGGGTGCCGGGGTTCTGCCGGAAGGTGGCTCGCGGTTCCCGGGTGACGAACGCGTCGAGTACCGGGGTGCGCCGCGCGGCGGGGAGGAGCTCGGCGAGCGCATCGCGCTGGGTTGCCACCAGCTCGGCGGCGGGGCGGTCGATCTCGGCGTCGGCGGCCGAGAGCGAGACCACGAGGTGCTGTTCCGTGCCGGCGTCCGGGGCCGACCGGTCGAAGATCCACTGTGCCGGTGACTCCACGGCCGCGGCCATGGTCAGCCGGGTGACACGGTGGGCGTAGCGCAGGTGCACGTTGACGATCGGCGCGTCACCGAGGCGGGCCCAGTCGGCGGCGGCCGGTGCGGCGGCCGGCGGGACCAGCGCGGACGCGACCTGGTGCGGCACCGCGAGCACGACGGCGTCGGCGGCCAGTTCACCGCCGTCCACGCCGACCCGGAACCCGGCCGGCTCCGGGTGGATCCACCGGACCCGGGACCGCAGGCGTACCCGCGCGCCGAGTCGTTCGAGGACCCGCCGGGCCGCGACGGAGTGCAACTCGGTGAGCGGCACCAGGGGCCGGCCGATGTCGCCGGCGTCGGCGCTCTCCAGCAGGCCGGTGCGGAAGACCCGCGCGGCCAGCGCCAGGGATGCCTGCGTGCTGGGCACGTTCAGGGCGGCCACGGTGATCAGGTCCCAGAGCCGGCGTACCAGGCGCGGGTTCTGGCCGTGGGCGGCGAGCCATTCACCGAAGCTCTGCTCGTCGGTGACCGGCGAGTCGGGGTCGACGCGGCGCAGCGCGGCGCAGGCCCGCACGGCGGCGAGCCGTTCGGCGGGGTTGAGCAGGCGGTAGCCCGCCAGCGCGGGCAGCAGGTGGGCCGGGGCGGGCAGCGGGCGCCGGGTCAGCAGGTGTGGTGCGTGCCCCGGTAGCAGCACCGGCACCTCGAACCGGCGTTGCAGCTGGGTTCCGGCGGTGGTGCCGAGGCGGTCCAGCAGGCCCCGGTAGGCGTGGTAGCAGCGCAGGAAGACGTGCTGGCCGGTGTCGACGGTCAGGCCACCGCGACGGAACGAGTAGGTGGCGCCGCCGAGTTCGGCGCGGCTCTCCAGCAGCGTCACCGGCAGGCCGAGGTCGGCGAGGCGGATCGCCGCGGTGATCCCGGCCAGCCCGCCACCGACGACACACACCCCGCCGCTCTCCGGCGGCGTCGCGAGCGGCCCGGTCATCCGGTGCGCCCGACGAGAGCACGTGCTGCCACCCAGGCCTTCTCCCGGCCGCGCAGCGACACCCGGGTACGGGCGACCGCGAGCGGGTCGGCGGCGATCCGGGCGAGCAGGCGACGGTAGATACCGGCCATGGCCGCGGTGCAGGCGGCGCTGCGCCGGTCGAGCAGCGGCAACAGCCGCAGGCCGTCGTCGTACCAGTGGGCGGCCCGGGCCGCCTCGAAACGCACCAGCTCCGTCAGCCGCTCGGGCGGGTCGGTGAACCCGGTGCCGCCGAGCTCCAGCGTGCAGCCGAACCGTTGCAGGTCCTCGGTGGGCAGGTAGATCCGGCTGTCGGCGCGGTCCTCGACCAGGTCACGCAGGATGTTGGTCAACTGCAGGGCCACGCCGAGCGCGTCGGCCAGCGGGGCGGCCCGTCCGGGATCGGCGGCACCGAACACGCCGAGGGAGAGCCGGCCGATCGAGCCGGCCACCCAACGGCAGTACCAGACCAGGCCGTCGAAGGTGTCGTACCGGCGGCCGACGACGTCGGCCACGCACCCGTCGATCAGCTCGTCGAAGGCGGCGAGGGGGATCGGCATGCGCGTGGCGGCGTGCCCGAGCGCGGTGAGCACCGGGTCGCCGCCGCGGTCCGTGGGCAGCCGGCGCAGAGCGGCGCGGGTCTCCGCCAGCTGGAAGAGCTTCTCGTCGCGCGGCAGGTCGCCGTCGCCGATGTCGTCGATGCGCCGGGCGATGGCGTAGATGGCGGACAGGGCGCGGCGCTTCGCCGTGGGCAGCAGCCGGATGCCGTACGCGAAGTTGGCTGCCTGGCTGCGGGTGATGTCCTCGCAGTGACGGTAAGCGGCCTCGACGGCGGGAGTCGTCGCGGTCATCCGGCGCTCCGTACGGTAGCGGCCAGCCAGCGGCGCAGCACCCGCCGGCGGTAGGGACGTACGGCGTCGCGCAGTGGGTCGTGGTCGGCCGCGGCGAGCGCGTCGAGGGTGGCCCGTCCCCCGGCCACATAGCCGCCGACGGCGACACGCGCCCAGCCGTGCAGCGCGGACACGAGCGGGGCGCCGGCGTCGAGCCAGGCGCGGGCCCGCTCGGCCTCGAAGGCGATCAGCTCGCGCAGTGGCCGGCTCGCGGCCGGCCGGGCCAGGTCGTCCTCGGTGACACCGAACCTGTCCATGTCCTCCCCCGGCAGGTAGATGCGGCCGCGCCGGTGGTCCTCGGCGACGTCCTGGAGGTGCTCGACGATCTGCAGGGCGGTGCAGATCCGGTCGGACAGTTCCCGCCGGGCTGGACCGACCTGCCCGAACACGTGCAGCACCAGTTCACCGACGGGGTTGGCGGAGAGCGTGCAGTACTGCACGAGCTGCGCGAACGTCACGTAGCGGGTGACCCGCTGGTCGACCCGGTTCGCCTCGATGAGCCGGATCAGCGCCTCGATGGGCAGCCGGCACCCGGTGACGGTGGGCGCGAGGGCGCGTACCACCGGATGGCTGACCGCGCGGCCGGCGGCCAGGGCGCGCAGCTCGGCCTCGATGCGGTCCAGTTCGGCCGTCCGGTCCACGCCGGGCGCCTGCGGCTCGTCGCCGAGGTCGTCGACGTGGCGGGCGTACCCGTAGACGGCGAGCAGGTGGCGGCGGTACCGGTCCGGCAGCACCCGCAGCGCGACCGGGAAGTTCTCCTCCGTCCGGGCCTGGGCGAGCCGGTGCACTGCGGGCACGACGATCTGCTGGCTCATCCCTGGTCTCCTTCCTCTGAGGCGGGGGTCGGGCGGTGGCGCGTCATCCGTGCAGCGCGGTCAGTGGTGCCTGCGCCCGGTCCCGCACCCGCCTGTCGAGGCCGGCGGGGAGGGTCGAGACCTGGTGCAGGACCGCGGCGCAGATGCCGGGCGGGTCCAGGCCGTGCTCGGCGAGCAGACCGGCCCGCTCGCCGTGCGGGATGAACGACGTCGGCAGGCCGAGCGCCCGCACCGGGGCGTCGACGGCCGCGTCGGCGAGGGCCAGCGCGAGGGCGCTGCCGATGCCACCGTCCCGTACACCGTCCTCGACGGTGACGACCAGCGCGTGGTCGTCGGCGAGGGCGGTCAGCGCCGGGTTCACCGGGCGGACCCAGCGGGGGTCCACCACCGTGCACTCGACGCCCGCCTCGGCGAGCAGGTCTGCGGCGCGCAGCGCGGGCGCGGCCATGGCTCCGACGGCGACCAGCAGCACCGGCGCGGCGGTCGCGGTGCGCAGCACGTCGACTCCGCCGCTGCGGTAGACCGTGGGGATCTCGTCGCCGACGCCGGCCTTCGGGAAGCGCAGCACGGTCGGTCCGTCCTCGTGGGCGACCGCCTCGCGTAACTCCTCGCGGAGCGTCGCCTCGTCCCGGGGTGCGGCCACCCGCAGTCCCGGTACGGCGCCGAGCAGGGCGAGGTCCCACATGCCGTGGTGGCTGGGCCCGTCCGGGCCGGTGATGCCGGCCCGGTCCAGCACCAGGGTGACCGGCAGGCGGTGCAGGGCCACGTCGAGCAGGACCTGGTCGACGGCCCGGTTGAGGAAGGTCGCGTAGACCGCCACGACGGGGTGCTTCCCGCCGAAGGCGAGTCCGGCGGCCGAGGTGACGGCGTGCTGCTCGGCGATGCCGACGTCGACAGTCCGGTCGGGGTAACGCTCGCCGAAGGCGGCCAGTCCGGTGGGGCCGAGCATCGCCGCGGAGACCGCCACGAGGTCGGGGCGGCCCTCGCCGATGGCCACGAGCTCGTCGGAGAGGGCGTCGGTCCAGGTGCGGTTCGGGGCACTCGCCGGCCGGCCGGTGAGCGGGTCGACCACACCGACGGCGTGCAGCCGGTCGGCCTCATCCGTCTCGCTGGGCTGGTGCCCGTGCCCCTTCTGGGTGACGCAGTGGACCACGACGGACCGGTCGGCGGCCCGGGCCTTCTGCAGGGCGGCCTCGACCTGGTGCACGTCGTGGCCGTCGATCGGACCGAGGTAGGCCAGGCCCAGCGCCTCGAACAGCCCCGGCCCGGCGTCGCCGCCGTGCCGCCCGGCGAGGTGGTCGGCGAGGCCACCGACGGTCGGGGCGTAGGAGCGGCCGTTGTCGTTGAGCACGACCACCACGCGGCCCGGTGACGTGGCGAGGTTGTTCAGCGCCTCCCAGGCGAGTCCGCCGGTGAGGGCGCCGTCACCGATGACCGCCACCACCGCGCGGTCCGTCCGGTCGAGGGCGTAGGCGCGGGCCAGTCCTTCGGAGTACGAGAGTGCGGTCGAGGCGTGCGAGTTCTCCACCAGATCGTGCGGCGATTCGGCGCGCCGGGGGTAGCCGGAGAGGCCGCCGCGACCGCGCAGCGCGGCGAAGCGGTCCCGCCTGCCGGTGAGCAGCTTGTGGACGTACGCCTGGTGTCCGGTGTCGAAGATGATCCGGTCGTGCGGGGAGCGGAAGACCCGGTGCAGGGCGAGGGTCAGCTCGACCACACCGAGGTTGGGTCCGAGGTGCCCGCCCCGCCGGCAGACCGCGTCCACGAGGAACGCCCGGATCTCGGTCGCGAGCAGCCCGAGCTGGTCGCCGGTGAGCCGGTCGAGGTCTGCGGGCTCGTTGACATCGTCAAGCAGGGACATCATCTCTCCGTCCGGGCACGCGACTCCGCGGCGACACCGTCTGGCGCACCGGCCGACGGGGTGGCCGTCGGCGTGGGTCGTGCTGCGACGCTCGTCCACCGCGTTTCACGATTGCGGTGGCCCGCGCCGCGGGTGCTGCGGGTAGGGCCAGGGACAACGGGCCGCTTGGAACCTGCGCAAAATCACCTTAACCCTACGGATCTGACCTACCGCCTGAAATCGGTTCGAATACCTCGACCAAGCGGGGCGACGCAGGGGCTGGTGCGGCCGGCTCAGCCTCCGAGGGCGCGGGTGACCACCGTCAGGTCCTCGTCGCCGAGACCCCGGTCCACCAGCTGTTGCCACTCGACGCCGAGGCACTCGGCCACGGTGAGGCGGCCCGCGTCGGCCACGCCGTCCAGCGCGAGCCGGACGTCCTTGAGCGCGAGCCGGAGCGGGTACTGCGGCGAGTAGTCGTCCCGACCGATCCGCTCCAGCTTCTCCGCGGCCCACGGGGCGACGATGGGGCTGCCGTGGAGCGCGTCGAGCATCGCGGGCCGGTCCAGCCCGAGCGCCCGGCCGAGTGCGAGCGACTCGGCGATGCCCTCGTTGACGAAGGCGAGCAGCAGGTTGACGACCAGCTTCAGCCGCGAACCGGCACCGACCGGCCCGGCCCAGACGGTACGCTGCCCCACCGCCTCGAAGACCGGCGCGATCCGGTCCCGAACCTCCTCGGGGCCGGAGGCGAGCACCGCCAGCTTTCCCTGCTCGGCCGGGCCCCGGCTGCCGGACACCGGCGCGTCCAGCAGGACGACCCCGGGACGCCGCTCGGCCACCAGCGTGGCGACCCGTTCGGTGCCCGCGACCCCGATGGTGCTCATCTGCGCCCAGATCGCGCCGTCCGGCATCGCCGCGAGCATGCCCTGGTCGGTGGCGATGGAGAGCACGGCGTCCGCGTCGGTGACCATCGTGATCACGATGTCCGCCTCGCGCACCGCGTCCGGCGGGCTCGGGGCGACCTCTGCGCCCTGCTCGCCGAGCCGCCGGGCCGGCTCCGGGTTACGGTTCCAGACCACCGTGGGCAGGCCGGCGTCGAGTATCCGGGCGGCCATCAGCCGACCCATGCCGCCCAGTCCGAGTACGGCCACCCGCTGCGTCCGCGCCATCCGCACACCTCCCCCGGCAGCGTACGGTCGGCGGACGGTGATGATGGCGGGAACGACGAGGCTGAACCGCCCTCGCGCCCCTGATGCCGGTGCTTTGCCCGGCGACGACGGTCCACAGCGGATAGGGTCGGGGCCTGATGCGGACGAAACAGGAGCTGGGCGAGGCCATCCGGCGCGACCGCAGGGCGGCACTGGTCGTCAACGCCCACTCCCGCCGAGGTCGCCACCAGTACGAACGGGCCTGCGGCCTGCTCGCGGCGGCCGGCTTCGACCTGGTCGCGAATCACCCGGTGGAACAGGTCGACCGGCTCGAGTCGGTCCTCGCCGAGGTCGCGGACCTCCGGCCGGACCTGCTCATCGCCGGTGGCGGCGACGGCACTCTCAGCGCGGCAGCGCGGTTGCTCGCCCACCGCGACATGGCGCTCGGGTTGTTGCCGATGGGCACCACCAACAACTTCGCCCGGACCGTCGGTATCCCGCTCCGTCTCGACCAGGCCGTCGACGTGCTCGTCGACGGGACGGTGGTCGACGTCGACCTCGGTCTCGCCGGTGGCACCCCGTTCACCAACCACGTCGGCATCGGGCTCTCCGCCGACATCATGCTCACCACTCCGCCGCGCCTGAAGCGTCTCACCGGACGGGTGGCGTATCCGCTGACGGGGCTGGCTCTGCTCACCCGGCACCGGCCGCTGCGGGCCACCATCCGGGCCGGCGGCGGCGAGCACACGTACGTCACCCGGCAGTTGTACGTGGCCAACGGCGGGTTCCACGCCGGACGGCCGATCACTGCGGACGCCGACGCCGACGACCGGCTGCTGGTCGCGTACCCGGTCGGTGGACCGAGCCGTCGCGGGCTGCTGCGGGACGCCGTCCGCAACGCCACGACCGGCCACCGGCGCACCTTGCACGAGGAGCCGTTCCTCGCCGTCGGGGAGCTGTGGGTGGACACCGACCGGCCCGCGGTGGTGGAGGTCGACGGCGAGTTGCACGGCCGTACACCGATCCGGATCGGGCTGGCCGCGAACGCGCTACGGGTGATGGCTCCGGTCGGGACGGTCGACCGCTAGTCCACCTCGCGTCGTCGAATGGTTATTGCCAACGCATTAATCAGGCATGACGATTGATGGTCAGGGGGGCCCTTCCATAAGGAGGTTCTTCATGACCGAAGTGACTGAGGCCCCGGACGTCCGCTCCTATCCGCTGGGAAAGAGTCGCCCTCCGCTCGCCGTCGCCGATCTACCCGAGCCGGAGGAGGTGTTCGGCGTACGCAAGCTCGGGCTCCCCCAGTTGTTCAAGTACGCGCTGGGCCCGAGCCTGATCGCACTCGGCATCTCGATCGGCAGCGGCGAATGGTTGCTCGGCCCGCAGGCGGTGGGGCAATTCGGTTTCGTCGGGGTGGGATGGGTGATCCTCATCTCGGCCGTACTCCAGACCTTCTACAACATCGAGTCGTCCCGGTACGTGATGGCCACGGGCGAGGCGCCGGTCGTCGGCTGGGGGCGGGTGCCGCCCGGCTATCTGCTCTGGGTGCCCGTGGGGGTGTTCCTGGTCATCTTCGCCTTCATCGCCGGCGGCTGGGCCGCGTCCGCAGGCCAGGGGCTGTACGCGCTGGTCCACGGCGAGGTGCCGCCGACCGGGGCCGAGGAGCCCCGGCTGTGGGCGATCGCCCTTCTCGTGCTGGTGTTCCTGATGACCGCGGCGGCCCGGCGCATCAGCCGGACGCTGGAGCTGGCCAACTGGGTGATGGTGGGGACCATCCTGGTGGCGCTGCTCTTCATCGCGCTGCTCGTCGTGCCCGGCAGCCTGTGGTGGGACGGCATCCGCGGATTCGTCACCCCCGCCGCGCCGCCGGCCGGCATCACCGCCACGCAGCTCGGCGGGCTCGCCGGTTTCACCGCACTGGCCTCAGGTCTGAACTGGTACGTGATGGGCCACTACCGCGACAAGGGCTACGGCATGGGCTACCGCACCGGCTACATCTCCGGGCTGCGGGGCGACCGGCGTGAACTGCTCGCCAGCGGCGTCACCTTCCCCGACGACCCGGCCAACGCGGCCCGCTGGAAGCGGTGGTACCGGCTGCTGCTCACCGACATGTGGGGCATCTTCTTCGTTGGCGCCATGTTGGGCATGCTGCTGCCCACCATCCTGATGGCCCAGGCGGTGCAACTCTCCGGCGAGGCGCCCACCACGGCGACCGTGCCCACGTTCGTCGCCAGCGCGCTCGAACCGGAGTACGGCCGCGGGATGTTCTACTTCATGCTGGTGATCGGCGTACTGGTCCTGTTCAGCACGCAGCTCGGCATCTTCGAGGGCATGGTCCGGGTGACCACGGACGCCGCACACGCCACCAGCCCGCGGTTGCGGCGCCTGATCGAGGGTGATCCGCGCCGGTTCTACTACCCGTTCATGCTCCTGCTGCTCGTGATCATCGCGGTCGTCCTGCACCTGGCGCTGCCGGTCAGCCTGGTGCAGTGGTCGGCGAACATGTCCAATCTCGGGGCGCTGATCTTCCCGTTCATGCTGATCTATCTGAACCGCCGACTGCCGCGCGCCGCGCGCCCCCGGATCTGGCATTACGCATTGCTTCTCATTAATGTGATCTTCTTCGGGTTCTTCTTCATCAACTTCATCGCCGATTTCCTGGGCGATCCGCTTGTCACGTTCTGATCCACGCCGGTCGCAGTGTCGACAGGGGCCCCTTGCCAATCGGTGGATGCGATGGCACGGGGCCTCTCCCGCCAGACCCTTTTTCCACACACGTTCGGCGGCAGCGCCGCGTGAACCTTCGCCGGCAGCGCCGGCAGCGCCACGTAGACCTGCGACGGCACGGCCGGGCGCGCCGTGCGGTACGGGTCGACGGGGCTGGTTCAGCGCAGCAGGTCGCCGACCGGTCGGGCGCGGATGGAGGCGTCCAGGATCTGGACGGTGTGGGCGACGGCGAGGCTACCGCCGAGGTGCCGCACGCCGGCGGCGATCTGCATGAGACAGCCGGGGTTCGCGGTGACCAGCAGTTCAGCGCCGGTGGCGAGCACGTCGCGGGCCTTGCGATGGCCCAGCCGCTCGGCGGGCTCCGGGTTGAGCACGTTCCACACCCCGGCCGATCCGCAGCAGATCTCGGGATCGGCGATCTCGCGCAGCTCGAGACCCGGCACGGCGCGCAGCAGCTCGCGCGGCTGTGCCCGTACGCCCTGGGCGTGTGCCAGGTGGCAGGCATCGTGATAGACGACAGTCACCGGCAGCGGGTGGCGCGGCGCCACCGGCCCCAGCTCCGCGAGCAGCTCCGACAGGTCACGCACCGTTGCGGCGAACGCGGCGGCCCGCCTCGCGTACGCCGGGTCGTCGGCCAACAGCTCGCCGTACTCCTTGAGGGCGGAACCGCAGCCGGCCGCGTTGACCACGAAGTAGTCGATTCCGGCGGAGTCGAAGGCGTCGACCAGCGCCCGGGCGAAGCGCTGCGCCTCGGCCCGCCGGCCGTTGTGGACGCTGAGCGCACCGCAGCAGCCCTGCCGCTCGGGGAGGATCAGCACGTCGCACCCCTCGGCGGCGAGGACCCGGGCGGTGGCCGCGTTCACCTCCGGGAAGAAGGCGTGCTGCACGCAACCGGTCAACATGCCGACCGTCGCCCGCCGCCGCCCCTGCGCGGGCACCCGCGCCGGGATGTCGCTAACCGGCCCGATCCGGGGCGCCAGCGAGTCCAGGGCGGCGAGCGGCGGAGCAAGGCGCGGCAGCAGGCCGGTGCGGCGGACGAGCCGCCGCAGGCCGCTGGCCTGGTACGCCCGCAAGGGGCCACGCAGCAGGCGCAGCCGGCGCGGGTACGGGAAGAGCGCGAAGACGGCCGCGCGCAGCGCCCGCTCCCGCCGGGACCGGCGATGCCGCCGCTCGACCTGCTGGCGGGTGTCCTCGATGAGCCGGTCGTACCGCACTCCGGACGGGCAGGCGGTGACGCAGGCCATGCAGCCCAGGCAGCGGTCGACGTGGGCGACCATCGACGGGGTGAGCGGCTCGCCGTCGAGTCCCTGCTTCATCAGGTGGATCCGTCCGCGCGGCGAGTCCATCTCCTCACCCCACAGCACGTAGGTGGGGCAGGTGGGCAGGCAGAAGCCGCAGTGCACGCAGTCGTCGACCAGGTCCCGCCGGGGTGGGTGGTCGTCGTCGAAGGCCGGCTCGCCCGGCGCGGGGGCGACCGGCCCCAACACGTCGTGCGGTCGTCCACGCTGGGCGGGAATGTCGGTCATCTCAGATCCCTCCCACGAAACGGCCGGGCGCGAAGCGCGCTTCCGGATCGAACTGCGCCTTGACCCGGCGCATCAGGTCGAGCCCTGCGACCGGCCCCCACAGGTCGATCCACTCCCGGACGGCGGGTGGCGCGGTCAGCACCACGACGTGCCCACCGGCCGTCCGCGCCTCGGCGCGCAACTCCGTGACGATCCTCGCCGCCAGGTCGGGTGCCGTGGCGGCGGGCAGGCCGCCGTAGAGCACGCCGGTGCCGGCCGAACCACGGACGGCCAGCTGCACCCGGTGCCGACGTGCCGCCTCGCCGACGACCGCGAGCAGCCGGGGGACGCCGGAGAGTGCCGCGGTGAGCTTGAGCCCGACGTCTCCGGGCCGCCACGGGTAGGAGGACCACCAGTGGGGCGGTTCGTCGGCGACGGCCGCCCCGCCGAGCAGCGCCCGGCCGGCGGCGGCGCGTTCCCGGACCCCCCGGTCCGTGCCCTCCAGCAGCACGGCGATCTCCATACCGCCGTCGGGTGCCGCGTCGACCTCCAGGGCGCTCGGGGCCAGCTGCCACCCGAGGACGGCGGCGGCGAGGCGGCCGGCCTCGGCGGCATCGGCGGCCCGGCGGGTCAGGAAGGCCCGCGCGGCCGGGAGCGGGTGCAGCCGGAACGCGCACTCGGTGACCAGGCCGAGCGTGCCGTACGCGCCGGTGAAGAGCTTGCCGAGGTCGTAGCCGGCGACGTTCTTCACCACCTTGCCACCGGCGCGGGCCACCACCCCGTCCGGCCGTACCACGGTGATCCCGATCAGCAGGTCGCGGACCGTGCCGTACCGCATCCGGCGGGGTCCGCTGGCGTTCGTGGCCACCACACCGCCGACGGTGGCCGCCGCGCCGGGCGGCAGCGGTGTGTCGAGCGCGAGTTGCTGACCGGCGGGGGCCAGCTTCGCCTGGAGATCCGCCACCGCGGTGCCGGCCCGGACCACGACGATCAGGTCACCGGCGGCGTGCTCCACGACGCCGGTGAGCCGGCGGGTGCGCAGCAGCAGGTCCAGGCGCCGCGGCGGGCCGGCCCAGTCCTGCTTGGTCCCGGCGCCGGCGACGACCACGGCCAGGTTCCGGCCGGCGGCCACGCGCAGCAGCGCGGCGGCCTGCTCGGTGGAGCCGGGAGCCACGACGTACCGGGGCAGGACGCCGGCCACCGCGTCACCGGCCCCGGCGGGACGCGCCCCGTCACCGCCGGCCGCCGCGGCGAGGTCGGCGAGGACGTCGTCTGGCATCAGAACACCTCCGCGAGACCGGCTTCCTGTAGCGGGTGCACACCCCGACGCCGGCCGGGCACCTCACCGCAGAGCCGAGGGGTCGGAAAGACCTTGCCCGGGTTGGCGAGGCCGCGCGGGTCGAAGGCGCACCGGAGCAGTTGCATCGTGTCGAGGTCGTCGTCGCTGTACATGCGTGGTAGGTAGCTGACCTTGTCCATGCCGACGCCGTGCTCGCCGGTGATGGAGCCGCCGTACGCGATGCAGATGTCGAGGATCGCACCGGAAACCTCCTCGGCCTGCTCGGCCTGACCCGGCACGGCGTCGTCGAAGAGGACCAGCGGATGCAGGTTGCCGTCGCCGGCGTGGAAGACGTTCGCGACCCGGACGCCGCGCTGCGCGGAGATCTCCGCGATGCGGCGCAGCACCTCGGGCAGCGCCGTACGCGGGATGACCCCGTCCTGGACGATGTAGTCCGGGCTGATCCGGCCGACCGCCGCGAAGGCGGACTTGCGTCCCTTCCAGATCAGCGCCCGCTCGGCGTCGTCGACGGCGACCCGGATCTCCCCGGCGCCGTGCTCACGGCAGAGCCGCTCCACGTCGGTGAACTGCGCGTCGACCTCGGCGGCCGGGCCGTCGAGCTCGACGATCAGCACGGCGCCCGCGCCGGCCGGGTAGCCGCACTGCACCGCCGCCTCGGCGGCCTCGATGGCGAGCGCGTCCATCATCTCGATGGCCGCCGGCACCACGCCCGCCGCGATGATCGCGGAGGTGGCCGCGCCGGCCTGGTCGGTGCCGGCGAAGCCGGCCAGCAGCGTACGCACCGACTCCGGTGAGCGGGTGAGCCGCACGGTGACCTCGGTGGTGATGCCCAGCGTCCCCTCCGAACCGACGAAGGCACCCAGCAGGTCGTAGCCGGGCGCGTCGGGGGCGGCGCCACCGAGCCGGACCAGGTCGCCGTCGGGGGTGACCACCTCCAGGCCGGTGACGTGGTTGGTGGTGAAGCCGTACTTCAGGCAGTGCGCGCCTCCGGAGTTCTCCGCCACGTTGCCACCAATCGAGCAGACCTGCTGGCTCGACGGGTCGGGTGCGTAGTGGTAGCCGTACGGCGCGGCGGCCCGGGTGACGTGGAGGTTGATGACGCCGGGCTCGACCACGGCCCGCTCGTCCTGCGGCAGGACCGCCCGGATCGCGCGCATCTGGGAGGTGACGACGAGCACTCCCTCGGCGTGTGGCAGCGCCCCGCCGGACAGGCCGGTGCCCGAACCGCGGGCCACGAACGGCACGCCGGCGTCGACGCAGGCGCGGACCGTCGCCGCGCACTCGGCCGCGGTGCGGGGCAACGCCACGAGGGCGGGGATCACCCGGTACTGGGCGAGCCCGTCGCACTCGTAGGTGCGCAGCTCCTGCCGGTCGCTGATCACCTGGGCGTCGCCGAGCACGGCTCGCAGTGCCGCGGCGAGGGTGCTGATGTCCGTCGTGGTCATCGCCGACCTTCCGTCGCGGCCCCAGGTGTCAGGGCATCCGTTCGTACGCGGGCAGGGTGAGGAAGTCCACGAAGTCGTCGGCCACGGCGACCTCCATGAACAGGTCCCGGGCGGCGATCCAGTCGGCCCGGTCACCGGGCAGGCTCGCCAGTTCCTCGTCGGCCAGCCGCTCGATCAGCTCCCGGTCGACCTTCTCGCCGGTGTCGTCGAGGGTGACCCCGTTGTGCAGCCACTGCCAGACCTGGGAGCGGGAGATCTCGGCGGTGGCCGCGTCCTCCATCAGGTTGAAGATGGCCACCGCGCCGGTGCCGCGCAGCCAGCTCGCGAGGTACTGGACGCCGACGCTGATCGCGTTGCGCAGCCCCGCCTCGGTCTGCCGTCCGGGCGTAGCGGCCACGTCGAGGAGCTGAGCGGCGGTGACGCGGACGTCCTCGCGGGTGCGGTCGAGCTGGTGCGGCCGGTCGCCGAGGACGCCGTCGAAGACCTCGCGGCAGATCGGCACGAGGTCGGGGTGGGCCACCCAGGAGCCGTCGAAACCGTCGCCCGCCTCGCGGGTCTTGTCCTCGCGTACCTTCGCCAGTGCCGTCTCGTTGACCTGCGGGTCGCGGCGGCTCGGGATGAACGCGGCCATGCCGCCGATGGCGTGCGCGCCGCGCCGGTGGCAGGTCCGCACCAGCAGTTCGGTGTACGCGCGCATGAACGGCGCCGTCATGGTCACCGCGTTGCGGTCCGGCAGCAGGAAGTCACGGCCCCGGGTACGGAACGTCTTGATGACGCTGAACATGAAGTCCCAGCGGCCGGCGTTGAGCCCGGCGGAGTGCTCGCGCAGCTCGTAGAGGATCTCGTCCATCTCGAACGCCGCCGGGTAGGTCTCGATGAGCACTGTGGCGCGGATGGTGCCGCGTGGGATGCCGAGCCGTTCCTGGGCCAGCAGGAACACGTCGTTCCAGAGCCGCGCCTCCAGGTGGCTCTCCATCTTGGGCAGGTAGAAGTAGGGCCCGCTGCCACGGTCGAGTTGACGCCTCGCGCAGTGGAAGAAGTAGAGGCCGAAGTCGACGAGGCCGGCCGAGGTGCGTTCGCCGTCGACCAGGATGTGCTTCTCGGTCAGGTGCCAGCCGCGCGGCCGGACCACGATGGTGGCCAGCTCGCCGTCGCGCAGGATGTAGCGCCGGCCGTCCGGAGCGGTGTGGGTGAGTGTCTTCTCGATCGCGTCGCGCAGGTTCAGCTGGCCGCCGATCACGTTCTCCCACAGCGGCGTGTTCGCGTCCTCCAGGTCGGCGAGCCACACCCGCGCCCCCGAGTTCAGGGCGTTGATGGTCATCTTCGCGTCGGTCGGTCCGGTGATCTCCACCCGCCGGTCGACGAGACCGGGCGCAGGCGGGGCGACCTGCCAGTCGCCCTCACGGACGTGCTTCGTCTCGGGCAGGACGTCCAGCATCCCGCCGGCAGCGATCGCGGCTACACGTTCGGCACGCGCGGCGAGCAGCTCTCGGCGGCGGGTGTCGAAGGCGCGGTGCAACTCGGCCAGGAAGGCGAGCGCCGGTGGAGTGAGGATCTCGTCGTGGCGGTCGTGCCGGGGGCCGACGACCTCGACGCCTTCGGGCAGCTGCATGACACGCTCCTCGCCGTGGCGGGTGGCCAGGGATCGATCCACGGGAATTGCTGCGGTCGACTCTAGTGGCACCGGGGACGAACCGCGAGGGGCCGGCGCCCGACGGGTGCCATCGTCATCGATCATTGCCGGGGGGCGGCTTCGGGCTGGCGTCCGTCGTCCGCGTTCCCGGTGACACCGGGGCGGTCCAGGTGGAGCAGGCTGATTTCGCGGACACCCGTCCGCAGAACGGGCGGAGACATGGTGCAGCAATCATCGGGCCCGCTGGCCGGCCTGCTCGTCGCGGACTTCTCCCGGATCCTCGCCGGCCCGTACGCCACGATGCTCCTGGCCGATCTGGGCGCGCAGGTCGTCAAAGTGGAGGGCCCGGACGGTGACGACACCCGTACCTGGATGCCCCCGACCCGCGACGACGTCTCGACGTACTACCTCGGCATCAACCGCAACAAACGCTCCGTCGTGCTCGACCTGAAGGACCCGGACGACCTCGCGGCGGCCCAGGAACTGGTCCGCCGCGCCGACGTGGTGATCGAGAACTTCCGCCCCGGCGGTCTCGCCCGGTTCCGCCTGGACTACGACACCGTCGCCGCCACCAACGAGAAGGTCATCTACGCGAGCATCAGCGGCTTCGGCACCGGCACCGGCGCGAACCACCCCGGCTACGACCTGATGGTCCAGGCGGTCTCCGGCCTCATGAGCCTCACCGGCGAACCGGACGGCCCGCCCTACCGCGCCGGCGTCGCCGTCTTCGACGTGATGGCCGGGTTGCACGCGAGCCTCGGCATCCTTGCCGCCCTGCACCACCGCGGGCAGTCCGGCCGCGGCCAGCACGTCGAGGTGAACCTTCTCAGCTCCGCGCTGTCGGGGCTGGTCAACCACACCAGCGGCTACGTCGCCGGCGGCACCGCCCCGTACCGGATGGGCAACGCGCACCCCAGCCTCTGCCCGTACGAGCCACTGCCCACCGCCGACGGCGAACTGGTCGTCATCGCCGGCAACGACGGCCAGTTCCGCAGGCTCTGCCAGGTGCTCGACCTGCCGGACCTGCCCGACGACCCGCGTTTCGCGCGCAACCGGGACCGCACCGCCAACCGGGAGCAGTTGCGGACGCTGCTCGTCCAACGGCTCGCCCAGCGCACGAAGAACGAGTGGTTCCGGGAGTTGCTGGCCGCCGGCGTGCCGTGCGCACCCATCAACACCGTCGACGGCGGCGTTTCGCTCGCCGAGGAACTGGGGCTCGACCCGGTGGTCACCGTCGGCGGCGTGCCGGGCATCCGCCACCCCATCACCTTGTCGGAGACCCCGGCACGGTACGAACTGCCACCGCCCGAGCTCGACGAGCACGGCGAACAGATCCGTGCGTGGCTGCGGGGCCGAACCTCCGAAATGTAGCAATCCTTCCTGACAGCTCATCGATGTGTAGCTAAGTTTCGGCCATCCGGACTGGAGCGTCGTCGTCGATGAAGACCCGTCTCGTCATCAACGGGCTGTGCAACGGCGCGGGCACCGACGCGGCATGGTTGCTCGCCGACGGGTGGTCGCCCGCGCGCAGCCGAGCCCACCGTGGCGTTCTCCGCTCCCCCGGCCGGTACGGCACCGGCCGGGGGCGGGGCTGTGGCCCGGGTCGACGGGGTCGGGCTCGGCGGGCCGGCGTGCGGGCCGAGGGCACATTACCTGCGGACCGACGACCACCCCGCACGACGACTTCCGCAACCATTGCCTTGGCCAATCCCCCCCGTATCCACGGCCGACAGAAATGTATACAACGAAACCCCGCAGCGACGATCCCGGCGCCAGGACGGGCCCCGGCCCGCACTGGAGTGCAACCGATTATTGACTCCGATGCCGAGTTGCCGTTCAACAACATGGGGCAGAATGCGAATGCACTCGATTCCGGAAATTCGCCGCTGCACGGCGGGCCGGCGGGCGCCAATGCGCCAACGTACTCGCTGGTAGCCGTAACCGACGCCCCCAGACCGGGCGCAACCAGGCGATACAGGGAAAAGGGTTCCTGTCAAAACTCGGTCACCTTGTCATGAACATGACAATGCCGAGATCGCGAGCCATGAGACTCCATTTATGAATGCCTACGTGCAAATATTCTTAACCAAACCGAGATAAAGCCCGGCTAGGGTCACTCCGCAGATTGATCTGCGTCATCCAGGAACCATCCCGGTGTCAGTGGGGAAACCGGAAGAGGTGGGGAATGCGGGGGATCCCGGTCGCATCCATGGTCATCGGCATCGCTTCCGCGCCGGCCGCGCGCCGGCAGCTCGCGCAACTGCTCGGCGGCACGGAGGCGTTCCTGATCGTCTCGAGCGTCGATCAGGCGAGAGAATTTCTCGGCGGAGCCGAGAAACCGGCCACCGAGGCGGAGATCCGCCCGGTACGGGCCATCACGGTCGACGCCGGGCCCGGCGCCACCGCGCCACCGCCACCCGCACCACCGGCGCCGGCGCCGGCGCCGGCACTGACTGTCGACTCGGACCGGCGGGTGGCGCGCTGGCTGGACCGCGAGATCAAGTTGACGCGCCTGGAGCACGACCTTCTACTGTGTCTGATGGGCGCGCCCGGCCGGGTCTGGACCTACGAACGGCTGCACCTCAAGGTCTGGGGCAACAAACACCTCGGGCGCGGCTCCGACATGCATTCGGTGGTGCGCAGGATACGACGGAAGCTCGCCACGCTGGACGCCTCGGCGACCATCGACTCCGTCCGCGGAGTGGGCTTCCGGCTCGCCTCGGCCTGACCGGACAGGCGCCCCGGCGGCCGGAGAACGCGGCTGCGCGCCCAGCTGGGGCACGGCAGCCAGGCCTGACCTCGCCGCCGCACCCGGAGGTTGCGCCCTCAGGGCCCCTCGGGCCGCGACATCGCGCATGTTGTGCCCTCGCCCGGGGCCGACCCACAGCACGCCGTGCGGCGGGTCCAGGAAGGGGTCCGGCCCGCCTGGTGGGACCAGGCGGGCCGGACGTCGTGCGTCAGCGGTCAAGCGTCAGCACTTGGTGGGAGACAACGCGAAGTCCTCCACCGTGGGCGTGCTGGTGTTGATCTTCGCCGAACGGGTCTGGGGCTTCCAGCCGTCCTTGGCGACGATCATGGTCAGCGGGTTGTTCCGCTTGTCGAGCCAGTAGGCGTACTTACCCTCCGCGTTGGTGGAGAGGGTGAGCGAGCTCGCCCACGAGTCGACCTGGACGGTCACGCCGTTCAGCGGAGCAGCACCGCCCTGGCAGCTGTTCCCGGTGACCGTACCCATCAGCTTGCCCCAGGTGTTCGGAGCCTGCGCGGTCATCGACACGGTCACCGGATCCACCGTGTACGGGGTGTTCTCCTTGATGGTGACCTGGCCGGTGTAGGTGCCCGGCTGGTCGACGTTCGCCGTCATTCCGACGGTGACCGTGACCTTGTCACCCGGCGCCAGCGTGACCTCGGACTTGTCGATCGTCAGCCAGCTGACGTCGGCGCCGCCGACGGCGCACTCCTCGAAGCCGGGCAGCACCTCGCTCTCCCGGGTGGGGGTGAAGCCACCCGAGGAGCCGCCGACCTTGTAGAAGCCACACGCCGCACCACCGCGGTAGCGCGGGGCGTTGGCGTTCGGCAGGTTCTCCCACGACCCGGTGCTGGGGTCGAAGGCGAAGGCGGCGTTGGTGACGGCACCAGCCTGCACACCACCGACGATCAGCAGCTTGCCGTTGGCGACAGCGAACGACGAGGCCCACTGGTCGACCGGCGCGTCGGCGATCGGGCTCCAGGTGTTGGCACCCGGGTCGAAGACGTAGCTGGCCTTGTGCGCGGTGGCACCGTCGTTACCGCCGGTGCAGTAGATCATGCCGTCGATCCCGCCGCAGGAGGCGAACGCCACCGACTTCGGGTACTCGGGCAGCGTCTCCCAGCTGTCGCCGGCCGGGTCGTAGCGGACCACGGTGCTCGACATCGGCGTGCAGGCCGAGCTCGTGCAGCCGCCGATGGCGTAGAGCTTGCCGTCGGCGATCGCCTGCCCGGCCGCGGCGCGCGGCGCCGGGTTGTCGGCGAGCTGGCTCCAGGAGTCGGCGCCCGGGTCGTACGCCCAGGTGGTGCCGGACGGGCCGGCAGCCGCCCAGCCGCCGGTCGCGATGATCTTGCCGTCGAGGACACCCACCGTCAGGGCGTTGCGTGCCTCAGGAAGATCGGCGATCGGCGACCACGTCTGGGCGACCGGGTCGTACACGTAGTTCTTCGTGCTGGACGCGGACCCGTCACCACCAGCGATCGAGTACACCTTGCCGTCGAGGTTCACCACCCGGTTGTCCATGACGACTGCCGGGTAGGCGGGCAGGTTCGTCCACGGGTCGGCCTGGGGGCCGACCGCGGTGGCCGCCGTCGACGACTTGCCGGAGGCCTGGGCGGCGAACGAGGTCGCCACCTTCAGCCGCTGCTCGGGCGCACCCTCGGCGCCGAGGATCTGCTGCCGGCTCACCCGGGACCCGTCGGCCCGCTGGAGCTCGAAGCCGGCGTCGCGCTCACCGAACGCGACGTCGACCGGCGCGCCGCCGGTGTTGGTCACGGTGAACGTCTTGCTGGCCTTGCCACTGGGCATCTTGGCCGTGCCGCTCAGCGTGCCCGGGGTGACGGACAGCTGGCCGGCCTTGAGCTGGAAGTTCGTGCCGGTCGCCCAGTCGGCCTGGACGTCGACGTTCTTGCTCTGGCTGACGTAGTTGCCGGCCGTCGCGGTGAACTTGTGCGTGCCGGTCAGCGAGGAGAACATCCAGTAGAAGCCGTCCTCGAGACCGGTGTCGTCCGGAGTCGCCACCGTGGTGACCTTCTCCGCCGGCTTGTCGGCGCTGGTGACCGTGGCACCGTTGACGTACCCGCCGGTGTTCTTGTCACGGACGTGGCCGAACACCAGGGCGCCGTCGGTCGGCTCGCAGGTGACCTCGCTGCCGATGAGCACGTTGTCGACCTGCCACCACCACTCGTACGCGGCGTCGTAGTAGTGGAACCGCACGCGGACCTGCGACTGACCCGCGGCCTGCGGGATCGCCACCTCGGTCAGGCGCGGACCGGCGGCGTCGTTCGTCTGGTTGAGGACGTTCGTCCAGGTCTCGCCGCCGTCGAGGCTGAGGTCCACGTCGGCCTTCTCCGGGCCGAGCCAGTTGAAGTCCTGGTTGAACCGGATCACCGGCGCGGTGACGTCGCTCAGGTCGACGACCGGGCTGACCAGCGAGGTGTCCTGCTGCCCGCTGCCGCCGTAGCGGTCGCTGTCGACGTTGGCGAAGCCGCCGTTGCCACCGGTCAGGTTGCCCCGGTTGCCGTCGTCGGTGAACTTCCAGACCTGGCCGTTGCCCAGGTGGTCCACGACCTCCCAGCCGCTCGGCGTGGTGCCGCTGTTGAAGGTTTCGAACTCACCGTCGGAGCCGTAGCCGTAGCCGGGCGCCGTCTCGCACGCGTCCGCCTTCGCGGGCACGGCGACGTTGGTGACGACGTTGCGCGAGGCGACGACGACCTCCTTCGTCACCGTCTCGTAGCCCGGGTACACCGACTCGACCTTCAGGCTGTAGGTCGCCCCGGCCGGAACCTGGAGGCTGTAGCGGCCGTTGCCGGGCGCGGTGTAGTCGGACAGGCCCGACGGGCCCACGACCGTGACCTTGGCGTAGAGCGGCCAACCGTGCCCGGAGCCGTCGGTGACGGTACCGGTGATGTTGACGCTCGGCACCGCGTCGAGCGCGATGTTGAGCGTCGTGGTCCCGTTCGGCGTGATCGTCGCGGTCGCCGTCTTCTGCGCGTACCCGAACGCGGTGATCACGACCTGGTAGTCACCGACCGGAAGCAGGGACGAGAACTTCCCGTCCGCCCCGGTGCTGAGCTGCCGGTCGGCCGGGCCGGTCAGGGCCACGGCCGCACCCGCGAGCGGGGCACCGGTGCCCGCGTCGGTGACGGTGCCGGTCACGGTGCCGGTGTCGCCGATCGGCGCGGAGTTGAGCAGCGCGAGCGCGTCGAGCCGGCCCTCACCCCACACGTTGTTGTCATCGGCGGTGCCACCGCACTGCGCGTCGTTGGTGTCGACGGCGCTGTCGTCGAGCAGCCCGCGGGTCGCGTTGACGTCGCCGACCATCCCGGGCGCCGCCGACCACAGCAGCGCGATCGCGCCCGCGAGGTGCGGGGCCGCCATCGAGGTGCCGCTGATGCTCGCGTACCCGTTGCCCGGCACGCTGGACCGGACGTTCACGCCGGGAGCCGAGATGTTCGGCTTGATCCCGCCGTTCTGCCCCGGGCCACGCGCCGAGAAGGAGGCGATGTTGTTGTTGATGTCGTACGCGCCGGCCGAGTAGTTGCTCTCCAGGCTGCCCGGAGAGCCGCTGCTCTGGCAGCCGGGGCCGCTGTTGCCGTTGGAGAAGACGCCGAAGATGCCCGACGCCGTCCAGGCCAGGGTCACGTCCTCCATGAACGGGTCGTTCGACGGCAGGACGGTGCCCCAGGAGTTGTTGATGATGTTCGGCCGCTTGGTGACGTCGCCGTTCTGGCCGTTGAGGTCGGTCGGCTCGAGCATCCACTGACCGGAGTTGATCAGAGCGGCGTCGCTGGGGCAGCAGCCGTTCGCGGCGATCCACTTGACGCCGGGGGCGACACCGATCTGGTTCGCCCCACCGTCGGAGCCGGCCATCGTACCCATGGTGTGGGTGCCGTGGCCGTCGCCGTCACAGGGGGCCGCCGCGCAGGTGCCGGCGGCGTTGAACCAGTTGTAGTTGTGGTCGAACGTGCCGTCGCCGTTGTTGCCCCTGTAGGAGCCCACCAGCGCCGGGTGGTCGAACTGGACGCCGGTGTCGATGTTGGCGATCGTGATGCCCTCACCGGTGACGCCGTACTGGGACCAGACGTCGTCGGCGTTGATGTTGGCGATGCCCCACTCGAGGGCGTTCACGGCCTTCTCGGCGTCCCCCTCGGTGGTCTTGGGGATCTGGTAGGCGACCGGGGCGTAGAGGGCCTCGACCTCGGAGTGCGCGGCCATCTTCTGCGCCAGCCCCAGCGAGCCGCCGCTGACCCGGATCGCGTTGGTCGCCCAGAAGCTCTGGTACTTCGCGCCCGTGCCGTAGAGCTCGGCCTTGACCTTGGCCTGGCTCTCGTCGGCGGCCTTCTTGAGGGCGGCTACCACTTCGGCGCCCCGCTTGTTCCAGTCCTTGTTCTTGCTGGCCTGGCTCAGGTCCGCCCGGTCCTTGAAGCGGATCCAGAAGTCGCTCTCGGCCTTGCCCTCGAGCTGCTTGGTGAGTTCCGGACGGATCTTGTCCGCCGGAGAGGGTGCGCCGGTGCCGAAGCCGCCTGATGCGGCCTGGGCGCCCGAACCCGTGGCGGCGAGCGCTGTGGCGACGAGAACCGTCGCCGCGCCCGCGCTCACCAGGGATCTGGCGACGCGTGTCCAATGTGGACGTCTGAACATTCGGTGTTGCCTCCTTCAGGACGACCCAGGGGGTTGAATGGGCCATGGTGAAGGTGCAGGACGATCGTCCCCGTCTGGATACCGGTTCGGACGATCCCCTCCAAGCCCCCCCATGCACCGCGCGGGTCACGCCGGTTGCCCGGTTGGACACTATGATCGAGATGAATGGACGATCAAGCACATGCGGTGAGCAAGTTGTCACTAAGAGTTTGTTGGCAACGGTTTGACGCCTGCCAACAATTGTCACGGCCAAGATCAATGCGGGCAGAAACTGCCCGTCATTCCCGGGATGGGTACGGTGGGCGAGGTCGACGAGATTGCGGTGCCGGACGGTCCTGATCCGGCCGAGGAGCTGTATCCGCTGGTCATCGCGGTGGCGCCGTCGCCTGCCGAGCGGTTGCGGCTCGCGGAGCGCCTCGACGGCGTCGCACCACTGCTGCTGGTGGCCGATGTCGACGAACTGCGTCGGTTGATCGCCGTCCCGCGCCACCTGTCCGGGGCGACGCCGGCGCCACCCACCCCGCCCGATCCGGTCGACGACGCACTGCTGATCGACTCGGCCCGGTCGACCGCGCGCTACGGCGACCAGGAGGTCGCGCTGACCCGCCTCGAACACGATCTGCTGACCTGTCTCAAGGCCGAGCCGGTGCGCGTGTGGAGCTACGCCGAGCTGCACCGGGCGGTCTGGCGCGACGAGGGCCTGGAGCGCCGGGCGGACGTACAGTCACTGGTCAAGCGACTGCGGCGCAAGCTGGGCGAGCTCGGCACCGGCGTCACCATCGACGCGGTACGCGGCGTCGGCCTCCGGTTGACCGACCACCGGCAACCACGGGTCGGCGGCGGCTGACGTTGCCTTTTTCGGGCAGCCGTTACCTGGCCGGTGCGCGTCACTGGTCGAAGGCCAGCGGGGACGCGCCCACCTTCGCCGCGAGCAGAGGTGAGTGCCTCCGGAGGTGACGGACCTGCCATTCGAGCGTCGGCAGCGAGTCGACCCGCCCGACTCCGCCGTAGTGGCTCGCGAGCAGATCCTTCATCCCGATGAACAACCACGCCCAGAAGGTCGGCCGCACCAACGCCCATTCGCCGTCCGACAAGGGGCGCACCTCGTCGTAGCCCCGCAGGACGTCATCGTGGTGGCCACGCCAAGACAACGCGAAGTCGGCCACCTGGTACGTGTGGTGGGTTCCCTCGAAGTCGACGACGCCGGTCAGCCGGCCGTCGTCGAACAGCAGGTTCCAGGGAACGAAGTCGCCGTGGACGACGCTGCGCGGAGCGTTCCCGACGGGATTGTCGGTGAACCATCGCAGCGCCGCGTCACGGTACGCCCGCAGCGCCCGCCCTTCGTCCGGGCGGGCGGCCTCGTGCACGCGCAGCCAGTGGTCCAGCACCGGGTCGCGCACCAGCTCCGCCGGGAGGGTGAACCCACGCCGCTGGTCGACGATGCCGGTGGCCGCGGCGGACGCGTGGAGCTCGGCGAGCAGCCTCCCCCGAGCACGCTCCTCGGCGGGCCTGTCCGCCTCGGCCGGGTTCGGTGATCGGCCGGGGAGGCGATGGAAGAGCACCCACGCGCCGCCGGCGACGCTCACCGGCTCCTCGGCGAGCTCCGGGGTCGGCCACCCCTGGGCGCGCAACGCCGCCGCCACCCGCAGCGTGTAACGCCAGTCGGGAAAGCGCTGCGGATGCAGGTGTTTGACCACGAACGGCTCGCCACCACGGGTGACCGCCCAGGTCCCCTTCCCGCGGTGCCCGAGCGCCGGCCCGGGCGTCAGTCGCCACCGCGCGCACACCTCGCGGTCGAGGCCCTGCTCCGCCGGCGCTCCGTTCACCGCGCCCCTGCTCCGCACCGGCTCGGTCACTTGTCACACTCCCGTCCCCTGATCCGGCCGGGTTCGCGGACGTGCCCGCGGACGGTACCGCTCACCCGCATGCCGTTCGATGCCTGGTACTCAGCATGCCGACATTGATAGCGATGAGTTTACATGTAATGATTAACACAATTAACAGTTTGGTCCGCCGTCCCGACCGAGCCCCTACCACCGACCAGGCCTGACAGCCCCACGCCACCATCCGGTTGCCGGCGCGCCGGTCAGCAGCGGATTTGTCCCGGATGTACCGCATCGCGGTGGGAAGGATCATGACATGGCGCGACGATCACCCGAGCCTCCACCCCGCCGGCACCGCACCCGGTTGGCCGCCGCGCTCGCCGCGGTCGCCCTCGTCGTACCCGCGAGCACGACGGTCGGCGCCCCCAGCGCGTACGCGGCCACCGTCGGCCCCATCACGGGGTACGGCGGCAAGTGCGTCGACGTGGCCGGCGCCAGCTCCGCCAACGGCACCCAGGTGCAGCTCTGGACCTGCAACGGCAGCGCCGCCCAGCAATGGACCGTCGCGGACGACGGCACCGTCCGGGCGCTCGGCAAGTGCCTCGACGTCGCCGCCGCCAGCAGCGCCAACGGCGCCAAGGTGCAGCTCTACGACTGCAACGGCACCGGGGCACAGCAGTGGGCGGCCAGCGGCACGCAGCTGGTCAACCCCAACTCGGGCAAGTGCCTGGACGCGACCGGCCCGAGTTCCGCCGACGGCACCCCGTTGCAGATCTGGAGCTGCACCGGTGCCGCGAACCAGAGCTGGACGCTGCCCGGCGGCACGACACCACCGCCGTCCGGTGATTTCACCCACCCCGGTGTGCTGGTCAGCCGCGGGCAACTCGACTTCATCCGCGGCCGGGTGCAGGCCGGCGCGCAGCCCTGGGCGTCGGCGTTCGACCAGATGATGAGCAGCCGATACGCCTCGCTGTCACGCAACCCGGCACCGCGCCCGGTGGTCGAGTGCGGCTCCTACTCCAACCCGAACAACGGCTGCACCGATGAGCGCGAGGACGCGATCGCCGCGTACACCGACGCGCTCGCCTGGCACATCACCGGCGACACCCGGTACGCACAGAAGGCGATCCAGATCATGGACGCCTGGTCGGCGACGATCACCTCGCACACCGGCAGCAACGCCCCCCTGCAAACCGGATGGGCGGGTTCGGTCTGGCCCCGCGCCGCGGAGATCATCAGGTACACGTACAGCAGCTGGCCCAATGTCAACCGGTTCTCGACCATGCTGCGCAACGTCTACCTGCCGGTGGTACGCAACGGCTCCAACAGCAACGGAAACTGGGAGCTGACCATGATGGAGGCCGCTGTCGGCATCTCCGTCTTCCTGGAGGACCGGGCAGCCTACAACGCGGCGGTGACCCGCTTCCTCAACCGGACCCGCGCCTTCGTCTACCTGCCCAGCGACGGCCCCCTGCCGTACACGGTCCCCGGCAGCGGCCTGGACACCCCCGGCGAGATCATCGGCTACTGGCACGACCAGTCCACCTTCGTGGCCGGGCTCGCCCAGGAGACCTGCCGCGACTTCACCCACACCGGGTACGGCATCTCAGCCATCTCGCACGTCGCGGAGACCTCGCGGATCCAGGGTCTGGACCTCTACCCGCAGGTCGGTGAGCGGCTACGGCACGCTCTCGGCTTCCACTCGCGGTACCAGCTCGGCGAAGCGCCGCCGTCCTGGCTCTGCGACGGAAGCCTCGTGCGTGGTCTCGGTCCGATCACCGAGGTCGGCTACAACGCCATGGCCAACCGCCTGGGCAACGCGATGACCAACACGCAGACCCTCACGTTGCAGCAACGTCCCGCCGGTACCAACAACCTCTTCGTCGCCTGGGAGACGCTGACCCACGGCGACAACCCCAACTGACCCGTACGCGGCGGGCCGTCGCCGGACGCCCGGCGACGGCCCGCCACCCGCCGCCCACACCTACGCCTCACCGGCCCGGTTGCCGCGCGGCACCTGGCCGGCGATCAGCCGGTTGCCCGCCCGAGGCGCCGCGGCGCGGCCCGACGGCAGCGGCCCCGGCCGCAGGTCAGCTGGGAGGCGCGACCCGGTCTCGATCCCGCGGTCCACCCAGGCGGGCCTGGCCCTCGGTAATGGCGGCGCGCAGCAGGTCGCCGTACTCGCCGGGTGGCAGCGCGGGCATGTGCTCGCGGGCGCGGTCGAACGCGACCCGCGCCCGGTCGGGATCGCCGAGCCGCTCGTACGCGAGCCCCACGCCAACGTGCAGCGACGGGTAGAAGGCAGCCACCCGGTCGTCACCGACCCTGTCTGCGCGCGCGAGCGCCTCCCGGTTCCAGTACAGGATCTCCTCGGGCTCGCTCTGATGGCGCGCCAGGTAGTGCGCCGCCACGCAGGCCTCGTAGTCGTCGCGGCTCGCGTCCCACGCCCGCCGGAAGAGCGTACGGGCCGCCGCCGGTCGGCCCTCGGCCTCGGCGCGCATGCCGTCCTGGCACATCCGGAGCACCGGACTGTCGAGATCCATCGCCCACTCCCTCATCTCGGTCAGCGACGGAGATCATGCGGACTCGACCAGCTCGAGGGTCAAGCCCGGCGGGGACCGTTCGTCGTCAACACGACGGAGCACCGTCGCCGACGGCGTCCCGCAGACCGCGCGCGAGGTTGTCCCGGGCCGCGCTGAGCGCGCTGATCCGATCGTCGAGCAGGGCGAGCCTCCGCCGGGCGAGCGCGACCATGGCCGGAGCGGGCGTGGCGGCACGCAGGTCGCCGTCGAGGCAACGGCGGAAGTGGGCGACATCGTCCAGGGTCAGCCCGGTGGAGAGCAGGTGACGGATGTTCCTCACCCGCACCACCGCCGCCGGATCGTATTCGCGGTAGCCATTGGATGCGCGCCGGGACTCCAGCAGCTCCAGGCCCTCGTAGAACCGCAGGGTCCTGGTCGACACACCGGTGACCCGGGCCAGCTCGCCGATCCGCACGGCGTGAGGCTACCCGGGCGGTCAGGCGACGACCGCTCCGCCGTCGACGGGGATGACCACGCCGGTGGTGTAGGCGGCCTCGGGCCGGGCCAGCTGGGTGATCCAGAAGGCGACCTCTTCCGGCTGGCCGATTCGCCCGAGCGGTACGTGTGCGATGAGGGCGGTCCGCAGCGCCGCCGCCTGCCCGGGGTCCAGACCCTGGTGCTGGGCGATCGGCGTGGCGATGGGCCCGGGAGCGACCGCCGCGACGCGGACTCCGTGCGGTGCGAACTGGACGGCCCAGGTCCGGGTGAGTGTCTCCAACGCGGCCTTCAACGCCACGTACAGCCCGCCGTCCGGCATCGGCCACCCGCGCTGGCCGATGGCGGTGCTCACGTTGACCACCACGCCTTGGTGCGTGGCCAGCTGCGGCAGGGCCGCCTGGGCGAGGTACATCGGGGCGAGCAGGTTCGTGGCGACCATCTGCCCGGCGGCCCGCCGACCACTCGTGTCGTCCTGCGGCGTCCGCCGGACGACAGCGGCGTTGTTCACGAGTACGTCGACACGGCCGAAGTGGTCCAGGGCCGCACCGACGATCATCTCGGCGGCGCCCGGGGCGGCGACATCGGCGACGAGTGGGCGGACACCCGGCAGCCCCTGCGCCGTCTCGGCCAGCCGCGACGCCGTGCGGCCCACGACGAGCACCCCGGCACCCTGGGCGGCGAACGCGCGGACCGTGGCCCGCCCGATGCCGGTACCTCCACCGGTCACGATCACTGCCTTGCCGTCGAACTGCGAACTCTTCATGGCAGCGACCGTAAACATTGACGCGTACGTCAAGGTCAAGTTCATTGCGGGCTTCGCGAACGGCCCGGGAGGCGCCCGCACCGGAGCCCGGCCGGGGCGTGGTTCGGCGCCGCGCTGGACGGGACGGCGAGGAAGGCCAGCTCCGGCGGCAGGACCGGCCGCCGACGTGTGTGATCCTGGGCGGCGTGGAACTCAGGCACCTGGAGTACTTCGTCGCGGTCGCCACGGAGCGAAGCTTCACCCGGGCGGCCAACCGGCTGCACGTCGTGCAGTCGGCGGTCTCCGCCTCGATCTCCTCGCTGGAGCGAGAACTCGGCTCGGCCCTGTTCGAACGCAGCGCGCAGCGGGTGGACCTGACCGAGGCGGGCGAGGCGCTGCTACCGCAGGCGCGGGCCACCCTCGACGCGGCGCAGGCCGCCCGGGACGCGGTGCACGAGGCCGGCCGGGAACTGCGCGGGACGGTGGTGGTCGGCTGCCTGACCGGCGTCGGCGGGATCGACTTCGCGGGTCTGCTCGGCGAGTTCCACACCCGCCATCCCCGGGTCGCGCTGCACCTGCGGGCCGCGACCTGGAACGGCTCGGCCGGCCTGGCCCGCTCGCTGGTCGACGGTGAGATCGACGTGGCGTTCCTCGGGGTGGGCCGCCGGCCCTTCCCGAACCTCGAGACGCGGAGGCTGGTGCCGGTGCCCCAGGTGCTCGTGGTGCCGGCCGGACACCGCCTCGCCGAGCGGGACAGCGTCGTGCTCGCGGACGTGGCCGAGGAGGCGTTCATCGACTATCCGCTCGGCTACGCCAACCGGACCACCAACGACCAGGCGTTCAGCGCCGCCGGGCTGGACCGACACATCGCCATGGAGGTGGCCGACGTCACCGTCGCCGCCGACTTCGTCCGGCACGGGCTCGGGGTGGCGATCCTGCCGGTGCGCAACGTGCCGCCGGGGCCCGAGGTGACGGCGTTGCCGGTCACCGACCAGTCGCTGGAGTGGGCGCTGCACGCGGCGACGGCCACCGGGCGGCGGGTGAGCGCCGCAGCCGACACCCTGCTCGGGATGGTGGACGGCCACCTCGAGCGTTGAAGATTCCGGTCCCGCCGACGGACGGCGGGTGTGGCGGATCGTGCCGGCCCGGGCAGACCCTCGTACCGGTGTGACCCACTCCGCACGGGGAGGATCTTGATAGCTCGGATGTGGCATCGTGGCGAGGATGGATCCGCAGGTGGATGCCGGTAAGCGCCACCGGCTGCCCGAACCCGCTCGCATGGCCCTGCGGGTGCTGCTCGGCTACCGGCCGACCGGCGCACGGATACGCGCGCTGGTACGCAGCATGGCGACCTCGTTCGTGGTGCTCAGCACCACGCTCTGGCTGCTGCCCGGGGTCACCGCGAGCGGTCTGGTCGCGATGCTGTGGCTGGTGGCGCTGGTCACGGTCGTCGGGGCGGTGCTGCGTCCGTTGCTGCTCGCCCTGGCCACCGCGCTCGGCGGGCTCAGCGCGCTCGCCATCGGCGTGGGCGTGCAGGCGGTCGTCATGTACGTGGCGCTGCGCCTCGACCCCGAGGCGCACGTCGCCGGTTTCGCCGTGGCGTTCGTCGCCGCGTGGGTCGCCGTGGCGCTCGCCGCGATCGTCAACTGGCTCGCCGACGCCGGCACGGACGACACGTTCGTCAGCGAGACGCTCCGGCTGATGATCCGGGTGCGGCGGACGGCGAGCCGGCGGCGATCCGCCCGCCCCTGGCGGCGGCCCCGTCCCGCCGCTCCGCCCGCGGACGGGAAGCTCTCGGACGGGCTGCTCGTCATCCAGCTCGACGGCGTGGCCGCGCCGCTGGTGCAGTGGGCCGTACGGGCGGGCAACCTACCGACGCTCGGCCGCTGGTTGCGCTCGCGCAGCCACCGGATGACGCGCTGGCACACCGGCCTGCCGGCCACCACGCCGGCGGCCCAGGCGGGCCTGCTGCACGGGGACGTGCGTCACGTGCCGGCCTACCGGTGGTACGAGAAGGCGACGGGTGACGGCTCCCCCGGCCGCCTCGTGGTGACCAGCCGGCCCCGGGACGCCGCCGACATCGAGCGGCGCCTCAGCACCGGCAGCGGACTGCTGCGCGACGGCGGTGTGAGCATCAGCACCGCCTTCTCCGGTGACGCCTCGACCAGCCTGCTCACCGTCAGCCGCGCCGGCCTGCCCGGCCGCTCCACCCCCGGCTACGCGGCGTTCATGACCAGCCCGTACGGTTTCGCCCGGGCTGTCGTACTCAGCGCCGGGCAGGTGCTGCGCGAGCTGCACGAGGCGCGACGCCAGCGGGTGCGCGGCGTGCAGCCCCGAGGTGACCGACGCGGCTCATACCTGGCGCTTCGCCCGCTGGCCAGCCTGCTCAACGACCTGAACGTCTCACTCATCGCCGAGCAGATGGCCCGCGGCGCCCCGGTGATCTTCTGTGACTTCGTCGACTACGACGAGGTGGCCCACCACGCCGGCCCGGCCCGGCCGGAGGCGATGGCGGCGCTCGAGGCGCTCGATCACACCCTCGGCATCCTGGAGCGGCTGGCCGGCGAGGCCGCCCGGCCCTACCACATCGTGGTGCTCAGCGATCACGGCCAGAGCCAGGGCGCCACCTTCCGCCAGCGGTACGGCGAGTCCCTCGCCCAGGTGGTGGCCCGGCTCGCAACCCCGGCCGCCGCGCCTGCCGCCGACGGCCGATCGGCACCCGCCGGCACGAGCGCCGAGGCGGCCGGACGGGTCGAGGAGTGGGGGCGGGTCAACACGCTGCTCACCGAGGTGGCGGGGCGGGGCGGTGTCACCGCCGCGGCCACCCGAGCCGCCATGCGGTCCGGACGCGACGGGGAGGTGAGCCTCGGACCGGCCGACCGGGAGGAGGCGGCGACGCGTACGGACCCGCAGACCGTCGTGGTGGCCTCCGGCAACCTCGCCATGATCTACCTCGCCCAGCACGCGGGGAAGCTGACGCGGGAACGCATCGACGTCGTCGCTCCGGGGCTGATCGACGGTCTGGCCGCGCACCCCGGCATCGGGGTGGTCGTCGTCGACTCCGCCGACGGGCCGCTGGCGGTCGGGCCGCGCGGCTGGCACCGGCTGCGCGACGGACACGTCGAGGGCGACGACCCGCTGCTGCCGTACGGCCCGCGGGCCCGGCGGGACCTGCTGCGCCACCAGACGATGGAGCACGTCGGTGACCTGGTGGTGATCAGCGCGGTCGACCCGAGCCTGGAGGAGGTGGCGGCCTTCGAGGAACTGGTGGGCTGCCACGGTGGGCTGGGCGGCTGGCAGACCGATGCCCTGCTCGTCCACCCCGCCGGTTGGGCTCAGGACGGCGAACTGGTCGGCCCGGACGCCGTACACCGGCAGTTGCTCGCATGGTTGGGTCAGCTGGGCCTGCGCCGCTCCGCCGACGACGCGTCGCCCGAGCATGCGGGGCGCCCGGCGGACGCCGACCTCCCGGCCGCGCCCGCGCGGTCGGGCGTACACCTGCCGGTCATGGCCGCGCCGGCGGAGGCTCCGGCGCCGTCCGGCGCCGGCTCAGCCAGCTGAGGCCCTGGGTGACCAGGACGACGAGCAGGATCGCCGCGACCACGCTCTGCCACGGCTCGGGGAAGATGGCCCGGCCGACGACACCGATCGCCGCGTAGAGCACCGACCAGCTCAGGCTCGCCGGGGCGTTGGCGACCGCGAAGCGCCGCCAGGTCAGACCGGCCACCGCTCCCGCCAGCAGCACCGGCACCCGCCCGCCGGGAACCAGCCGGGACACCAGCAGCAGCGACACGCGTCCCTCGCGCACCCGGGCGGCCATCCGGTCGAACCGCTGCGGCTCCCGCAGCCACCGCAGGCGCCGGGCGATGCGTTCACCGCCCCAGAGCAGCACCAGGTAGGTGGCCAGATCACCGATGTACGCGCCGAGCGCGCCGGCGGCCACCACGAGGACCACGGTCAGCGGGTGCTGGTGGGCGGCGAGCGCGGCCGCGCCGCTGACCGCCGCGCCGGTCGGCACCACCGGAACGACCGAACCGAACAGCACCACCAGGATCAGCCAGCCCAGTGCGCCGAGCGTCGCCGTCATGAGCGGGTGATCGTGCAGGACTCGCCCGGGTTCAGCACCCGCACCCGGGTACCGGGCGAGACGACACCGGCGTGGTGGGCGAAGTCCTCCCCCGGCGGCAGGAACCGGTCGGGCCGGATCCGGTCGCAGCCCAACGGCCAGAACGTGCCGTAGTGGATGGGCACCGCCCACGCCGCCGCCGCCCGCCGCACCGCCTCGGCGGCGCGGGCCGGGTCGAGGTGGCCGGGGCCGAGCGTCGGCCCCCACCCGGCGACGGGAACGAGTGCCAGGTCGAGCGGGCCGAGTTTGCCCATCTCGTCGAAGAGACCGGTGTCGCCGGCGTACCAGGTGCGGGCCGCACCCTGCAGCAGGTAGCCCACGGCGGGCGCGCGGTGCCGGGACCAGGGGCCACGGCTCGCGTCGTGAGCCGCCGGCACGGCGGTGACCCTGACCTGGCCGACCGTGGTCGTCTCGCCGACGGCCAGCTCGACGCACCGGTCGGTGGCGGCGCCGAGCGCCCGCCGGACCAGCCGGGCCGCCCCGGCCGGCACCACCAGGGTGGGTTCGCCGGGCAGCCGGCGCAGCGAGGCGAAGTCCAGGTGGTCGGCGTGCAGGTGTGACACCAGCACGGCGTCGGGCGTCCCCGGCAGCTGCGGCGTGGGCCCGCGACGACGTCGTAGGTGGGCGAGCCGGTCCCGCAGCAGCGGATCGGTCAGCAGCCGGGTGCCCGAATCCTCGATCCACACGGTGCTGTGCCCGTGCCAGGTCACGCGCACCGCGGCACCACCCGTACCCGTCTCGGTCACGCCTGCCACCGTAACCGACCTGCTTCTCCGGCCTGCGGGGGCGTTGCCGCCGGCTCGTCCGAGCGCCGCGGACCGCACGACGAGGCGGGCGGGGGACGTCGTCAGGCGGCGCGGTCCACCGTTCGCCTGCCGTTGCGCTGCCGCGGGTCGTCGGAGACGCGGTAGCCGACATCGGCGAGCATCCGGCGCGCGGCGTCGAGCCCGGTCAGCACCGCCCCGTACGCGGCCACCTCCCGCTGGAAATGCTCGACCTTGGCGTACCAGAACTTGAGCTCCGGGTTCATCGACTTCGCGTTGATGTAGTTGACGATGTCCGTGTCCGGAGTGATGCCGCGGCGTGCGTAGCAGCGGTCGAAGCGGGCCTTCGTCCGCTCGTACTTCTCACTCATCGCGGTCAGGCCGGCTTCGGCCTCCAGCAGCCGGGCCTGCAGGTGCCGCACGTACGCGACGGGCACCGAGGTGGTGGAGCGGCGCCGGGGCGCGGGCAGGGTGGTCATCGCGATCACCCGACCCGGCGGACGGAGCGTCCGCGCGCTGTGCGGACGACGGTCGGCGTCCGGGACCGACGAACGGATCCACTGTGCGTCAACATGACTGGTCACCTCCATTGGCTGCGCGCATCGCTCCCGGGTGCCCAGGCGGCACGCCCGCCGCTTCGACGATCGTCCGGTCAGTGGTCGGCCTGGCCGACCGTCGGGCGGTGGCGGCGGCATCGCCGGCGGACCCGCAGCGACGCAGGTACCTCCTTCTACCCGCGCCGGCAGCCGATCATGCGCACGTCCGCCGGCTGCGGGCACGGTGCGTCGACTCGTAGGCGCCTGATGACCGGCGGGCGGGGTGTCCAGTCGGACGGTGCAGCGGCGACCTCGTGGTCAACCGCCGCGCCGCCCCTCGACCGACGGTGCGAGGGGCGGCGCAGTGCGGGTTCACCACTGCGGCGGAGGTGTCCCGGCTGCGAGCGGGCCCGGCGAACGCCGGCGGGCCCGCCGGCCGCCGCGTACGAGCAGCACTCCCCCGAGGATCATTCCCAAGGCGACGAGACCCAGGACGACGGCCACCACCAGCACGGCCACGTCGATCGGCTGACCGACGCGCCGGGGCGTCCCGTCATCACCGGGACCGAAGTGCCCACCCGCGCCCTCGGCGTTCGCCGGCAGGAGGTACGGCTGCGCCATGACCTTTCCGGCCGCGCGCAGCGCCTTGGCCGCGTTAACGACGCCGTAGCCGGTCTTCGGGTCGTGCCGGTCCGGGTGCGAGGCGGTGCTCTGGAGAATGTCGGCGACCTGCCGCGGGGCGAGCTTCGGGTACTTGGCGACGATCAGCGCGGCGACGCCCGCGGTGAGCGCGCCCGCCGGCGAGGTGCCTTCCGTGGACTGCCGTCCTTTCGACCGGATGCTGGCGGCCCAGATGTCGACACCTGGCGCGGCCACGTCCGCGTACGTGTGCACCGACGAGAAGTCGGCTCGTCCGCCCGACGGGGTGCTCGCGGCTACCGCGATCACGCCGGGATAGGCGGCCGGGTAGCTGACGTAGTTTCCGTCAGCACCTTCGTTGCCCAGGGACGCGATCACCACGACGCCTTTGGAGAGGGCGTACTGGATGGCGTGGGCCTCGTCGGGGCGGTACGGCTCGAAGGGATTGTTCGAGCCCAGCGAGAGTGAGATGACCTGGGCACCGTGGTCGGTCGCGTACCGGATGGCGTCCCGCGCCGGGCGCGGCGCTCCCGGCTTCGGTTTCGCCACGCTCTCCTCCCAGGTCTGGAAGTCGGGGTCCTCACGGTCCCGGATCGCCCGCAGACCGAGTACCTTCGCCTTCGGCGCGACGTCCAGGACGCTGGAGGACATCGCGGTGCCGTGCGCGCCGTACCAGGACTCCTTCTGATCGTTATCCCCCAGGAAGTCGGGCCCCTCGGAGGCGCGGCCGTCCAGGACCGGGTGGTCCGTCCGGATCCCGCTGTCGATCACCGCGACGGTGACCCCTTCGCCGCGGCTGATGGCGTGCGCCGCGCGCACCGAGAGGGCATCCAGCTCCCAGCCCTTGCCGGCCGCGTGGGCCGGTGCGGCCGACGCGACGAGGGCCCCGGCGACGCAGAGCGCGACGGCGGCGCGTGACACCGCCCGGAACGCCCGCGCCCTCATCGGCCGTTCGCCAGGTTGTCGAAGGTGCGGGCGAACGCGCCGACGACCTCGTCGGCGGCGCCCTGGAACACTCTCTGCTCGTGACGGCCGCCGGTGGCCCATTCCCCGGGTAGCTTCCCGTACTGCCGGACGTTCAGGGCGCCGACGGTCACGGCCGCCACGTACGGCGGCGAGTTGGTGTCGAGCCCGACGGATTTCGCCCGGCCGGCGTACGCGAGTTTGCGACTCCAGCCTGCGGCCGCGGTGCCGGGCACCGCCAGCGGGACCACCATCGGTGCGGTCTCCAACCGGAGCTCTTCCTCGATCTCGGTCGCCTGCTGGTACGAACCGACCACACAGAGCGCGACGGTGGCGACCATGTCACCTCCGATGTGCACGTACGTCGCCCGCAGCACGCTGACGCACCCCTGCGCGATCACCGCCTCGGTGAGCTTGTCGGCCAGCACCCCCTGGCAGTCCTTCTGCTCGGCAATGCCCTGCCGGGACCATCCCGGTGGCTTCTCCCCGACCTCGTCGGGATCGTTGAGGACGTCCGGGAAGACCTCGTCGGTGCGCAGGTTGTGCCAGGCGACCGCGGCGAACGCGTCGTTGCCGGTCTGGATCCGGTGGTTCTTGACCACCACGAACATCGCCACCCCGGCGAGCAGCAGGGGCACCACACCGAAGGCGACGGCGAGCATTCCGAAGACCACGCGCTTGCGACCGCGCGGTCGGCCCGCGCCCGGCGGTGCCTGCTGCGGGGTGTGCACACCAGCGAACGGTGGCGGTGCGGACGGTGGCTGGGTGTGCGCACCGGCGAACGGCGGCGGTGGAACTGGCTGCGCCGCGTAGTACGTCGGCGGTCCGCCCGGTTGGCCGGGTGGAACCGGCTGCGCGAACGGCGCCGGCGGCTGTCCGGGCGGAACAGGCTGCGCGGCGTAGGGTGCCGGCGGTCCGGCCGACTGCCCTGACGGAACCGGATACGCCGCGTAGGGCGCCGGCGGTCCGGCCGGCTGCGCGGCGGGCGCGGGCCCTGGCGGGCCGTACGCGGTTCCACCGTGCGGGTGGTACGGCATGGGTGGCTGTGACACGGAGAAGGCCTTCCCGCCCCGCCGCGGGGGCTGGGCACTACCGGATTCATCTGTGGAACCCGGCGACCCTGGCACCCGACGCTTGCCACCGCCTTGCCAACGGCCCGCCAACGCGGTCCGATGCCGCTGTCGCGTACCTCTAGGATCTTGCGAATGGAGTTCCGGCTGCTGGGTCCGGTGGAGCTGTACACCGACGACGGGCAGTTGATCCCGCTCCAGCGTCGCCAGGAACGGCTGATGCTCGCGCTGCTCCTGCTCGATCCCGACCGGGTGGTCAGCGCCGAGCGGCTCATCGGTGTCCTCTGGGGACAGCGCCCGCCGGCAACCGCCAGGGCAACGCTGCAGGCACTGATCTCGCGCGTCCGCAAGGCGGTGCGGGTCGCGGCCGGCCCGAATGCCGACGGACAGGTCCGCCTGCTGGCGCTCGGGGAGGGCTATCGGCTGTCGGTGCCGTCGGAGTCGGTGGACCTGCACCGCTTCCAGCGGATGGTCGAGGAGGCACGGATCCTCACCGACCCGCGGCGGCGCTCCGCACACCTCACCGCCGCGCTCGACCTCTGGCGTGGACCGGCGCTCGCCGACGCCGCCACCGGTACCGTCCGGCAACGGCTCTGCGGCGGTCTCGAGGAATCGCGCCTGACGGCTCTGCTGGACCGGATCGACGCGGATCTCGCCGCCGGCCGGCACCGTGAACTCGTGTCGGAGCTCGCCGAACTCGTCGTCGACCATCCCCTGCAGGAACGGCTGCACGGCCAGTTGATGCTGGCGCTCTACCGCAGCGGTCGCCGCGCGGACGCGCTCGCTGCGTACCGGAATGCCCGCGGGTTGCTCGTCACCGAACTCGGCCTGGAGCCCGGACCGTCGCTGCGCGACCTCCACGCGGCACTGATCGCGGACAGCCCGGTGCTCGACCCCGCCTCCGGGTCCGCGTCCGGTGCGGCGGTGGTCACGGCGGCCGCCGGGGCGGAGCCAAGCACGGCGTCCGGGACGCCCGGTCGGGCCGGCAGCCCTCGGGAGGTGGCGCCGCCGCTGGCCGTCGTCCCCGCGCAGCTACCCGCCGGGGTAGCGGCGTTCGTCGGTCGTACGGCGTACCTGTCCCGGTTGGACGCGCTGCTGCCCGACGGGGCGGACGAACGCCACGATCCGACGATCGTCACGATCACCGGCACGGCGGGCGTCGGAAAGACCTCGTTGGCGCTGCGCTGGGCCCACCAGGCCCGCCGTTGGTTCCCCGACGGGCAGCTGTACATGGACCTGCGCGGGTTCGACCCGGAAGCGACATCGGCGAGCCCCTCGGAGGTGTTGCACGCCTTCCTGCACGCGTTGCAGGTGCCGGCACAGCGGATTCCGGCGATGCCGGCCGCGCAGAGCAGCCTCTTCCGCAGCCTGCTCGCCGACCGGCGGATGCTGATCGTGCTGGACAACGCACAGAACGCCGATCAGGTCCGGCCGCTCCTGCCCGGCGCGGCAGGGTCCATGGTCGTGATCACCAGCCGGAACCGGCTCAGTGGCCTCACGGTGATCGAGGGCGCCCATCCGATGCACGTGGACCTGCTCACCACCGGGGAAGCGCGCAAGCTGCTGGCGAACCGGCTCGGCGCCGAGCGGGCCGGCGCCGAGCCCGACGCGGTCGACGAGATCATCTCCCACTGCAGCCGGCTGCCGCTCGCCCTGGCCATCGTGGCCGCACGCGCCGCCGCGAACCCCGGATTCCCGCTCGCGGTCATAGCGAACGAGCTACGGGCCGCCCGTGGTGGGCTGGACGCGTTCGACGGTGATGAGACGTTCACCGGTGTCCGGGCGGTCTTTTCCTGGTCGTACCGGGCGCTCGATCCGCGGGCCGCGCGCCTGTTCCGTCTGCTCAGCTTGCACCCGGGGCCGGACATCGCCGCCCCGGCCGCCGCGAGCCTCGCCGGCGTCCCGGTCCGGGAGGCTCGACCGCTGCTGGCCGCGCTGACCGGAGCGCACCTGCTCTTCGAGCAGAGTCCCGGCCGGTACGGGTCCCACGATCTCCTGCGGGCGTACGCCACCGAACTGGCGTACGCGCACGAAGCGGCGTCCGAACGCGCACAGGCACAACGCCGTCTGTTCGACCACTATTTGCACACCGCTGATCTCGCCAACCGGCTGCTCTACCCGGGCCAGCAGTTGATGTCGCTGGCGGCACCCAGCCCCGGAGTCGCGGTGGCCGATCTCGCCGTGCCGCCGCAGGCGGTCGCCTGGTTCGCGAGCGAGCAGCGGGTGCTGCTCGGCGTGATCAACCAGGCGGCCGAAAACGGCTTCGACCGACACACCTGGCAGCTGGCCGGGATCCTGACCACGTTCTTCCACCGGTGCGGGCTCTGGCACACCATGGCGGCCACCCAGCAGACGGTGGTCACGGCGGCGAGCCGGATCACCGATTCGGCGGGCCGCGCCCATCTGCACCGCAGCCTGGCTGTCGCGATCGCGGCGCTGGGCCGCGACGATGACGCCCAGGCACATCTGGAGTTCGCGCTCGACCAGTTCCGTGAGCTGGGCGACTCGAACTCTCAGGCCGACACCCACATGGGGCTGGTCTGGGTGCACGGACGGCTGGGTCAGCCCGAGCTGGGCTTGTACCACGCCGAGCAGGCGCTGGCGCTCTGGCGGAAGACCGGTCAGCTCTCCGGGGAGGCGAACGCACTCAACAACATCGGCTGGTGGCACGCCCATCTCGGCCACTATCAGCAGGCGCTGGCCTACTGCGGGGAGGCTCTGACCCTGCACCGCGAGATCGGGGACGACCGGCACGGCGAGGCCGTGACGCTGGACAGCCTCGGTTTCATCCACCATCACCTCGGCCAGCACGACCGCGCCGTCGCGCTGTACGAGCAGGCGCTCGAACGGTACCGCGAGGTGAGCAGCCGCTACTACGAGAGCAGGACGCTCACCCGGCTCGGCGAGCTGCACCTTGCAGCCGGCGATCCGCCGCTCGCCCGGCGGACCTGGCGGCAGGCCCTGGCCATCCTCGACGAACTCACCCACCCGGACGCCGACCAGCTCCGGGACCGGCTCGCCGCACTTCCCGAGTGACCACATCGATGGACCTCACGGCTGGGCCTGGCCGAGACGCCGGACGATCTCGGTCAGCACCGCGTCGGTCTGCGCACCGGGTCGCAACAACATGAAGGCGTGGGTCATGTCCGGGTATTCGTACAGGGTCACCACCGTGCCGGGTGCCCTGACGGCGAGTCGAGCCAGCCGCCGCGCGTCCGGGGTGAGAATGTCGTCCCCGCCGGTGAAGACCGCGACGCGACCGAGGTTGTCGAGCGGGCCGTTGATGGGGCTCAGCTGCGGCGTGGTGAGTTCGTCCGCTCCGGCCCACATCCGGGCGAGGCGGCGAAGGTTCTGGGTCGATGACATCGGGTCGCGGGGTTCGATCGCCCTGATGTCGGGGTTGGTCATCGTGGCGTCGAGCCACGGCGACATGAGGACGAGGTCCCGCGGCCGGGGCTGTCGCGGTGGCAGCGACTGGACGAGCGCGAGTCCCATCGTCGCGCCCGCGGAGTCGCCCATCACGGCGAAGGTGTCCATGTCCCGTCCGGCGGTGAGCTGCTCGTAGAGCCGTCGCAGGGTCGGGAAGACGTCGCGATGGGTGTGCTCGGGTGCGAGTGGGAACTCCGGCACCGTGAACGTCCGCCCGGTGCCGGCCGCCAACCGGGCGACCATGTCCAGTTGCATCGGCTGCAGGTGGCTGACGTAGCCGCCGCCGTGCACGTAGAGGACGTGCCCGCGGCCGTCGCCCGCGCCCGGGCTCACCGTGTGTACGGGCCACCCCTCGAACTCGTTTCGGTCGACCATGAGCTGTCGTGGCAGTGAACCGCTCACGTTGTCTCCGGTCATCGATGTGCCCCTCGATCTTCCCAGTATGAGTGTTGGGCGTGTCGTCCCGTTCGTTCGTACTGAATGGGGGTGAACCCCTGGCTCCGCAAGGATTCACCCCAATCATCAACAATCACGACAGACCAGAGGCAAGCTGCAGGGCGCCGGCGGCGAGCGAGACGATGAGAAGCAGGACGGGCGGAAGGATCTTGCGATCCCCGACGCGCAGGTGCGCGGCGACCGCCCCGGCGAAGTAGAGCACCAGGCCGGCGCCGGCCGCGACGCCGAGCGGCCACCACGCCAGGCCGACAAGCAGCCCCGCAGCACCCGCGAACTCGAGGAACGCGAGCAGCGGTCGAAGCTTCACTGCCCCGACCCGTTCCAGGGTCTCCATCTGCATCGGGTCGCCCTTCAGCTTCCCGGCGGCGGACACCGCCAGCAGGGCTGCGAAGGCGATGCTGACAACAAGGGTGGCGACGAACATTCGTGACTCCAGGGGCAGAGGCGTGGCAGGGAGGAATGGACCCCCTGTTCCGGAGACCAATCTCCGGTACACGGTATAACGGAGAGCTGTCTCCGGTATTCCGGGTACCATGTCCACGTGGAGCAGACGACGAGCGCCCGCGACGAGGAGCCGCGTCCGCGCGCCGAACGCCGGGACAGCATCCGGAATCGCGAGCGGATCATCAGCGCCGCGGAGGCGCTCTTCGCCAGTGAGGGCCTCGACGCGCCGATTGACAAGATCGTCACTGCGGCGGGCGTCTCCCCTGGCACGCTCTACCGGCACTTTCCATCCCGCGTCCAACTCTGGGAGGCGGTTCTCGACCAGCCGCTACGCGCCGCACTCGAGTTGGTCGAGCGGGCAGTCGCGAACCCGGACCGGTGGGCGGGGGTCACCGAGTTCATCATGGCGACCTGCGCACTGGAGGCCGAGCGCGGCGGCTACCTCAATCTCATGACCACGCGCTTCGACGGCTCCCCCCGACTGGTGGAGTTGCGCGGCCAGATCCAGGGGCGAATCGAGGAGCTCTTCGAACGGGCTCGGGAGGAAGGGGCCGTCCGCCCGGACTTCACGGTCGAAGACCTGATCTTCATCACGCTGTCGAACAGCAGGGTGGCCGAGGTCACTCGCACGGTCGCACCGGGAGCCTGGCGGCGGAACGCGGAGCTGTTCCTCGACAGCATCCGTCCGGAACGCGCCCACCCACTGAGCGAGCCACCCATGAGGCCGAGCCAGGTGGCTCGCGCCATGATGCGGCCGCCGGCCGGCCGGACCCGGTCCGAACGCGGTAAACGGTAGGGGCCGAAGGCACTGCTTCCTCCATTCGCCCCGTGTCCGGCGAACGGCCGATTACCGTACGTAAGCGTGACCATCATTCGGGTTACCTCCGTGGCGCTCGGCGCCCTTCTGGCCCTGCCCGCCGTCGCGATCACGCCACCGGCGCGGGTGGCCGCGACGCCGTACGTGCCCTGTCCGGCGGTGAAGCCACCGACGCCGGCACCTGCCGCCCCGTCTCCACCGCCGGTCGACCCCGCGCAGCGCGCGGTCGGCGGCGAGGCCCTCGCGACCGCCGGGCTCGCGGCCCCGCCCGGCGCGCCCAAGGCCCCGGCGGTCACCGCCACCTCGTGGCTCGTGGCCGACCTCAAGACCGGCGAGGTCCTGGGCGGGTGCGGGCCGCATGAGCACCGGACACCCGCCAGCGTGCAGAAGCTGCTGCTCGCCGCCACGCTGATGCCCCGGCTCGACCCGACCCAGGAGGTGGAGGTGGCACGGTCGGACCTGCGCGACCTCGATCCGGAGAGCTCACTGATGGGGGTACGGGCGGGTGGCCGGTACACCGTCGAGGACCTGTGGCTGGGGTTGCTGCTCTGCTCGGGCAACGACGCGGCCAACGTGCTCGCCCGCCTCGGCGGTGGCAACGCCGGGAGGCAGGGTGGCGTCGACGCGATGAACGAGGAGGCCCGCCGGCTGCGGGCGTACCAGACGCACGCGGCGACCCCCTCCGGTCTCGACGGCCCCGATCAGTACACGAGCGCGTACGACCTGGCGTTGATCGCGCGTGCGACGTTCGCCCGCGAGGACTTCCGGCGGTACATGGCGACCGAGGTGGCGCGGATACCGGCGCGCCCCGGAAGCCCGGCCCTCGAGATCACGCACGACAACACGTTGCTCGGCCACTACCCGGGCACCCTCGGGGGCAAGACGGGCTTCACCGACCTGGCGCGGCAGACGTACGTCGGGGTGGCCGAACGCGACGGCCGGCGACTCGCGGTCACCCTCCTGGGCGCGGAGACCGCTCCGCTGGGCAGTCTGGGTGAGGCGGCGGCGCTGCTCAACTGGGGTTTCGCGCTTCCGCGTGGCGCTTCCGTCGGCCACCTGGTGGCGCCGGAGGAGAAGAAGTACGACCAACCTGTCGTGCCGGTCAAGGGCGAGCACGAGGAGGAGACGGCCGAGCCCACCTCGTTGCTGCTGCCCGTCGGCCTCGGCCTCGGCGGCGTGTTCGTCCTGACCGTCGCCCTCGTCGTGATCCCGTGGCGGCGCAAGGCCGGCCGATCGAGGTCCGACCGGCGGTAGCGTCGGCCGACGATCGGGCGTGACGCGGCGGCCAGCGGGAAGTGGGAAGTGAGGTGCCGACCGCGACTCGGCGCGCCGCTCCGATGGCTGGCCGGTCAGTTCCCGGCGCTGGTTCGTCGGGCACCGCTGGGCCACAGGATGGTGGTCGGGATGCCCTGCTGCCGGGCCAGGTCGACGGTCCGGTCCGTCGACGCCGCGTGGCAGCCCGGCTCGCCGTCCCAGACCGCGACGAGTCGCTGCACCCGTCGGAGCATCTCCCAGTTGGCTGCCACGTACGCGGCGGTCCCGGAGCGGAGATAACCCGTGTGGACCACCCGCGTCGCTTGTCCGAGCAGTTCGTCGAAGTCGGTCCGACTGTCGGATGCGATCGCGACGGTACGGTAATCCCGGGCCGGCAGGATCACTTCGTACGTGCCGCCAGCGGTCAGAACCGCGCGCGCGAAGATCTGATCCGCACCGGGGGCCAGGCAGGTGACCCCGTGCACCGGCCGGTTGCTGATCCGGCGCAGTTCCACACGGATCGCGTCAGCGACGAGCCGCGCGGTGGCCGGAGTCAAATTGATGTGCCCGGTGATGCCGACACGCGCCGGGGCGAAGTCAGCCCGCATCCTCCGGCCCTCCGCGCTGCGCGGGGACGGCTGGTGCCAGCCGGATCAGTTCGAAGCCGCTGTCGGAGAGCACCTCGGGCAATGCCCGAACCTCCTCGCGGTTCTGCTCCTGGACGTCGGGCGGCAGCTCGTTCCACGGGCGCAGCGCGGGATGCCGGCGCCGGACGTCGTCACGCGGCTCGCCGTACGTCCAGCCCTCGCTCCGCCGCTCCCGACACCACCGTTCATGTTCCAGCCGGGCGAGTTCCTCAATCCGATCGTCGATGGCCTGGCCGGCGGCCGAGGCATCACCGCCGCTGCCGTGGCGCGGTGCCACGACGCAACCGAGATTCAGCAGCTTGGCCGCGATGTCCTGGACATAGGCCCGGTTGGCCCGACGCAGTGACTCAGGCAGCTGCGGCCAGTCCACCATCGCTGGCGCGTCCGCAGGGCGTGCCACGGCCCGCCGTTGGGCGTGCAGGTACCGGTCGTGGATCTGCTGAGCCAGCCGTTCGGTGAGGTCCTCGGCGATCAGTCGGGCGTCACAGGCACGGGTCAACACGGGGTACAGGCGGAGCTTGCCGTGCACCTCGTCGAGCAGGTCGTGGCGGGAGTCTCCGTGGAAGGCGGCGGCGAGCGCCGCCTGCCGGTAGACCGGCACGAAGACCGAGCTCTGCGTCCCCTGCCACAGAGCGGGCGTGTCCAGCACGAACTGCAGTCCGCTGCTCTCGTCGGTCGGACAGACGTAGATCCGGTCGTAGGCCCCGGCACCCATCTCGTCCCGCGCGAGCAGCTCGCCGAGGGTGACCTCGTAAGCGGAGAGATCGCAGGTGACGGCCAGGAACGGGTAGCGGGACGCGACGAGGGCGAGTTCGGCGCAGGCGTCGGGGGCCACGAGGTCCACCTGGAGCGGTGGGCCCTGCTCCCCGACCCCGGCGTCCGCCCGGCGCGTTCTCCGGTGCCGGGCCGTCTCCACCAGCAGGGCTCTACGGAAGGCGCCTCGGCCGGCGATGAGGACCCTCGTCGGCCGCCCGGACCCGGGCGGCAGCGGGTGGTGACGGTAGAGCGCCCGGGCGGCGACGTCGTCGACGTGGAAGTAGTCCAGTCGCATCCGGCTGGAGCCGGCGGCGCCGAGTCGCCGCGCCTGCAGGGACAGGCACATCTCAGGGTCGTGAACCTGCACGTATGCCCGAGGTGGTTGCCGTCGGTCCTGGATCAGTCGGCTCGCCGTGTTGACGATCGCGTGGTTGCGGTCGTCGTCGTCGGTGCAGGCGTAGATGGTTTGGGCGAGAGGCAGGCCTGCGCCCCGCAGCACCTCCGCGCTGGTGGGATCGCCGACGACTCCGAGGTAGCGGCGCCTGCGGTACTCCAACGGCCCGAATGGTTCCGAGCGCACCACGACCACGCGTTCGCCGTCGGCGAAGAGCCGGTCGGCGAGCATGTGGGCGAACTGGGAGTCACCGCAGACCAGGACGTGGTCGCGGGCCCGTCGGGCACGTACGCGGCGGATCTCGGCAGCCAGCAGCAGCCGGCTGGCTTCGGCCACGGCCAGCAGGGTGAACAGCGGCGCGGCGAACCGGGCGACCTGCAGCTGCCACGGGTACGGACCCGGCTCCTGAAGGGGTTCGGCGCCGAGGACGAACAGTTGCAGGTCGAAGTAGATCAGGTCGTACCAGTCGTGGGCGGTCTCCGGCCGCTCCTCCAGCAGGCGCTCGAAGCCGATGTAGCCGAGCACGAGGGCAACCAGGCCGATGATCGCGAACACTACGCGCAGCAACGATCCGGGCGGGCGGGATCCGCCTGCCGGCTGCGTCATCGGGCGGTGCCCCGGAGGGCGGCCCGGCGGCACGCGTCGACGAGACCCGGCCTCCTGGTTCGGGGGTCGAGCGGCCAACGGATTACGACCATGGGCCTTATGGTATTGGACGAAATCGATCGGGCTGGCGGTCGACAAGCGCGACCTGATTGGCTCTTTTCGCAGGTGGGCCCGAACTGATGGTCGGTGAGGGGCAGTGCGGGTGGCTACCGATCGCTACCATTTGGAGACGGTCCGGAGGTGGCACGCCAGCGGAGCCGGCCTCCGGTACGGGTGTGCCTGGTGCCAGGACCAGAGCTACCGGAGGATCAGGAAGATGGCCGCGATCGAAGGTCCACCGGCAGTTGGCCCGGTCAACCCGTTCTCCCCGACGGCCGTCGCCCGGGTCACCGAGGATGGCACGGACGCGACCACCGTGGTCACGGTCGCCATCCGCGACGCGCTCACCTATTTGGACGACTATCTCCGTACCGGCGACGGCTGGACGCTCGCCGTCGTCGGCGACTACGGAACCGGCAAGACACATCTCGCGGTGGAGTTACTTGCCCACGCTCGTCAGGTTGCCGGGCCGGCGGTGCAGGCGATCTACCTCGACGCTCCGGCCGATACCTTCCTGTCGTTGAGCCGTCAGTTCCTGGGCCGTCTGTCCCGCGACTCGGTACGCGCCCTTGTGGAGGAGCTTCGGCCGCGCTCCCCCGTCCAGGCGCCGGAGCGTGACGGCGACCCGCCAGGGACCGCCATGGAGTTGCTCGCCCAGCGGCTGAACCGGGAGCTGGCCGAGATAACCACAGATGCGTCCTTCGGCAGAGCGCTGGCGATGTTGACGGATCCCAGCACCGAGGCGGTGGCGTGGGACTGGTTGATGGGCTATCCGCCGGGACCGGCCCTCGCGGACGCCGGTGTCACCACCCACACCGACGTGGAAGCCGCCGCCGTGGAGACGATGGCCGCACTCGCCCTGATGCACGGGCGGCGGCACGGTCGCTTCGTCCTGGTGCTCGACGAACTGGACAAGATCCTCTCCACGGCGGGCCGCCCGGGAGACGGGACAGTGAGCCGCTTCGCGCGGATGATCGGGGCCTTCGCGTCGGCCGGAGCCTTCCTCGTGGCAGCCGGGCTGCCTGACATGCTGCACCTGCTCAGTCCCGAGATACGGCAGCGGATCGGCGCGATCATCCGGATGTCGGCGCTGAGCACGCAGGACGTACGGGACTTCATCCGGCGCAGCCAGTTGCGGGCGGCCGGAGAGGCACGGTTGGCGCCGTTCACGGTGGAGACCACCGACTACCTGACCAACCTGGCCGACGGTGTGCCGCGACGGATCATCCGCCTCTGCTACCACCTCTACCAACGCGCGATGCAGGCCGGCGGTCCGGTCACCCACGTCATGGTCCGCGAAGCGTTCCGGGGTCAGTTCGACCTCGCCAGCCGCCAGGACGTCGGCGCCGACGTGCGACGGGTGCTCACCGAGGACGGCTGGCCCTACCAGCGGGACCACCTGGTTGGTTCGATGCGGGATCTGCCCGTCGACTTCTGGGTTCCGCTGGATGAGCAGGGTGCCGGCTGTTGCGTGCTGTTGTCCGACTCGGTACTCAAGTCCGAGGAGGTCGACGAACTCAACCGGCGGGTCGTGGCCATTCGGGCCGCGGTGCCGGACAGCGAGGTGATCCTGGTCGTCGTCGGGCACCTGCCCGCGGACTTCGCCGCGGACCTGGCCGCCACGTTCAGCGTGGAACCGATCGTCTACGACCCGCAGACGTTCGCCGAGGACCTGTCGGGCAGCGTCAAGGCCTCGATGCGCCGCCTGGAGCAGGTGATCGGCGCCGACGCACTGACCTCGGTACGTCAACGCGTCGAACGCATGCAGCGCCAGCAGAGCAACACCCAGCGGTCCATCGAGCGGCTGTCGTACCAGCTCGACGAGATTCGGGGCGAGCTGCGCCAGGACCTCAAGGGAGCAGCGCATCGACTCGAGTCCGATCTCAACGTGCAGCAGCGGTCAGCGGCGACGTCTGCTCTACCCAGTCGGGTGGCGCGGGTCTTCGTCGAGGCGTTCCGGGCACTCGATCAACTGACCGGCTTCGAACGACACCTCCGGGCTGCCTTCACGCCTCCGCGGCGCGGCGTGGAACGTTTCGCCGACACGGAGCTCCCGTTGCGGACGCAGCTACGCTCACGGGACGTGCAGCGGGCATTGGGAACGTCGATGGTGTTGCGGCGACTGATCGAGGCGTTCCAGTCCGGCGTCGAACAGTGGTACGAGTCGCACCGCCGCGATCCGCAACCAACAGACCTGGAGCGGTTGGACCGGCTCTGCGAGACCTACGACGGGATCGCCGAGTACCTGCCGTTGTTCCAGCTCGACGCGCTGGGTGACCTGGCTGTTCCCGGCGAGGACGGTGACGACCCGGTCGAACCGGCGGATCGGTCACGCAGCTGGTCGGAGGCGCGGTCGGTTTTCGACGGGCTCAGCGATCGGGTGCGGCAGTTGATGCTGACGACCGGTTGATTGCCGCTGGCACACGATCGCCCGGCTCACTGGTCCGGTTCGAGTGTCTCGGCTGGGGCGACCCCGCGCATACGAGGAAGTTCGGGCGGGCCGGACGCTGGCGAGGCGTCGCCGTCGGCACCAGGCCCGGGCTGTCCGCGCCGGGCAAGCACCGCGTCGGCCGCCGCGTGAATGGAGTTGATCACGATGATCGCGGTGGCGACGATCCCGACCGTGCCGGGGAAGTTCCGCTCCAACACCAGAGCGAGCACCACCGCGGTCAACCCGTTCTGCTGTCCCCACGCGAGATGCCGCCGGTCGGCGGTCGGCAGGCCACGCGAGATGGGTACGGACACCAGCAGATGAGCGATGACCGCCGCCAGCCCGAGCACCGCGCCCTCGACCAGGTCGACTCCCTGCAGGAGCAACATGCCCAGCAGGAAGGTGGCGACGAGGTAGGCCGCCTGGGTGGAGCGGCCGACCACGGGGCCGAGGCGGGGCCGGAAGAAGAGCCCGGCGATCGCCAGGCCGAGCATGAGGAACTGCCAGGCGGCGATGAGCACGAGCACGATCAGCAGGGCGACGGCCGTCCACCTCAGGGTGGCCCCGACGCGGGCCCCGACGCGGGCCCCGTCGCGCAGGCCAGCGGCCAGCAGCAGCCGCCACAGCAGCCACGCGACCGCCGCGAAGGCGAGGTTGGCACCGAAGCCGAGGACGAGGTCGAGCGGACGGTCCCCCAGCACGCCAGGGGCGGTGCCGACGGCGCCGCCCCTGAGGTCCAGCGCGATCGCGGTGAGGTAGACGGTCATCAGTACCGTCATCGGGTCGTCGAACGATGCCCAGATCGACAGGAGCGAACGGGCCCGCGGCGACATGCGGTCCGGGCGGCTCATCGCGGCCACCGCCAGCGGGTCGATCTGCGCGACGGCCACGCCCAGCACCAGCGCCGCCGGATCACCGAAGAGCAGGAACATGACGCCGGCGATGAGCGCCGCCTTGGCGATCACCCCCACCGTGACGGCGAGCAGCACCGTGGACAGGTGAGCGCGGACCTCCGCGAGGCTGATGTCGCGAGTACTGCCGACCAGTCCCACCGCCAGCAGGGTCGAGGCAAGGAAGAGATAGGTCGGAGACCCGTCCAGCCCGCGGACGCCGCCGGCCCACGCCACCAGCAGGCCGGTGAACCCAGCGCCGATAACCGCTGCCGTTCTTCCCAGGGCTGTCACATCATCCTCTGTGAACTGAAAGCCGGCCGGCTCGACGATGCCCCTACGAGCAGCGCTGAGCCGGTGGTGACCCGCACGGCGCTCAGGGCAGGGTTTCCACGAGCTGCCGAGCGACCGTCCACACGGCGCGATCCGCCTGGCTGACCGACTCCTGGTCGAGGGTGACGCCGAAGACGTAATCGTCCGCTGAAACCCGGTAATAGTATATTGCGCCCATTTCGACGTCGAGTACCAGTCGCGTGACCTCGCTGGCCACAGCCCGGCGCAGGTCGCGACTGATCTGCAGCGCCAGCAGCGACACGTCGCCGGCGAGGCGGTGATACCGCGCTCGGCGGTCGGCGACCGTGACGCCCCGGTTGAAGAACGGGGCCAGCTCCGGGTGCGCCAGGATGTCGGCAACGGCCGCCCGCTCGCCGGCCCGGTAGTGGCTGACGTAGTGCAGGCCGGCCGGTCGCAGCGCCGCCGCGAAGACCCCCGTCAGATCCGTCGATCCGCCCACGTGCAACGGAACGCCCTCGTCGTCCGCGCCTCGCGGGGACGAGTCAGCCTGCCGCCGCGTGGCGGTCGACCAGCCGCCCGGATTGAGCGACGGCTGCCGCACCAGCCGGCGCAGATCGGTGGCCAGCTGGGCGCCGGCCTGATCGATCTCGCTCACCCGGGTCGGGTCGGCGACGGCGCTGTCCCCGGCCCGCGGGACCGCTCCGAAGCTCACCACGTGTTCGCTGCCGACGACCGAGTTGCAGAAGAAGATGTTCTCCCCCGCCTGGACGACCATTCGTATCAGCGCGCCGCTCTGGAGTTCCCACAGCCGCCGGTCGAGTTCGACCGCCCGGTAGACGACCTGTGCGCCCATTCTGCGGTGGACGTCCCGCCGCTGCCGCGCATCCGCGCCGTCCACCGCAGGAGGGGCGGAGCTGTGCTCGAGCAGATCCAGTGCGAAGTCCAGCACGCCCGACGTGTAGTGCGCGACATGGTAGAGGCCGCAACCCCGAAGCAGCACCTCCCGGCACAGCTCCCGCCGCTTCAGGGATCCCCGGAGGTCCTGCTCCGCCGCTTCCTCCCACAAGGCGTCACGCAGCTGCGGGTCTGTCACCTGGCAACTCCTCAGCTCTGCGGCACGTCGATGTCGGTGTCGGTCAACACGGCGTCGTCGGCGCCGTCGCGCAGCGCGAGGAGCGCGGCCAGGTTGGCACTGGCGTCGATGCTGCACGGATGACGCCGGCCGAGGTAGCGGACACAGGTGAGGTGCGTCGCCTCCTGAAGCCGTACGGCTTCGTCCAGATCACCTCGGGCGGCCAGATGGCCGGCCTGCGCCGTCAGCGCGGCCAGGGTCCACGGGTGGACCTCACCGAGCCTCGTACGCAACGCGCGCAGGCCCCGCTCGCCATTGCGGACGGCCTGGTCGTACTCGCCCACACCGCGTTGGAACAGCCCCAGGTTGACCGCGCAGACAGCGGTGAACGGATGCCCGGGCTGCAACTGCCGTTCGTAGCCTCGCAGGCAACGGATGGCGTGCTCGACGGCGATGCCCACGTCGCCGGTACGGTAATAGTCCACCGCCATGCTGAGCAGGCTCGACCGGGTGAGCGGATGATCCTCACCGAGCAGGCCCCGATAGCCACGGAACGTCTCGGCGCTGCGCTTCTTGGCCGGGATCGTGAGCCCGAGCCGGCGCTCGGTGACCGCGAGGCTACGGTTGACGCGCAGTTCGTCCAGGTGGTTCGCGGCCGGCAGCTCGTGGACCCGCGTCAGCGCTTCGCGCAACGTAGCCAGTGACAGCTCGTAGTCGCCCACCTCCCGCTCGTAGGTGCCCACCTGGCAGGACGCCCGCCAGGTACGTGGGTCCTCCGGCCCGAACAGCGACATCCGATGCAGGAGTTCCTGGCGGGCCAGCCGAAGAGCCTCCCGGGCGTCCCCGGTGAGGAGGAAGGAGAGGGCGAGATTGTTGACCGCCATCCTGGTGTTGGGGTGGCCGTCGCCGACGACCTCGTGGAAGCCCGCCAAGGTGGCCTGATCCTCGACCAGGGCATCCTCGAAGCGGCCCAGCCCGCGCAGGTCGCCACCGCGGCCACGGCCGGCGATCAGCGTCCGGAAGTGCCGCAGGCCGTAGCGGCGGCGCTGCTCGCTGAGCACCCGCTCGTCGAGGTGAAGGGCCTCCTCGCAGTGACCCAGTTCCCGGTGCAGATTGGCCGTCTGGACGAACAGCCGCATCGTCAACTGGTCGAGGTCGCCGGTGGCGCCCCACCGCTCGCATGTCGGCATCGCCAGCTGCAACGCAGTCTGCCACGCGTCACTTTCACGAAGCATCAGGAGATAGCGCAACTGTTTGACGACCCAATGCCGTACCAGCGAGTCATCGGTTTCGAGCGCGCCGGATGGAACGAGGTGCGGTTGCAACTCCTCGAAGATGGTCCGATAACGGAGATCATCGGCTTCAGGATCAGTCGGGGCGTACCCGGCGAGGCCACGCAGCACCTGGTAGTGCCGCTCACGCCGTTCCGGTTCGGGCAGCCCCTCACGCAACAGGACCTGGATGGCGCGGTGCATCCGGAGGGCGGCGTCGCGTCCCCAGTCGACGTCGTACAGCGCGAAGCGTGCGCCGACCGTCAGCACAAGATCGATCTCGCCAGCGTTGAGCAGCATCTCCTCCGCGTCGAGTCCAGCGGCTGCGGCGAGTTGGGTCAGCATCGGCGCCGACCGCAGCAAGGGCAGCGCGATACCTTCCGGTGAGAGGAACGCGCTGAGCTCGGCGAGGCGGATCGCCAAGGGCCCGAATTCCACGCCGTGGAGGGTGTCCAGTGCGAGGTCCAAGACCTGGGCGACGGTGCCGGTACGCGACCCGGGAATCCGCTCTGCTCTATCCTCGTCGATGTGCTGTCGCAGGTGGCTCAAAAGTTCCGCGGCACACGTGCTCACCGCTTCGAGATTGGGCACACCGCCGCGTTCCAACGTCCGCGCGCGCTCGCGCATCCAGGAGGTGGCGAGCCGGAGGGCGAGCGGAAGATGTTCCAGCGCGGTCGCGATGGAGCGCGCGTCGTCGGTGCTGATCCCCAGCACACGTCGCAGCATCGCCACGCTCTCGTCGCCGGTGAACGCCGCGACCTCCAGCGGCGCGGGCAGGTTGGAGGATCCATCGTCCCGCGACGTGATCAGCACGTGCCCAGCCTCGGAAGAAGGCATGAGCCCGGTCAGCAGGCTCCCGTCGTCAGCGTTGTCGTAGACCAGCAACCATCGGGCGATGGAGCCACGAGGGTTGGACAGGGCCGCCAAGGCCGACTCCGCCGCGCCCGCGCCGTCCACGGCGTTGATCTCGTGGGCCAGCTCACCGAGGCTCGCCTGGACGGTTTCGCGGTCCTGGGCCAGGATCCACCAGACCACGTCGTAGTCGTAGGCGAAGCGGTGGGCGAACTCGCGGGCAAGCTCACTCTTGCCCACACCGGCGCCCCCGGTGAGGGTCACCGGCCCGCCCCGGCCGGTCAGGCGATCGCGCAGCCGTTCTAGATAGTCGCCCCGGCCCACGAAGGAATCGTTGCGGGGTGGGAGGTTCGTACGCAGCCGACGATCCACCTCCGCGGGGAAGCGCGAGGCGGTCCGCGAGTCGGCGCCGGACTGGGCGGGTGCGATGAGACCGAGCCGGCTCAGCAGCAGTGACTGTGCCCGAGCGGCGTCGGCACCTCGCAGATCGACGGTGCGGCCCGGGTCAATCGGCTGCTCCGACTCCCGGCCGGCCACCAGCACCCCGATCATCTCGCCCTCGGGTGGGGCGGTCAGCCCGGTACCAACCATTCGGACTACGTTCGGGGACAGGACGGCCAGCACGGTGGCGTCTGCGGGAAGTTCCACTCGGGTAGCGGGCCGCACCACGCGGCAGTCGACGGCGACCATGGCGCGACGCAGTTGTCCGCCGATCCAGTCGGCCCACGGCCGGTCGACCGGGTCGTACACCACGACGATGTCGTCCGGCTCCGCCGCCCGCTCCAGCAGGACGCCACGCCGGTAGCGCTGACGAATCCGCTCCGGCACGGTCGCGGCCCGTAGGACCGAACCTTCGCTGATCCACGAGGTCATCCGCTCGTAGGCCGCCAGGATGCTCGTCTCCTCGCCCGGCGGGTCGGCCAAGGCGGCCAGCACGTCATCGTAGGTGTCATAAGTCTGCTCGGGTACCTCGACAATCTCCACTGTGGATGATGTGCCCCGGGCGGAGTCGTCGAGCAGCTTCGCGAAGGCCCTCCGGGCCGTGTCGCGCGCCTCGCCGTACCATGGCTGGCCGACGTCCCGGAGCGTCGGCGCGGCAAGCACCCGGATGCCGCCGGTGGCCTGCCGCTGGAGCTGATCGGCGAGTTCGGCCGCCTGCTGCATCGCCTGTCGCCGCGGCGGCATGCAGACCACCGCGACGTCGCTGAGGACGGCCGTCTCGGTGATGCTCGGCATGGTGTTCGCCACCGGCGTGTCGATCAGGACGTAGTCGTACGCCGTGTGTTGCAGCAACTGACGGACCCGCGCCGCATCGATCTCGGGACGGTCCTCGGCATCGGCCCCGACGCCGACCATGTCGAAGGTGCAGCTCGAGCCCGCGACCACATAGCGGTAGAGCGTGCCTTGCTCGGGCGCGGGCGGAGCGATCACCGCAGGGACCCGGTGCGACGGCCCGTCCGGATACGGACAGATCAACGAGGCGAGCTCCGCGCCCAGCACTCCCGCCGCCGCAACAGCGTCGACCTGGAACGCGCGCAGGTAGTCGTAGACCCTCGGAGTCCTGGCGCACCAGTCGACGGCGAGTACGCGCTTACCGTTCCCGGCGAGGACCCAGGCGATGTTCGCGACGGCACTACTGCGGCCGGTGCCGTTGGTGGGCGACACGAAGGAGACGATCGTGCCGGCGCTCGCCGCCTCGTCGGCCCCTACCTGCCTGGCTCGACCGGGCGCAGCGCGCCGCTGGGGAACACCGGCCACGGCGGACGAGCCGCCCAGGGAATCAGTCCTCGCCATCGAGGACGCTCTCAAAGCCCGCGTACTGGGCGTCCGGGGCGGCGGTGCGGCGCTCCAGTCGGCGCAGCGCGGCCAGGAGCACCGTGTCCGGCAGCGCGTCGAGCGCCGCGGGATCCACATCGGTGAGGTCGATCAGGTCGGAACGCAATACTTCCTCCCTTGCGTCCATCCCCGATCACCGCCTGTCTGCGCCTCGTCATACTTCCGCGTCGTCAGCCGGACATCGACCGGTGGCCAGATCCACTGCGTGTGGTCATGATAACTGTGCGACGCACCGCCCGGGGCCGCGCACACACAGCGCACCGCCCGCGACCCTCTGGCCGGCCAGGCGTCAGGCCCGCCCAAGCGAGGGCCCAACGAACGGTATGTGTCGATGTATGCTGGCGTCTCATCGTTGGCCGGACCGGCCAGCGACATGACGGCGGAGCTGGCTGATGCCCGGAACCGAGGACAGCCGCCGGGCCGTCGGCACGGCGACACGTCATCCGCCGACCGTCGCGTTCCGGCAGTTCGTGGTCAAGCTACACAGCAGGTGCGACCTGGCCTGCGACCACTGTTACGTCTACACGATGGCCGACCAGCGTTGGCGCTCCATGCCACGGTCCATGCCCGACCAGGTCGTCGACTGGACGGCGGAGCGGATCTCCGAGCACGCCCGGACGCACCGACTCGGGCGCGTCGACGTCGTCCTGCACGGCGGGGAGCCGCTACTGGCCGGGGCCGCCCGGATCGAACGGGCCGTCGCGGCGATCCGGCGAAGCACGACGCCCATACCGGTACGGGTGACCGTGCAGACCAACGGCGTCCGGCTCAGCGAGCCGATCCTGCGCCTGTTCGACCGGCTCGGGCTACGGGTGAGCGTCAGTCTCGACGGTGACCGTGAGGCGCACGACCGGCACCGACGCGGGCCCGCCGGACGAGGCAGCCACGACCAGGTCGAGGCGGCGCTGCGTCGCCTGACCGCCGGATACCCGCACCTGTTCAATGGTCTGTTGTGCACCGTGGACCTGCGCAACGATCCGATCGACACCTACCGGAGTCTCCTGGCGCACCGGCCACCCGCGGTCGACTTCCTACTACCACACGGCACCTGGTCCGCTCCCCCGCCCGGTCGCGCGCCCGATCCTCGGCTCGCGCCGTACGGGCGTTGGTTGATCGCGGTCTTCGACGAGTGGTACCGCACGCCGGGCCAACAGACCCGGGTCCGCCTCTTCGACGAGATTATCCAGGTCCTGCTCGGCGGCACGTCCCGGCTCGCCGGTGTCGGCACCAGTCCGGTCGCTGTCGTGGTGGTGCAGAGCGACGGCGCGATCGAGCTGGACGACACGCTGAGCGCCGCGTACCCCGGTGCCGCCCGGACCGGGCTGCACGTGGCCCGGGACTCCTTCGACCTCGCGCTCGCTCTGCCCGCGGTGCGGGCTCAACAGGCCGGTGTGGACGGCCTCTGCGCGGCCTGCCGCGCCTGCGACCTGCACCCGGCGTGCGGCGGAGGACTACGCACCCACCGGCACCGCGTCGACAGCGGCTTCGACAATCCGTCGGTCTACTGCGCCGACCTCTATCTGCTGATCGACCACATCCGGCGCACCTTGCGCCACGACCTGGTCGCGCTACGGGGGGCTTCGTAGTGAGCGTCGCCGTGCATCACCTGCCACTTTCCGTCCTCGACGAGTTGGCCGCCGGCCGGGGTGGAGTGGCGGCCATCGAACGGTTGCGGGCGGCGCAGAGCAGTAAGACGTTGCTGCTGGTACGGACGCTGGTGCTGCTGTCGCACGAAACCCGCCATCCAGACCGGAAGGCGGTCGAGACCGCGTACCGATTCCTCATCGGCCTGCGCCCCGAAGAGCGGGCGGCGGCGCTCGGCCACCCGCCGGTCGCCGCTTGGGCCTTCGGAACCGCGACGCGGCTGCGCCACGGTGACCCCGGCGCCACGTATCCCGCTCTTCTGGCGGCGGTGGCCGTGGCTGCGGCCGTCCGCGCCGGCATCGACGCCAGTTTCGATGTTCCGTTGGCTCCCACCACCGCAGGCCGACTGCACCTGCCCGGGCTCGGCACCGTGCTGGTCCCGCCGCACGCGACCCGGGCCCACGTCCGATGTCTGGGCGGACGGGCTCAAGCACACTGTGCCGGCGAGCGGGTCATGATCGACGGCGGCTGGACGACTGATCCACGATGGCGACCGGTACCCCGGCTGGACCTCGCGCACGATGGGCTGCGACTGTCTCTGCTGGTGGACACACCCACCTGGTGGCACGTACCAGCAGCCGGTGCGGGGCATCCGCTCGGCGGCCTGGTCACCGATGCACACCAGTGGCGGCACCGCCTCGGCGAGGCGTGGCAGATTCTGGTCGACGGGCACCGGCCCGTCGCCGAGGAGGTGTCGGCGGCGATGCGGGCGGTGGTGCCGATCCCCGCGCCCCGGGCCGGTGCCCGTAGCGGCACCTACCATCACGCGTTCGGCTCGATCGCCATGTCGATGCCGCCGGCGGCCCTGCCCGCGGCCGTCATGCTGGCGCACGAGGTCCAGCACCTCAAGCTGGCCGCGGTGACGGACATGTTCGCGCTCGTGGAGCCGGGGCCTACCGAGCTCTTCTACGCGCCCTGGCGCCCCGATCCACGGCCGTTGGCCGGCCTGTTGCACGGCGCCTATGCCCACCTCGCCGTGGCGGACTTCTGGCGGCGGCAGGCGCGGATGACGCCCGTTCCCGGGCACCGGCACCACGCTCTGGTCCAGTTCGCACGCTGGGCCGCGGCGACGAGCGCGACGGTTCAGGTACTCGACGCGCAACAGCGGCTGACCACTCTGGGAACGCGCTTCGTCCGACGCATGGCCGACGTCCTCGAGAGCTGGGCAACGGAGGCGGTTCCGCCGGAGGCGGCGGCAGCGGCGAGGCGACTGTTGACCGCGCACCGGGCACGCTGGAGGCGGGCGCAGGCGCAAACGGGGTGACAGCAGCGTTCGCCGATCTCCACTACGCTGGGATCATGGGGGAGGGCAACGAGGAGGCCGCGCGTCGTGAGTGTTTCGTCATCGCACCGATCGGCCCCGAGGGCTCCGAGGTCCGAAAACGCAGCGACCAGATCCTCAAACACGTCATCCGGCCGGTGGTCGAGGAGCGAGGCTTCGTCGCTGTCCGGGGCGACGAGATCGAGCGCGCCGGCCTGATCACCTCCCAGGTCCTGGACCGCATCATCCAGAACGACCTGGTGATCGCCGATTTGACCGACCAGAACGCCAATGTCTTCTACGAGCTGGCGGTGCGCCACGCGCTCCGCAAACCGTTCGTGCAGCTGATGGCGAAGGACCAGCAGCTCCCCTTCGACGTACAGGGGATGCGGACGATCCTGGTTGACCACACCGACCTGGACAGCGTCCACGCCGCCAAGGAGCAGCTCGGTCGGGCCATCGACGCGATCGGTCGCGACGCGGACATCGTCACGCCGATGTCGGTCGCGCTGACTCTCCAGGACCTACGCGGATCATCCAGCCCGCGCGAGGCAGGCCTGTCGCAGATCATCGAGACGCTGCCGCAGATGATGGACATCCTCCAGGATCTGCAGCGACATCTGGGGACGGACGGTTCCGACGGCGGCTCGGGCGACGAGGACCATCGACGGTTACGGACGCTGGTCGAGTCGCTTGCCACCCGGGGCAGCGTGAAGGCAGAGGACCTGACCGGGCTGCTCGGCGGGGGCAGCAGCAAGTTCGAGCGGTGGGTGGAGCACCTCGTGCAGCGGGTGGGGCAGCCCGCCAACCACCGGGCGGCGTGACGCCCGACGTGGTGATCCCGTGGCCCGACCACGGCCGGCCGATCGAGGTCCGACCGGCGGTAAGGCCCGCGCCGAAACGGCGCGACACGGCCGCCGGCGGGGCCGGCTGCGGTGGCCGCTGCCCGGGCATGTGAGGATCCGCGCATGCGTGCGGTGATCTTCGACGAGTTCGGTGCCCGGCCCGAGGTCCGCGATGTTCCCGATCCGGTGCCGCCGCCGGGGGGCGTCGTGGTCCGGGTGGAGGCGACCGGGCTGTGCCGTAGCGACTGGCACGGCTGGCAGGGGCACGATCCCGACATCCACGCGCCGCACGTGCCCGGTCACGAGTTCGCCGGCGTCGTCGAGGCGGTCGGTGCCGGCGTACGCGGGTGGCGGCGCGGCGACCGGGTCACCGCCCCGTTCGTGTGCGCGTGCGGGCACTGCCCGGCCTGCCTCGCCGGTGACCAGCAGGTGTGCGAGCGGCAGACTCAGCCGGGCTTCACGCACTGGGGGTCGTTCGCCGAGTACGTCGCGGTGCACGACGCGGATGTCAACCTGGTCCGGCTCCCCGACGACCTGGGTTACCCGGCCGCGGCGGCCCTCGGCTGCCGTTTCGCCACGGCGTTCCGGGCGGTGGTGGCGCAGGGGCGCGTCGCCGCCGGCGAGTGGGTGGCCGTGCAGGGCTGCGGCGGCGTCGGCCTCTCCGCCGTGATGATCGCCGCGGCGTGCGGCGCGCAGGTCGTGGCGGTGGACGTCTCCCCCGCGGCCCTGGAGCTGGCCCGACGCTTCGGAGCCACGGTCTGCGTGGACGGCAGTGCCCTCACCGGCCCGGGGGCGGTGGCCGCCGCCGTTCGGGAGGCCACCGGCGGCGGCGCCCACCTCTCGCTGGACGCGGTGGGCAGTCACGCCACCTGCGTCGCGTCGATCGAGAGCCTTCGCCGGCGCGGGCGGCACGTGCAGGTCGGGCTGCTGCCCACCGCTCAGGGGCGCCCGGCGCTGCCGATGGATCTGGTGATCGCGTACGAGCTGGAGCTGCGCGGCAGCCACGGCATGCCGGCGCACGCCTACCCGGAGCTGCTGCGGCTGGTCAGCGCCGGCGTGCTGCACCCCGCCGACCTGGTCACCCGCACGATCGGCCTCGACGAGACGCCCGAGGCGCTGACCACCATGGACCGGCCTGGTTTCGGCGGGATGTGTCTCATCCGGCCCTGGTGATCGTTCCGTGGTCCGCCGCCTGAGCCGGGCGGGTGTCGACGTCCGGCGTCGGGTTCACACCGACGTCGGCGGTGGTCCGACGTAGCCGCTGCTCCACCGGAACCGGTTGCTCGGCTGGGCGTACTCCTCGATGATGTGCGCGATCCAGCCGGCCGTGCGGGCGATCGCGAAGATCACCTCGGCGGCGCCGGGGCCCATGCCGCTCGTGTGGGCCAGCACGGCGAGGGCGAAGTCGACGTTGGGTCGGCTGCCCCGCCGGACCGCGGTGGTGATCAGGCCGTCCACCGTGCCGCGCAACTCGTCGGGGGCCGGCAGCGCAGCCACCAGGTCGAGGAGAGCGGCCGCGCGCGGGTCGCCGTCCGGGTAGAGCGGGTGCCCGAATCCGGGCAGGCCGCCGGTGCGCAGCGATTCGGCGATCGCGGCCGCGGCGCCGTCGCGCAGTGCCGACTCGATCAGTCGGTGGACCGTCCCGCCCACGGCGCCGTGCATCGGCCCGTCCAGCGCGCCCAGGCCGGCCAGCACCGCGGCGTACGGGTTCGCGCGGGTCGATGCCGCCACCCGTACCGCGATGGTCGAGGCGGCCAGGTCGTGATCGGCGAGCAGGACGAGTGCGGCGTTGAGCGCCCGAAGGCCATCAGCGGTCGCCGGCTTCCGGGTCAGTCGGGGCCACAGGCGGGCCGCCAGGCTGTCGTCCGCGGCCGTCTCCCCGGTGGGGGGCAGCGCGTCGACCATGGTGGCCAGCAGGCCGGGCGCGAGCGCCGCCACGGTGGCCGGCGCCAGGTCGAAGCGCAGCGGATCCATCGCCGCCGCGAGCGCGACGACCACCGGGAGCCGGTCGAAGGTTCGGGCGTGCTCCGGCAGGTGGGCGCCGGCTCGTCTGGCACCGTCGATCGTCTCCGGAGCGGCCAGGAAGGCCTCGCCGCGCCGCTCCCCCGTCCAGAGCCACCGGGCGACCTCTTCGAACGGGGTCACCGGGGCGAACTTCGCGGCGTCGACTCCCCGGTAGTGGAGCCGCCCGTAGGCGATCAACGTCGTGGCGGTCCGCATCGTCGCGGCGGTGTCACGATCCGGCCGCGTCGCCTGGGTACGGGCGGCCAGCCGCTCGACGTCGGCCAGCCGGAAACGGCTGATCCGCTCGCCGGGAACCTTGACCCGGGCAAGCAACCCTCGGCTGACGTACGCGTAGATCGTCTCTGGCTTGATGCGCAGGCGGTGGGCCACCTCGGCGGTCGTCAGTAGCTGGTCGTCCGGCATGTGGCCATGCTCTCATATTGACTGGATCAATGTTGACCGGGTCGCCCGGTGAACGTGAGGCTGCCCGCATGGCTGACACCACCATCACCGTTCCCCGGGGCCTTGCCGGCGTCGTCGTCACCGACACCACGATCGGCCGGGTCCGTGGCCGTGAGGGCTTCTACCACTACCGGCAGTACTCGGCGATCGACCTCGCCGAGCGCCGCACGCTGGAGGACGTCTGGGCGCTGCTGATCGACGGCTCCCTGCCGGCGGAGCCGAAGGCCCTGCATCGGGAGATCGCGCCGCTGCGCCACGTACCGCCGGCGGTCGCCGCCGCGCTGCCCGGCATCGCCGCCGCCTGCTCGTCACCGGACCCCATGGGTGGGCTGCGTGCCGCGCTCGCGGTCGCCGGGCTCGCCGCCGGCGCCCGCCCGCTGTACGACACGTCGCCGGCCGAGCGCCGGGCGCAGGCCATGGCGCTCTGTGCGCTCACGCCCAGCCTGCTCGCGGCGCTGTACCGTCTGCGGGCCGGCCTGGAGCCGATCGCTCCGCGCGACGACCTGCCGCACGCCGCCAACTACCTGTACATGATCAGCGGTGAGGAGCCGTCCGAGCCGCAGGCGCGCGCCATCGAGCGGTACCTCATCGCGACAGTGGACCACGGCTTCAACGCGTCGACCTTCACGGCGCGGGTCATCGCCTCCACCGGCGCCGACCTGTACGCGTGTATCGGCGGCGCGCTCGGCGCACTCTCCGGTCCCCTGCACGGCGGCGCCCCGAGCCGGGCCCTCGACACCCTCGACGCCATCGGCACCGTCGACCGGGCCGACGCCTGGTTGCGCGCGCGCATCCTCGGCGGTGAGCGGATCATGGGATTCGGGCACCCGATCTACCGCACGGAGGACCCCCGGTCACGGATGCTCAAGGGGATCGCGCGGGAGCTCGGCGGGGATCTGGTGGACTTCGCCGTGGCGGTCGAGGAGCGGGTGCTGTCGCTGCTGGCGGAGCTCAAGCCCGGCCGGGAGCTGCACACCAACGTGGAGTACTACGCGGGCGTCGTCATGCACCTGTGTGGCCTGCCCCGGGAGATGTTCACGCCCACCTTCGCGGCCAGCCGGGTCATCGGGTGGTGCGCGAACGTGCTGGAGCAGGCGGAGGACTCGAAGATCATTCGGCCGGACTCGCGGTACGTGGGGCCCGGCGCGCCGCAGCCACTGCCCTGATCGGCCCTGCCGGGCGGTCTCGTCGACCAACCGGTGGAGTTCCGGTTAGCGACCGCGCGGCCCGGCTCGCTCCAGTAGTTTCGGATTGGGCCGGCCGCGGGCTCCGCCCGCCGCTGTCGCCTTCGCGGCGGCCCAGCCACCGGCCGGGCATCGTGAGATCCGGCTGGCGTAGGAGCGGACACGGGGGCGTCGACATGGGGCACAAACACGCTGGAGCGACCGCAGCGACGCAGGGTTTCCGGCACGGCGGGCACGTCTACATGCAGACGAACGAGACACGCAACGCCATCATCCACTACCTGCGCTCCGCGGACGGCATCATCACCGAGGTGGAACGCGTCCCCACCGGCGGCGCCGGCTCCGGGACCTTCAAGCCGATCAGTGGCCAGGAGAGCGCGCCGAACGCGTTCGAGGGTGCCGGTAGCGTTCTTCTCACGCCGGACCGACGATTCCTCTTCACCACGAACGGTGGCGACAACACCGTGACCAGCTTCAGCGTCGGCAGCGACGGCCGGCTCACGATGGTGGATCGCACGTCGACCGGAAACCCGGTCACCGGCCGGAGCGGCACGGCCAAGTCCCTGGCGTACGTACCGTCGATCGGAACGCTCGTCGTACTGCACTCGTTCGGGCCGGACCACGTGCGTCTGATGTCGGTCGACGACGCCGGGAAACTCAGCCTGCGGCTGGACCGGTACACGGTGAACACGCCGGACAAGCCGAACCGGGTCGCCACCATGGCGACGCTCTCGCCGGATCAGCGGTTCCTCTTCGTCGGCACCACGTTCGACCAGCCGCCCACCGCCAACCCGGACGGGTCGGCGATTCTCTGGGTTTCCGGGCCCGACGGCAAGCCGAAGTCGATCGCGTCGAACGAGCCCGATCCTGACGGTCTCATCGTCTTCCCCGTGCTGCCGGACGCCACCCTCGGCCAGCCCTCGCTGTACGACGCGAACGGGGGCTCCCCGTTCTTCGTCGCCTTTCTGCACAACCAGCCGGACACCTTCATCATCGGGTACGCGGTGGCCGACGGCATCGCGAAGGGCACCATCGACGCCGACGGCCGGGTCAGCATCGGCCGGCCCGTGCAGATCGACACGAGCGCCGGCAAGCCCTCCGAGCTGTGCTGGTTGTCCATCTCCCCCGATGACCGGTGGGCGTTCGCCACGAACTTCGGCTACAGCGGCATCAGCAGTTTCCGCATCGACGGGCCGGAGCCGGTGGTGGCCCATGATCCCGCGTGCCCGAGGGTCCCGGGTGACGGCACCTTCAGGGCACTCAACGGCACGGTCAGCAGCGGCCCGAGTTGCAGCTGGCTGACCCCGGACGGCGCCTACCTCTACCAGATCTACGGGAACGCCTCCAAGCTCATGGGATACACCGTCCAGCCGGACGGGTCACTCGAAGAGTTGACGAGCATGCCGATCCCCCACAACAGCCCGCAGGGTCTGGCCGGCGTCTGACCCGAGACACGCGTCGATCGCCGACGGCGCGTCCGTCCGGTAAACCGCCTCCGTCGCCTTATGGTTGGCCACGGACGCCGGATGCGTCCGGTTTTATCGCGGTACGGGCTGACTGCGGGGGGCGAGACCATGCATCTCACGCCAAAGGAGATCGAGAAGCTACTCATCCTCTCCCTGGCCCAGATCGCTGCGGCGCGCAAGGACCGCGGCATCAAGCTCAACTACCCCGAGGCGGTGGCTGTGATCTCCGCGGCGGCACTGGAGGGGGCACGGTCCGGCAAATCGGTCGAGGACGTGATGCATGACGCCAGCCATGTCCTCAGCCGGGCCGACGTGATGGACGGGGTGGCCGACATGGTGCCGATGGTGCAGGTCGAGGCCGTGTTCACCGACGGCAGTCGCCTGGTCACCGTGCACGCGCCGATCCAGTAGCCGCAGACCCGGGTGGATAGGCGAGGAATGGGAGGCAGCGGATGGCAAAGGATTTCAGCCGGCACCCCGGGCCCACCGCCAAGCACCGGTGGCCCATTGGCGGTTACGTCCTGGCGGACGAGCCGCTGGAGTTGAACGCAGACCGGCCGACTATTCGGATCGAGGTGCGCAACATCGGAGACCGTCCGATCCAGGTCGGCTCGCACTTCCACTTCTTCGAGGTGAACCGGAGCCTGGAGTTCGACCGGGAGGGGACCTTCGGTTGGCGGCTGGACATCCCGGCGGCCACCTCGGTCCGTTTCGAGCCGGGCGACCGTAGGACGGTCCAACTCGTACCCTACGCCGGCCGACAGCGGGTGTACGGATTCAACGGCCTGGTCAACGGGTGGACCGGCACCGGCCCCACCCCCGGCTACCAGCCGGACCGACCGGAGGCTCTGGAGCGGGCCCGGAAGAGAGGGTTCCGCTCCACCTCGGACGACCGCAGTGCGATCTAGACACAGCCGGACCAGGGGCCGCGGATCGCGGCCGGGAGCAGAGTGATGAGTCAGATTTCCCGGCAGGAGTACGCCGGACTGTACGGCCCGACCACCGGCGACAAGATCCGGCTGGGCGACACGGAGCTCTACATCGAGATCGAGCGCGACCTTCGGACGCTGGGCGACGAAGCACTGTACGGCGGCGGGAAGACCCTGCGCGACGGCATGGGTTCCAGCGCCGAGTTCACCAGCGCGAACGGCGTCGTCGACCTGGTCATCACCAACGTGACCGTCCTGGACGCGCTGTTGGGCGTGGTGAAGGCCGACGTGGGGATCAAGGACGGGCGGATCGCCGGCGTCGGCAAGGCCGGCAACCCGGACACGATGGCGGGGGTCACCCCGGAGCTCGTGATCGGTCCGGGCACCGACGCGATCTCCGGCGAGCATCTCATCCTGACCGCCGGTGGCATCGACACGCACGTGCACCTCGTGGCGCCGCAGCAGGCGTACGCCGCGTTGAGCAACGGCATCACCACCATCTGGGGTGGTGGGACCGGCCCGAGTGACAGCTCCAACGGGGTGAACAGCACCCCCGGGCCATGGAATCTGCACGCGATGATGCGCGCCTTCGAGGGCATTCCGATCAACATCGGCCTGATCGCCAAGGGCAACAGCTCCGGCCTCGGGCCGCTGGAGGAGCAGGCGCTCGCCGGAGCCGCCGGGTTCAAGCTCCACGAGGACTGGGGCGCGACGCCACAGGCGATCCGGTCGGTGCTGACCGCGGCGGAGCGGTTCGACATCCAGGTGGCGGTGCACACCGACACGCTCAACGAGAGCGGCTACATCGAGGACAGTATCGCCGCGTTCGAGGGCCGGACCATCCACACGTACCACACCGAGGGCTCGGGTGGCGGCCACGCACCGGACATCATCAAGGTGGCCGGCGAGATCAACTGCTTGCCGAGCTCCACCACCCCCACCAACCCGTACGGTGTGAACAGCCAGGCCGAGCTGTTCGACATGATCATGGTGGCCCACAACTTCAGCCCGAAGGTGCCTTCGGACGTGGCGTTCGTGGAGAGCCGGGTCCGCGCGGAGACCATCGCGGCCGAGGACGTCCTGCACGATCTCGGCGTCATCTCGATGATGTCCAGCGACTCGCAGGCGATGGGGCGGATCGGCGAGAACTGGATCCGGTTGATGCAGCTGGCCAGTGTGATGAAGGCGGCCCGGGGCAGCCTGCCCGAGGACGCCGCGGGCAACGACAACTTCCGGGTGCTGCGCTACATCGCGAAGATAACCATCAATCCGGCGATCACCCAGGGCATCTCGCACCTGCTCGGCTCGGTCGAGCCGGGCAAGATCGCCGACCTCGTGTTGTGGGAGCCGGCCTTCTTCGGGGCCAAGCCCAAGATGGTGATCAAGAACGGCATGATCCTCTGGTCGATCATGGGCGACCCGAACGCCTCCGTGCCCACCCCGCAGCCGGTGCTCTACCGGCCGATGTTCGGCGCGTACGGCACGGCGCTGAGCGAGAGCTGCGTGACCTTCATGTCACAGGCCGGCTACGAGGCCGGCGTCGCGGAGAAGCTGGGCCTGCGCCGGAGGGTCCTGCCGGTACGCGGGACCCGGGCCCTGACCAAGCGCCACATGGTACGCAACGACGTGCTGCCGCACATCGAGGTGGATCCGGAGACCTTCGCGGTGACGGTCGACGGCGTGCATGCCACCGCGCCGCCGGCCCGTACGGTTCCGCTGGCCCAGCTGTACTTCTTCAGCTAGTGCGGACGACCCACCGCCGGCCGCGGGGCGGCTCGCGGCCGGCGGTACGCGCGCGCTACTCCGGCATCCGTGCGGCCACGGCGATGACGAGCAGGAGCGGCGCGATCAGCAGCGCCGGCGCCCACACGGTCAGGTGGAGCGCGACCAGGGCGCCGACGGCCGCACCGGCCATGAGGGCCAGCAGGACCTGGGCCTTCGGCCGCAGAGTGTGCCAGGGACTTCGGGCGGCGACTCCGCCGATCAGGCTCGTGAGGGTGCCGGTCAGGTAGGTGGAGGAGAGACCCGGGACGCCGAACCGCTGGATGGCGCTGCTCTGCACGCCGAGCGCCGTTGCGGACAGCATCAGCAGCACGAGATCGACGCGTTCCGAGTGGTCGGGAAGGTTGACCTCCCAGACGACGAGGAAGACGACGAACAACAGGAGTTCCAGGATGAGCGCCCGGTTGACCCGGCGCGGCCAGACCGGATCGTCCGGTTGCGCGGCGCCGGCGAGTCGGGCGCCCGCGAGGACACCGGCGATGAAGCTCAGGATGGCGCAGCCGGAGGTCACGGCGAGTTCGGCGTTGCCCCGGCCCGCCGAGAGGCCCAGCAGGACCATGTTGCCCGTCATGACGCTGGAGAAGGCGCCGCCGAGGGCGAGGAAACCGACGGCGTCGGCGCTGCCGGTCAGGAAGGTGAGTACGACGACGAGGGCGTGTCGTCGCCGCAGGAGATCGGCCGGCACCGTCGTGGCGGCGCGGGGGCTTTTGATGTCTCGCTTTGTTCTCGGCACTGTCGGCTGCCCTCCACAGATTGTTCTTCGTATACGCTTCGCGTGGACGTTCACGGAGAGGCGGTCGGGTTGGCTGGAGACCTGCGGGGCAAACTCGGTGCTCAACACCTGCCGCTACGCGACCAGGTCCTCGTCGCCCTGCGGACCGCCATCATCAACGGCGACTACCTCCCCGGCGAGCGGCTCACCGAGGACCGGCTGGCCGAGGACTTCGGCGTTTCCCGTAACCCGGTCCGGGAGGCGTTACGGGTCGCGGAGGCGGAGGGTTTCGTCGTGATCCTGCCGCGGCGCGGGGCGGTGGTCGCCTCCCCGAGCAGCGGCACGGTCGCGGACATGTTCGCCGTCCGCGAGCGCTTGGAGGCGTTGGCCGCCCGCCTGGCGGCCGAGCGGGCGACCCCGGCGGATGTGGCAGCGCTGCGGGAGCTGCTGAACGAGGGCCGTGAGGCGACGCAACGGCAGGACCTGCGCCGGGTCGCCGAGCTGAACAGCGCCCTGCACCTGCGGATCCTCCAGATCAGCGGGAACCCCTGGCTGTCGTCGATCGCCAAGGCGCTGTACCTCCATGTTCAGTGGGTCTTCCGGCTGGGTGCCGCGGAGCGGGCCCCGCACTCCTGGGCCGAGCACATCCAGCTGGTCGACGCGATCGAGTCCGGTGACGGCGAACGGGCCGAGCTCGCGGCTCTCGCCCACCTCGGCGCCGCCTACGCGGCGGCGCACGAGAACGCCGAGGGCGGCTACCAGGCCCGCTGACCGTGGGGCCCGTCTCACCGGACCGTGCCCGGCTGCGCCGGGCGACGACCGGCGGCGTCGGCGGGACGCCGGACACCGCACCGGTGTCCGGACGTACCTCCGCCTTGCCGGCCCGCCGCCCGGACCCTCGGCACGGGCGAGCCCTGCGGCACAGGCCCTAGCGGCCGCTGGCGTAGCCCTGCATACCGCGCGGGTTCGCGCCGGCCGCCAGCAGCCCGGTGCGGGGATCGCGGGTCACCGCACACAGCCGTCCCAGGCTCCACGGGTCGGAGAGCCGCACCTCGTGCCCGTACGCCCGCAACGTCGCCAGCGTGTCCACGTCGAGTCGGTCCTCCACCACCAGCACGCCGGGCTCCATGGCGCGCGGGTAGAACGACGCGGGCAGGCTCATCGTGTGCCAGGCGGGCGCGTCGATGGCCTCCTGAAGCGACCGACCGCCGACGAGGTGGCGCAGCAGGAACAGCAGCTGCCACTGGTCCTGCTGGTCGCCGCCGGGGGTACCGCACGCCATGACCGGATCGCCGTCGCGGAGCACGAGAGTCGGGCTGAGCGTGGTGCGCGGCCGGCGTCCGGGCGCGAGCGACGAGGAGAGCCCTTCCTCGAGCCAGAACATCTGCAGCCGGCTGCCGAGGGGGAAGCCGAGGTCCGGGATGGTGGGCGAGCTCTGCAGCCAGCCACCGCTCGGGGTCGCGGAGATCATGTTGCCCCACCGGTCGACCACGTCGACGTGGCAGGTGTCGCCGCGGGTCACGCCGTCCGACTTGACCGTCGGCTCACCCGTCGTGGCGTCGGTCGTGTCGACGAGAGGTCCCGCGCCCCGTCGTACGTGGCTCGACAACCGTGGGTCGGCCCCGTCGGGGCGCCCCGGGCGCAGCTCCGTCGACGCTCGCTCCCCGATCAGAGCGGCCCGTTCCCGGGCGTACTCCCGCGAGAGCAGCGCCTTCGCGGGCACGTCCGCGCCGTCGCCGTACCATGCCTCGCGATCGGCGAAGGCGAGCTTGAGCGCCTCGGCCTGTGCGTGGATGCCGGCCGCGGTCGACGGGTCGTACACCGCGGCGTCGTCGAGCGCGTCGAGGATCGACAGGGTCTGCAACAGCACCGGTCCCTGGCCCCAGAACCCGGTCTTCGCCACCGTGTGGCCGTGCCAGTCGAGGGTGACCGGCTCCTCCCAGGTCGCGGAGTAGGCGGCCATGTCCGCACCGGTCACGAGGCCGGCGTGCGGGCTTCCGCTGGAGTCCTGGAACGGTTTCCGGCTGAAGGTGTCGACGGCCTCGGCGACGAATCCTTCCCGCCAGGCGCGGCGTGCGGCCTCGATCTGCGCCTCCCGATCCGCGCCAGCCGATCGCCCGGCCTCGACCAGTTTGCGCAGCGTCTGCGCGTACGCCGGGTTACTGAACCGCTCCCCCGCGGTCGGCGGCCTGCCCTCGCGCAGCCAGAGCTGAGCGGAGGTGGGCCAGTGTTCCTCGAACAGTTTCCGCACCGCCGCCACGGTGTCCCCGACCCTGGCGACCAGCGGGTGGCCGTTGGCGGCGTAGCCGATCGCCGGATCCAGCACCTCCGCGAGCGGGAGCGTGCCGTGGTCGCGCAGCAGCAGGAGCCAGGCGTCCACGGCGCCGGGGACGGCCGCGGCGAGGGGGCCGGCGCCGGGGATGAGGTCCATCCCGAGCGACCGGAAGTGCGCGATGGTCGCGCCCGCCGGAGCCGGTCCCTGCCCGCACAGCACCTTCGGTGTCGGATCCTGAGCCGTCGCCACGATGGCGGGCACCTCGCCGCCCGGCCCGTTGAGGTGAGGTTCCACGACGTGCAGGACGAACCCGGCGGTGGCCGCCGCGTCGAAGGCGTTCCCACCGCGTTCGAGGACCCCCATCGCCGCCTGGCTGGCGAGCCAGTGCGTCGACGACACCATCCCGAAGGTGCCCTGCAGCGTCGGCCTGGTGGTGAACGTCATGACAACACCTCATTCGTCTCTGCGGCCCGGACGTCGGGCCGCGTGCCGTCCGGCTGGACCAGGTGGCAGGCGGCCACGCCGTCTCCGAACTCGACCTGCGCCGGCACCTCCGTGGCGCACCTGTCGAACGCCAGTGGACACCGGGTACGGAAGCGGCAGCCCGACGGCGGGTCCAGCGCCGAGGGCAGGTCGTCGCCGAGCAGCACCTGCTGGCGCCGCCGCTGGCGCTCCGGATCGGCCACCGGTGCGGCGGACAGGAGCGCCTGGGTGTACGGGTGCGCCGGTCGGGCGAAGATCTGCTCCCGCGGGCCCTTCTCGACGAGCTGGCCGAGGTACATGACGGCGATGTCGTCGGCGAGGTACTCGACGGCGGACAGGTCGTGGGTGATGAACAGACAGGCGAACCCGATGTCGCGCTGGAGGTCGGCGAGGAGGTTGAGCACGGCCGCCTGGACGGACACGTCGAGCGCGCTGGTGGGTTCGTCCGCGATGAGCAGCATCGGCTCGGAGATCAGGGCCCGGGCGATGCTGACCCGTTGGCGCTGTCCGCCGGAGAGCTCGTGCGGATAGCGGCGGGCGACCTCGGCGCGCAGGCCCACCCGGCCGAGCTCCGCGGCGACGCGCGCCTCCCGGTCACGCCGGGAGATGCGCCGCCCGGACAGGCGCAGCGGCTCGGCCACGATGTCCCCGACCAGCATGCGCGGATTCAGCGAGCCGGCGGGGTCCTGGAACACGATCGACACGTCGCTGCGATGCCGGCGTAGCTGCCGGCGGGACAGGTGCGTGACGTCCGCCCCGGCGATCCGTACGACGCCCGAGGTGGGCTCCACGAGCCGCACCACGCACCGGCCCACTGTCGACTTGCCGGAACCGCTCTCCCCGACCAGTGCGGTGACCCGGCCACGCGGAATGGCGAGGGAGACGCCGTCCACGGCCCGGACCGGCCCGAAGTGCATCACGAGGTCCTCGAGTTCGAGGGCGTTCTCCTGGGGCGTCATGCGGTCGCCTCCTCAACGTGCGCCCGCGGGGCCGGGCAGGGGTGCCAGCAGGCCGCGACGTGATCGGTGATCGCCGGTCGCACCGCCTCCAGCGGCGGCGCGGCCTCCCGGCAGCGCGCGTCGGCGGCCGGGCAGCGGTCGGCGAACGTACAGGCGTCGGGCTGGGTGGACAGGACCGGCACGAGGCCGGGGATCTCCTGCAGACGCTGGGTGCCGGCGTGCACTCCGGGTGTCGGCGAGGCCGACAGGAGCCCGGCCGTGTACTGGTGGTACGGGAACGCGAACAGGTCGGTGACGGGTGCCCGTTCCACCACCCGCCCGGCGTACATGACGACGACTCGGTCGGCGATGTCCGCGATCACGCCGAGGTCGTGGGTGATGATGAGGATGCTCGTGCCGAGCCGGTCACGCAGATCCCGCAGCACCTGGAGGATTCCGGCCTGCACCGTGACGTCCAGGGCGGTGGTCGGTTCGTCGGCCACCAGCACCTTCGGACCGCACGCCACCGCCATCGCGATCATCACCCGCTGGCGCATGCCACCGGAGAGCTGGTGCGGATAGTTGTCGACCCGCGTCGCGGCGGACGGGATGCCGACGAGGGACAACAGCTCGACGGCGCGCGCCCGGGCCGCGCGACCCGACATCCGTTCGTGGACCTGGAGCACCTCCCCGATCTGGCGTCCCACGGTGAGCACCGGGTTCAGCGACGTCATCGGCTCCTGGAAGATGTACGCGATCTCCTTGCCGCGCACCCGGCGCAGCACCGACTCCCGCGTGCCGACCAGTTCGGTCCCCTGTAGTCGCACGGACCCGGTGACGCGGGCGCTGCCGGGAAGCAGCCCGGCGATGCTCATCGCCGTGACGCTCTTGCCGCAACCCGACTCGCCCACCATTCCGACGATCTCCCCGGGGGCGAGATCGAGGCTCACCCGGTCGACAGCCGAGACGGTTCCGCCCTCGGTACGGAAGGCGACCGACAGGTCACGCACCTCCAGGACGGGTGCCTCGGCGGTGCTCGACGGGGTGCCGGTGCGTTCGGCCGTGGTCATCGCCGGTCTCCCTTCGGGTCGAGGGCGTCCCGCAGGGCGTCGCCGAAGACGTTGAACGCCAGCGCCAAACCCATGATCACGACGCCGGGAAGGACTGCCGCCCACGGCGCGCGGGCGGCGAACTGCTGGGCGGTGGCGAGCATGGTGCCGAGGCTGGGTGCCGGCGGCTGGATGCCGAGGCCGAGGAAGGAGAGCACCGCCTCGCCCAGGATCGCGACCGGGATGGCGACCGTGGCCTGCACGAGGATGACCGACGTGGCGTTGGGCAGGATGTGCCGGGCGAGCACCCACAGGTCGCTCGCGCCGTCCACGACGGCGGCGGCGACGAAGTCGAGCGACTTGAGCCGCAGGGTGTCCGAACGTACCACCCGGATCACGCCCGGGATCTGCGCGATCCCGACGGCCACGGCGGCGTTGGTGAGGCTGGCGCCGCGAATGGCGGCCAACCCCACCGCCATGATCAGAAACGGAAACGCGAGGAGCAGATCGGTGAACCGGGAGATGACCGCGTCCCAGGCCCGGAAGTACCCGGCGGCGAGCCCGAGCGGCACGCCGATCACCAGGGACGTGGCCACCGCGAGGATCGCCACCTGGAGGGAGGCCCGCGCCCCGAGCATGATGCGGGACAGGACGTCCCGGCCGAGGTCGTCGGTGCCCAGCACGTGCCCGGGGGTGCCGGGGGCGGCGAACGTGTGACCGAAGTCGGTCTGCTCGACGGCGTACGGCGCGAGCCACGGTGACAGCACGGCGATGATCGTCGCGAGCGCCAGCACGACGAAGCTCACGACGGCGAGCGGGTTTCGGCGCAGCCGGCGCAGGACCCGGGTTCGTCGGGTGAGGCCGGCCGGGGCGGCGTCCACGGTCGGAACGGTGAGGACTGTCATGCCGGGTCCCCCGTCACTCGGATGCGCGGGTCGATGACGGAGTAGAGCAGGTCGACGAGGAAATTGATCACGATGTAGGCGGCCGCGGTGAGCAGGACGACGGCCTGGATAACCGGATAGTCCCGCTGGAAGACCGCGTCGATGGTCATCTTGCCGAAGCCGGGCAGCCCGAAGATCTGCTCGGTGACCACCGCGCCCGATATGAGCCCGCCGAGTTGGAGGCCCACGATCGTCACCACCACGATGAGGCTGTTGCGCAGGGCGTGGTGGGTGATGACCGCTCGTGGCCGGAGTCCCTTCGCCTTCGCCGTCCGCACGTAGTCGGAGGAGAGCGAGTCCAGCATGGCCGATCGGGTCTGCCGCATGATGATCGCGGCGAGACCGGTGCCGAGGATGACGGCCGGCAGGATGAGGTGGTGCAGGTTGTCCACGGGGTTGTCCAGCAGCGGCACGAATCCGGAGGCCGGGAAGAGCCCCGTCGCCACGGAGAGGTAGAGGATCGCGAGCAGCGCGAGCCAGAAGTGCGGCACCGACAGCCCGACCAGCGCCAGGCCGTTGGCCAGCCACTCGGCGGGGTGCCCGCGGCGTACTGCCGCGAGCACCCCGGCGCCGACACCGAGCGCGGCGGCGAGGAGGATGGCGAGGACGGCGAGTTCGACCGTCACGGGTAGGGCGGTGGTGAGCATCGAGGACACCGGTATCCCGGTCCGGATCGACTCCCCGAAGTCACCCTGTGCGGCGCGTCCCACGTACTGGGCGAACTGGAGCGGCAGCGGCTGGTCCAGCCCGTAGTGGTGCCGGATCGCCTCCAGCGCCTCGGGCGAGCGGTCCTCCCCGGCCAGCGCGAGCGCCGGGTCGCCGGGGAGGGCGCGTACGCCGAGGAACACCACGATCGTCGACAGGAGCAGGGTCAGCGCGGACTGCCAGGCGCGCGTGATCAGATACCGGGCCACAGTTGACCTACTTGGTGAATCCGGCGAAGGCCGCGCGGATCACGCCGTCGGGGAAGACCTGCAGACCCTGGATCTTGTTGGAGAACGCGGTCAGGTTCCGCTGCCGGTACAGGTAGATCAGCGCGTCGTCCTGCTGGAGGAGCGTCACCGCCTGCCCGTAGAGCTTCTTGCGCTCCTCGATGTCGCTGGTCTGGCGGGCCTGCGTCAGCAGGTCGTCGAGCTGCGGGTTGCTGTAGCCGGCGACGTTCTGGCTGGCCCGGGTGCCGACGAAGTTGGTGATGTTGGCGTCCGGGTCGATGCGTCCGCTCCAGCCCAGCTGCAGCAGCTCGAAGTTGCCGCGGTCCTGCTCGTCGAGGAGGGAGGAGTACTCGACCGGGTTGATCTTCAGGTCGAAGCCACCCTCCTTGACCATGGCCTGCAGGGCCTGCACGAGGCGCAGCGTGTCGGGCGTGTTCGACGCGAGGATCGTCACCGGGTAGGGGGTCTGGACGCCGGCCTCGGCGAGCAACTGCTTCGCCTTCGCGGGATCGTGCGTCGGACAGTTCTGCGCCTCGGGTGACGAGAACGGGCTCGCAGGTGAGATGGGTGAGCAGGCCTCGGCGTTGATGCCGTTGAAGACCGCCTGGACCAGCGCCTTCCGGTCGATCGCGTGCTCGAAGGCCTGCCGGATCTTCGCGTTCTGCGCGATGGGCCGGTCGATGCTCTTCGGTGCGGTGCCGACACCGTCCACGTTGCCGATGTTGAACGTGAGGCCCTGGTAGCCGAGGGACTGGGATTGCAGGACGGTGAGCGCGGAGTCCTGCTGCAGCGCGCCGACGTCCTGCGTGGAGACGCTGTCGGCGACCTGCGCGTCACCGGAACGCAGGTTGGCGGCGCGGATGCTCGCGTCGCTGAGGATGCGCCAGGTGATGCCGTCGAGGTGCACCTTCGAGGCGTCGTAGAAGTTGGGGTCCCGCACGACCTCGATGGAGTTCTGCGGTACCCGCTTGGCGAACTTGAACGGGCCGACGCAGACCGGAGCGGAGGCGAAGTCGTCGCCGAGGGTCTGCAGCGCCTTCGGACTCATGATCATGCCGGCACGGTCGGCGAGGGCCCCGACCAGGGGTGCGAACGGCTGCTGCAGCCGGATGACCACGGTGTGGGCGTCCGGCGTGTCGACACCGGCGACCGGGCCGAGCTCGCTCTTGCGCGCCGACCGGGCGTTGCTCAGGTGCCGCTCGAGGGTGGCCTTCACGGCGGCGGAGTCGAATTGCGTACCGTCGGCGAAGCGCACGTTCTCGCGCAGCGGGATGGTCACGCTCTTGCCGTCACTGCTGGTGGTGGGGAGCGCGGTCGCCAGCTGCGGTACGACCTGCGCCTTCTCGTCGACGTCGTAGAGCTTCTGGCACATGGCCTGGAAGACGTAGCGCGAGTAGAGGCTGCGCGACAGGGTCGGGTCGAGCGCGTCGGGTTCGGCGGAGAGCGCGATGACCAGGTTGCCGCCGTCGCGCACGGTGGCGGGGTCCGCCGGGGTGCCGAACGAGTCCTGGCCCGCCGACTGGTTTCCACCCGAGCCGGTGCCGCCCCCGCCTTCCGACACCGGCGAGCACGCCGCGACCGTGCAGGCCACGGCGACCGCGGCCAGCGCGGCCCGGAGTGGACGGAGCCTCGGCAGGCTCGGTTCGCGGAAGGGGAGGTTCGTCATTTGAGAGCTCCTCACGTGGGCGATTCGGGGAGCGTATGTTGTATACGAAGGCTGCGCAAGACCTCCTTCGATGGCCACTCGGGCACCGAGCGTGCATGGCCAATCCCGGACAAAGCGGGTTGCCAGAAGCGGTCTAGTCGCTCACCTTCTCCGCGGCCCGCCGTACGTCGTCGAGGAGGATCTCCATGTCCCGCCGCGTCGTGCGGTAGTTGAGCACACAGCCGCGCAGGGCGAAGCGACCGTTGACGGACGCGTTGGACAGGTAGGAGCTGCCGGCCTGTTGCAACGCCACCATGATGCGCTCGTTGAGGCGGTCGAGTCGCTGCTCGTCCGCCTCGGACCGTGGTTCGTCACGCGCGGCGCGGGGCAGATAACGGAAGCAGACGATGGAGAGCCCGACCGGCGCGACAAGCTCGAAATCGTCGCTCGCGTCGACGAGCTCCCCCAGATGGCGGGCGCAGTCGAGGTTCGCCTCGATCGCCTCGCCCAACGCCCGGGAGCCGGCGTGGGCCAGCAGCATCCACACCTTGAGCGCCCGGAAACGCCGGGAGAGGTCGGGGCCGTAGTCCCAGAACGCGAACGCCTCGGCGGACTCGGTCTGGGTGACCCGGGTGTAGTCGGCGTCGAGCCGGAAGGCGGCCCGCGCGGCCTCGGGGTCGCGGTAGATGAGACAGCCGCAGTCCGCGGGCAGGTAGAGCCACTTGTGCGGATCGAGCGCGATCGAGTCGGCCTCCGCCACCCCGTCGAAGAGTGACCTGGCCGACGGGGCCAGCCGGGCGAAGCCGCCGTAGCAGCCGTCGACGTGCATCCACAGCCCGTAGCGGCGGGCGACCGCCGCGATCTCGCGAAGCGGGTCGACCGCGCCGGTGACCACGGTGCCCGCGTTCGCCACCACGCAGAACGGCTCAGCGCCCGCCGCCCGATCCTGCTCGATGGCCTGTACGAGCGCGTCGACGTCCATCCGGAAGCGGGTGTCGACCGGGATCTCGCGCACGTTGGCACGCCCGATGCCGAGCAACGCCGCCGCCTTGTGCACCGAGTGGTGGGTCTCGGTGGAGACGTACACGCGCAGTGGCGCGGGATGCGCGCTCGCGCCGTGCATGGCGACCGCGTCGCCGCAGTGACGGTGCCGCGCGGCGGCGAGCGCCGTGAAGTTGGCCATCGAACCGCCGCTGGTGAACAGCCCGCCGGCGCTCGGATCGCAGCCGAGCGCCTCCTTGATCCAGCCGATCGTGAGGTGTTCCAGCTCGGTGGGTGCGGGCGCCGACCGCCACGCCGGCAGGTTCGCGTTCAAAGCCGACGCGAGGAAGTCGGCGACCGCGGCGACCGCGGTGCCCGGCGCCGAGACGTACCCGAAGAAGCGCGGATGGCCGTTGTGCCGGCTCCCCGGCACGATCACCTCGCGGAAGACGTCGAGCAGGTCGGCGAAGTCGCGTCCGTCGACGGGCAGCGGTTCGGTCAGCCGCTGCTTCAGTTCGGCGGCGGAGGTACGCGGCGTGATGGGCAGGTCGCGGATCGACTCGGCATAGGCGGCAGCCCACTCCACGGCCGCCGTGCCCATGTCGCGGATCCGTGCACCCGAGGGATCCAGGGCGGAATCGACCCGGGACTCAGCAGGAGTGGCAGTCATGTCGCGCACAGTAGTACTCCGGCGGGACAGTCGGGGGGCACCTGCTCGGCTCGCGAGAACGTGGACCGCACCCCGGCGTGATCCCCGCGCGGCCGGGACTCCTCAGTGGCCGGTCAGGTCGCAGGGTAGGTGTCGAGTAGCCCGCACATGCCGTGCCGGCCCCGCTCGTGCGGCTCGGCGAACTGGTGCACCGCCGCGTCGGCCAGGTGTGCCGCCTCGCCGCGAGCGAGCGCGTCGAGCTGACGGCCGGTCTCGGTGGCCGCCCGCAACGCACCGCCGAGCCATCGCGCTCGCCAGGTGTCGACGAACGGCCGGACGAGGCGGACGGCGGCGCGGTGGAAGTCGCGCAGCGGGGTCAGGTCGCCGTTGTTCGCGGCCGCCCGGAGTCGCTCGAATCCGCGTACGGCGAGGTCACGGCGGGCGTAGGCGGCGGTCAGGTCCGTCCCGGGCGCTCCCCCGCCGGGCAGCGCGGTGGCCGCCGCGTAGGTCGCCGGGTCGGTGAGATGCTCCGGTGGCAGGGTCAGCACGGCGTCTCCCGCCTCCGGCAGGCCGCTGTTCTGCATGAGGACCACGATCTGCAGGTCGCCCTGGTTGACCAGCCGGTGGATCGTGCCGGGGCCGAACCAGACGACCGCCCCGGGTCGCAGCCGGGTCTCGCGGTACCCGGCGAGGGTGAGGGTCTGCACGAGCCCGGCGCCGGCCACCACCACGTACGCCTCGGCGCAGCACAGGTGCAGGTGCGGGGTGCCGCCGGCCTCCCCGTCCGGCGCGACGCCGTCGTAGACGCACAGCCGGGACACACCGACCCCGCCGGGCAGGGGCATGGACGGCCCGCCGCTGTGACCGGTCATCAGCTCGCCTCTCAGGTACGTCGGTGGGCCGCTATCCACCCCCACCCGCAGTCGGCTGAGCGACGGGGCGCGGGCTGCACGTGGGTCGGGCCGGAGGGATTCAGTGGTTGGCGCCCGCGCCGAGCAGCGCGCGGATCTGGGTGGCGAGCCGGTCGAACCGCTCGTCCGACATGATCTGCGCGTAGTCACGTTCGGGTGGGATGTCGACCGGGAAGGTGCGCACGATCCGACCCGGCCGCGGGCTCATCACCTCGACGCGGGTGCCGAGGAAGACCGCCTCGGCGATGGAGTGGGTGACCAGCAGGACGGTGGTGCCGGTGTCGCGCCAGATGCGGTTCAGCTCGGTGTTGAGCTGCTCGCGGGTCAACGCGTCGAGCGCACCGAACGGCTCGTCCATGAGCAGCACCGGCGGCTGGTGCAGTAGCGCCCGGCACAGCGCCACCCGTTGCTGCATGCCACCCGAGAGCTCGTGCGGCAGCGCCTTCTCGAAACCGGTCAGGCCGGTGAGCCCGATCAGCTCGTCCGCCCGGCGGGCCGCCGCCGACCGGTCCAGGCCGCGCATCTCGGCCTGGAGCAGGATGTTCCTGCGTACGCTGCGCCACTCGAGCAGCGCCGGTCGCTGGAACACGAATCCGATGTCCTGCTGGGGCCGGCGTACGGAGCGGCCGAGCAGGCTCACGGTGCCGCTGGTGGCTGGTACCAGACCGGCGACGACTTTGAGCAGGGTGGACTTCCCGCAGCCGGACGGGCCGACGATGGTGACGAACTCGCCGGGTTCGACCCGCAGGCTGACGTCGGTCACGGCGGTCGTCCGGGATCGCTTGGACTCGAACCGGACCGTCAGGTCGGTGATGTCGACGGCGGCGCCGGTGAGCGTCGGCGTGGCGGTGGGCATGTCGGCCTCACCCTTCGTTGCCGTAGGAGCCGTCCCAGTACGTCGACGGGCCGCCCGCGTTCTCAAGGCCGGCGTACCGGCTCATCAGGCCGATGGTCTCGGTCCACTTCGCCTCCGCGTTGGCCCCCGGCGCGCCACCGGTGTCGATCTCGAGCAGCGGCACGGCCAACGTGAGCTGCTCGACCAGCACCGGCTTGTCCGGCTCGTTCTCGGCCAGTTCGGCCATGGCGTCCGTGGCGCCCGGGATGTCCTTGGCGGATTCGGCCCAGGCCCGCTGGGTGGCGCGGGTGAACGCGCGTACCAGGTCCGCATCCTCGCGCAGGGTGTCCTCGTGGACGACGAGTCCGGTGCCGAGCATGTTCATTCCCCAGTCGGCGTAGAGCAGGTAGTCGACCTGCTTGCCTGTGCGCGCCTCGATGGTGGGTGCCTGGTCGTGGAAGAAGCCCTGGATCGCGTCCACGCGGCCCTCGGCGAGCGCGGCGATCTTGCCGGCCGCGTCGAGGTTGACGACCTCGACGTCCGACTCGGCCAGGCCGTTGGCCTTCAGCCAGGCGGGGAAGGTCGCGTAGATGGCGTCGCCCGGTGTGCCGCCGACGGTCTTGCCCTTGAGGTCGGCGGGCGACTTGATGCCACTGTCGGCGAGGAACTCGATGGACGCCGGTCCCTTCTGCAGGAACACACCGATGCTCTTGACCTTCATGCCGCTGGCGATGCCCTTGAGCAGTGGCGGGGTGTCCGCCCAGCCGAAGTCGGTCTGCTGTTGCGCCACGGCCTGGATGGTCTTGCCGGAACCGCCGCCGGCGCTGATCGTCAGGTCGATGCCCTCGGCGTCGTAGAAGCCCTTCTTGAGGCCGTAGTAGAAGGGGGCGTGCTCGCCGTAGGGCACCCAGTTGAGGGTGAGGGTCACCTTCTTCTTGCCGTCGGCGGTCGTCTGCCGTTCGCCGCCGACGCCGCACGCGGCGAGCGATCCCAGCAACAGGAGTGCGACGGCCGTGATTGCGAGACGTCTCATGCGTGGTGCCTCCTGGAGCATCCGGCGGGGTGCGGGCGTGGGTGTTCGTGGTTAGGACGTGACGAGCGGTACGCCGCCGCGCCGGCTGGCGTGCCACGGGATGAGTAGCGCCTCGGCGACCTCGACGACGACGAAGAGCACGATGCCGATCAGCGACATCAGGAACAGGTCGGCGAAGAGCAGAGCGGCGTCCAGGTTGCCGTTGGCCACCAGCAGTACGTAGCCGAGGCCCTCCTTGGCGCCGACGAACTCGCCGACGACCGCGCCGACGACGGCCAGCGTGACGGCGACCTTGAGCCCGGACATCAGGTGCGGCAGCGAGTTGGGAAACCGGATCTTGCGGAAGGTCCGCCACGGCCCGGCGCCCATGGTGGCGGAAAGGTCGAGCAGCTCCGGGTCGGTCGATCGCAACCCGGCCACCCCGGAGATGACCACCGGGAAGAACGCGATGAGCACGGCCAGCACGATCTTCGGGGTGAGACCCACGCCGAACCAGGCGACGAGCAGCGGCGCGATCGCGATCTTCGGGATGACCTGTGCGAAGAGGACGATCGGGTAGACGGCCTTCTCCAGGGTGCGGGAGTAGACGATCAGGACGGCGGTGCCCAGGCCCAGCAGGGCGGCGAGGACGAAGCCGATGACGGTCTCGTAGAGCGTCACGTAGGTGTTGCGCATCAGGAACGACCAGTCCTCGGTCATGGTCGCCCAGACCTGGCCGGGGGTGGGCAGCAGATAGTTGGGCAGGTATTCGCGTTCGGCGACGAACCACCAGCCGGCGAAGAACACGGCGAGCAGCAGCGCCGGCCGCCAGAGCGCTTCGAGGAGGCGCACCAGGTGCGCGGCCGGCCGGGTGCCGACCGGCGCGGGCGGGTCGCCGGCCGACGCGGCGACGGACGGGGGCTCCGCCGCCGGTACGGTCCCCGGTCGGTCGTCCGTGGCCGGGCCGGCGCTGCGCTCGGCCGCTGGATATGGCACGGGCACTCCTCCTCGATGTCGCGACGCCGCCGCCGGGCGGCTGTGGGCGAGGCCCACCTGACGTCGCGGAAAGGGCTTTCCCGAGGTGATCCATCCGACCGTAACGACCCTCGCCAGGCCCGTCAACGGTTCCCGAAGGCCGATGTTCATATGACGCTTGTGAATGCACGTACCTCGAAGGCGGTGGCCTGGACATTGACCGATCGGAATGGGCCTCGTAGGGTTGGGCAGCGGCTGGAAAGCGCTTTCCGACCCCGTCCCGTTTTAGGAGCGCGTGCATGAGACGCCAACGCCAGCTAGTTCTCGCCCTGCTCACGGCCGTCACGCTGCTGGTGACGAGCGCCGTGACGACCACCGCGAGCGCGGCGACCACCACCGCCGCCTCGTTCCGCGTACTGGTCTTCTCCAAGGTCACGGAGGTTCACCACGACTCGATCCCCGCCGGTGTGGACGCCATCCGGAAGCTCGGCGCGCGCCATCGCTTCGCGGTCGAGGCGACCGACGACGCGGGCGCGTTCACCGACGCCAACCTCGCACGGTTCGACGCCCTCGTGTTCAACAACACCAGCTCCACGCCGCAGTCCGGCGATCTGCTCGACGCCGACCAGCGGGCCGCGCTGCAGAGGTTCATCCGTGCCGGCGGTGGCTGGGTCGGTCTGCACGCCGCGTCGGCGAGCGAACGCGACTGGGACTGGTACGAGGGTCTGGTGGGGGCCGTCTTCGACAACCATCCGGACTTCTCCGCCACCGGCGGGACCTTCCCGGGCCGGATCAAGGTCCTCGACCACGCCCACCCCTCCACCAAGGACCTGCCGGAGCTCTGGGAGCGCAGCGAGGAGTGGTACAACTGGCGGACCAACCCGACGGGCAAGGTCCACACGCTCGCGCAGGTCAAGGTGCGCGACGGGATCCCCGGCCTCGACGAGGGAGTGGACCACCCGTACGCGTGGTGCCAGAACTACGACGGCGGCCGCTCCTGGTACACGGCCGGCGGGCACAGCCCCTCGTCCTTCTCCGAGCAGGCCTTCCTCCGGCACCTGCTCGGCGGCATCCGGTGGGCGGCCGGCGCCGTCGCCGGCGACTGCGGCGCCACCAGGACCAACAACTTCGAGCGGATCCCGCTGGTCAATCAGGATCTCTCCGACCCGTTCGAACTCGCCGTCGCGCCCGACCGCCGAGTCTTCTACATCGAACGCACCGGCGCGCTGAAGGTCGTCGACCAGGAGAGCCTCGCCGTCACCACGCTCATCGACTTCGCGTACACCCCGGAGCAGACCAGCCAGTCCGACGGCCTGCTCGGCCTCACGCTCGACCGGAACTTCGCCAGGACCAACTGGCTCTACCTGCTCTGGTCCGACAAAGTGGAGAAGCAGCTCAACCTGTCCCGGTTCACCGTCGACGGCGACAGCGTCAGCCTCGACTCGGAGAAGCGGCTGCTCACGATCCCGACGTGGCGCGGCGAAGCCCGCGCCAACTCGCACATGGCCGGGTCACTGACCATGGACGAGCAGGGCAACCTGTACGCCGCCATCGGCGACAACACCGACCCGTTCGAGTCCAGCGGCTTCGCACCGATCGACGAGCGGGACGGGCGACGGGCGTTCGACGCGCAGGCCACCGCCGGCAACACCAACGACCTGCGCGGCAAGATCCTTCGGATCAAGCCGCTGGCTCACGGCGGGTACGCGATCCCGAAGGGCAACCTGTTCAAGCCGGGGACCCCGCGTACCCGGCCCGAGGTGTACGCGATGGGCATGCGGAACCCGTTCCGCGTCACCGTCGACCCGAACAGCGGCGCACTCCTGGTCGCCGACTACGGCCCGGACGCCAGGTCGGCCAACCCGAACCGCGGGCCCGAGGGCACCGTCGAGTACAACCGGATCACCCGGGCCGGCAACTACGGCTGGCCGTACTGCGTCGGTGACAACACCCCCTTCAACGACTACGACTTCGCCACCGGCACCTCCGGGCCGACGTTCGACTGCGCTGCGCTGGTCAACGACTCCCCCAACAACACCGGCCTGACCCGGCTCCCGGCTGCGAAGCCGGCGCTGATCTGGTACGCGTACTCGGCCTCCGCGGAGTTCCCGGAGCTCGGCACGGGCGGCGGCGGGCCCATGGCCGGCCCGGTCTACGACTACGACCCGGCCAACCCGCGGGTGACGAAGTTCCCGCAGTACTTCGAGGACAAGTGGTTCGTCTACGAGCTGACCCGCAGGTGGTTCAAGACGGTGTCGATCCACGAGACCGCACAGCGCTTCCGCGACCCCCGCTTCGGCTCGACCAGGCCGGGTGATCTGCAGTCCATCAACGGCGTGCTCGGCGACATGTCGTGGATCCAGCCCTTCGACGCGGAGTTCGGGCCGGACGGCTCGCTGTACGTCATCGACTTCGGTGAGGGCAGTGGCAGTGGCCGGGGCGGCAGCAACGAGGGCGCGGGCATCTACCGCATCGACTACGTCGCGCACAGCCGGCCGCCGGTCGCCAGGCTGAGCGTCGACAAGGACAGCGGTCCCACGCCGTTGACCGTCGCCTTCTCCAGCGAGGGCTCCGGCGGGCCGGACGGCACGGCGATCGAGTACGCGTGGGACTTCGACGGAGACGGCAGCATCGACTCCACCGCCGCGAACGCCGGCCACACGTACAGCACGCCGGGACGCTTCACCGCGCGGCTCACCGTCACCGCCACGAACGGGCAGACCGCCGTGGCCGTGCGGGAGATAACCGTCGGCAACACCCGCCCGACGGTGACGCTCAGCGTACCGGACGGGGCGTTCTTCGAGTTCGGTGACCGGATCCCCTACACGGTGACGGTGAACGACCCGGAGGACGGCACCGTCGACTGCTCGAAGGTGGTCGTGCAGACCCAGCTCGGCCACGACTCGCACACCCATCCGATGGACAACTACATCGGGTGCAGTGGGGTGGCCCTGACCGAGACCAACGGTGGTGACGGGCACGGGCCGGGGCAGAACCTGTACACGGTGCTCACCGCGCAGTACACCGACGGCGGAGCGGCCGGCGCGCCGGAACTGATCGGCTCGACCAAGGCCGAACTGCAGATCAGGAGCAAGGAGGCCGAGCACTTCGACGGGCAGAACGGGATCCAGGTGCTCGACCGCCCCACGGCCAGCGCCGGCAAGCGCATCGGTGACATCGACACCGGCGACTCGATCAGTTTCGGCCCGGTCAACCTGCGCGGCATCGACTCGGTCACCCTCGGCGTCGCCTCCGGCAGCAACGGCGGTGATGTCGAGTTCCGGGCCGACTCCCCCACCGGGGAAATCCTCGGCCGGGCCACCATCGGTGGCACCGGCGGGTGGGACAACGTCGTGTCGCCCACCGTCGAGCTGACCGACCCGGGTCGGACGACCACCCTGCACCTGGTCTTCGTCAACCCGGACCAGACCGGGGGCACGCCCGACCTGATGGCGCTGGACTGGCTGCGCTTCAACGGGGCCGGCGTGCGCGAGCGGACCGACGCCACGATCTCGGTCACGGCCACGCCGGGCACGGGGACCGCTCCGCTGCCGGTGACGTTCGACGGCACCGCGTCGCCGGCCGCCGGCCGCACCATCGTCGACTACGCGTGGGACTTCGGCGACAACACGGCCGTCGTGCACGCCGCGTCGACCAGTCACACGTACGCCCGGGCGGGCACCTACACCGCGCGGCTGACCGTCACCGACAGCCTCGGGGCGACCATGTCCTCGACCGTCGTCGTAACGGCGAACTGAATGTCCGGTGGTGGCGGGGCGACCCCTCGCCCCACCACCACCGACGCACCTCGACCGTCCCGCCGCGCCGGTACGCCGTTCGCCGGCGTCCCGGCCGTCCGCCCTGCCGACTCCACATCCGGGGAGAGAGAGCATGGATCGAACCACCGCCCGCCCGTTTCGAACCCGACTCGTACGAACCCTGCTCGCCGCGTCGATCGCGGCGGCGATCCTGCCGTTCGCGCCACCTGCGGTGGCGAGCGCCGCCGGTGCGCGTACCTCCGGCATCCAGGAGGAGATCGACGCCTGCCCGTGGGGCTACACCTCCTCGGCCACGGTCTTCTTCGGACAGGGCCGGGCCGACTCCGGCGTACCGAACCGCGACCTCGGTGACGGCTGCACGATCATGGATGCCATCTGGGCCGAGGCGCCCTTCACCAGCCACGGCAGCTTCCTGCTGGCGGTCACCCGCCGTACCAGCTCGATCAGGGCAGCCGGCGTCATCACGTCGGCGGAACAGGTACGCATCCTGCTGGCCGCCGCCCTCTCCGACGTCGGCAAACGACAGCTGGTCACCGGGACCCGCGCCGTGCCCGACCGGCGGATCGGCCTCGTTCTCTACACGGTGCGAGCCACCATGCCGGCCGCGCCGGAGGCCACCCTGGCTGCGCTTGCCGGCTGCGGCTATCGCAACGCCGAGCCCTCCGGCGGGGTGAACAACTTCTACGGCCGGACGGCCGCCCAGCTCGCGCCGCTGGTGAGCGGTGCCGGTCTCACCGTGCCGTCGATCGGTGTCGGCCTCGGCGACCTCGAGAACGATCTCGACGGCGTCATCGCCGACGCCCAGGCGTTCGGCGCGAAGTACGTCCGGATCTCGGGCTCGGGATCGTGGGGCCTCGACGACTACTCGCGCGTCGCGGCGACACTCAACACCGTCGGCGCCCGGCTCAAGCAGGCGGGCATCACCGTGGCGTACCACAACCACGGGTTCGAGTTCACCGAGCAGGACGGCGTACGCGGCTACGACGTGCTGGTGCGGGAGACCGATCCGAACCTGGTGGCGATGGAGCTGGACCTGTACTGGGCGTCCAGCGTCGGCGCGGATCCGGTGCGGCTGATCCAGCAGTACCCGGGCCGGTTCGCGCTGTTCCATGTCAAGGACATGGCCGCCGACGGGTCGTTCGCCGACGTGGGCGAGGGGACCATCGACTTCACCCGCATCTTCGCCCACAGCGCCGTGGCCGGAGTCGAGTACTACCTGACCGAGAACGACAACCCGCGGCCGGACGGCGTCTCGTCGGCCTGCGACAGCTACGCCAACCTGCGCGCCCTGCGCTACTGACGGCCGTGCCGGCCCGTGGCGTCGCCACGGGCCGGCACGGCGTCGGGCCCTCAGGGGCCGGTGACCTCGTTGTGCGGGCGTGGACCGCTCGGCGCGGTCGGCAGCTTGGTGATGGGCGGCAGCACCAGGGCGACGAGCGCGATGATCGCGATGACTGTGAACGGCAGCGTGTAGTTGCCGCCGCTCGCCTCGAAGAGCGCGGACGTGATCAGCGGACCGACCACCCCGCCGATGCTCCAGGCGACGATCATCGCTCCGTACACCGCGCCCGCGTTCGGGGTGCCGAAGTAGTCCGCCGCGGTCGCGGGCATCGTGCCGAAGCCGCCGCCGTACGCGAGGTAGACCACCGCGGCGAGGACCGCGAACACGGCGAACGCGGCCGCGTGCGGCAGGATGAAGAAGCAGATCGCCTGCAAGACCAGCATCCCGATGAACGCCGTCATCCGCCCGATGCGGTCCGACAACCAGGCCCAGAACACCCGGCCTGCGCCGTTGAACAGGCCGAGGATGCCGACCAGGGTGGCGGCGGTCGCGGCGCTCACCCCGGCGATCGTCTGCGCCGCGTCGGACGCCTGCGAGATCAGCGCGATACCGCAGGTGACGTTGAGGGTGAGGATCGCGGTCAGCAGGTACCACTGCCGCGTACGGAGCGCCTCGCCCAGGGTGTAGACCCGGGTGCCGGCGACGGCCCGGCCGCCGGTCTTCGGCGTGAAACCGGGAACGTGGTAGCCCGCGGGTGGGTTCCGGAAGGTGGACGCACCGAGCAGGACCGCGATCAGGTACGCGATGCCCAGCGGCAGGAACACGCTCGGCTTGTCGTCCGTGCCGCTCAGCAGCGCCTTCGCCACCGGCGCGACGATCACGGCGCCGAAGCCGAACCCGGCCACGGCGATGCCGGTGATCAGGCCACGCCGGTCCGGGAACCACTTCGAGAGCATCGCGATCGGCGTGATGTAGACGGCGCCGAGGCCGATTCCGCCCACCACACCGTAGGTGACGATGAGCAGCCAGAGCTGGTCGCTGGAGGACGTGAGCGAGGCCAGGATGTTCCCGACCCCGTAGAGGATGCCGCCGCCCAGGGCGACCGGTCGCGGTCCGCGCCGGTCCTGGATGCGTCCGCCGATCAGGCTGCCGATGAAGATCGTGCCGATCGCCACGGTGAACGGAAGCACCACCTGCGTCTTGCTCCAGCCGAACTGCTCCTGCAGCGGCTGGTTGAACACGCTCCACGCGTACACCGCGCCGAGCGCGAGCTGGACGAGCACCGCGGCGACGACGAGGCCCCAGCGGCCTCCCGTCGGTCGGACGCTCTGTGGACTCGAGTGGGCCATGACCGATCTCCCCCGTGTGTCGGCTCATGGGCTGACGGCTCGATGTGCCGTCGCTCATGTCTCCGGCTCGCGGCGCCTGTCGATCGGCCCCTGACGAGCACGTTGTCCGGTCGCCCCGGCGTCGGCTCCGACCTGGGTCCGATCCGCCGGCCTCGGGCACCGGCGGGGCGGGCCGCAGTCACCACTGCGGTGACGTCGGGGCAGGCGGTCGGCCGACGCGCCGCCGGTCGGCGGCGGCGCGGTCCGATCGGCCGGCCTGCCGTCGGTCCGGGTGCGCGGACCGGGTACGGCATGACGTATGAACGTGAGCAAGTCTGACAATAGATGATTTGTCCGTCAGGCGCAGAACGATGACCGCAGTGGCAGTCGACCGGCCGCGTACGGCACCCAGCTCCCCTTACATCGCGGGCACAGCCGGACATCGGAAACATCGGGGTATCAGCGCCGCGTTTCGGGGAAGAACCTGCCGGTGCCGGACCCGACCGCCCTACCTTGGCCGCTGCCGTTCAGCGCCGCGGTGTTCCTCCTCGCCGGGGCGATCACGGTCGCGGGCAGCATCCGCCTGGCCGGCCTCGGTGACGCTCTCGCCGACCGGACCGGCTGGGGCGAGGCACTCTTCGGCGTGGTGTTCTTCGGCATCGTCACGGGGCTGTCCGGCATCATCATGACGATCGTCGCCGCGGCGAGCGGGGAGGCCGGTCTCGGCTACAGCAACGCCGTAGGTGGTATCGCCGCCCAGACCACCGCCGTCGCCGTGGCCGACGCGTTCCACCGCCGCGCCAACCTCGAACACGCGGCCGCCTCCCTCTCGAACCTGCTCTCGGGCTGCCTGCTCATCGCGTTGCTCTCCCTCGCCCTGCTGGCCAGCTACGTGCCGGAGGCCACCGTCGCGGGCGTCGACCCGATGTCAGCCGTCATCGTCGCCGCGTACGTCGGTGGGCTCGTCCTCATCCGACGCGCCGGCGCGGCACCCATGTGGCAGGCGATCGCCACCTCCGAGACCCGACCCGACGTGCCGCACAACGAGAATCCCCTGAACCGTCACTCGCCCCGTTGGCTGTGGACCCGTTTCGCGGTCATCGGAATGCTCGTCGCCGCGGGCGGCTGGCTGGTCGCGCTCGCCGCCGAGAGCATCGTGAACGTGACGGGACTCAGCTCCGGGTTCGTCGGCGGCGTGCTGATGGGCGTGGTGAACGCGTTGCCGGAGACCGTCACCGCCGTCGCCGCGGTACGTCGGGGCGCGGTGACCCTGGCGATCGCGGCCGTGCTCGGCGGGAACATCCTCGACGTGCTGACCCTCGTCGCCGGTGACCTCGCCTACCGGGGGGGATCGATCTACCACAGCGCGGGCCCCGAGGAGCTGCTCGCCACCACCATCAGCCTGTTCATGACCGCGACCCTGCTCGGCGGTCTGCTCATCCGGCAGACCTGCGGGTGGGGTCGCCTGGGCTTCGAAGGCGTCCTGCTGCTGGCCACCTACGCCGGCATGACCATCCTGCTCGCTCTCTGACGGTCGGCTCCCCGGCACGGTCGAGCCCACGCCGCCGCACCGACAGCGGTGCGGCGCGCGGTCACCAGGTCACCGGCAGTTCCGCCGGACCGAGGATCGCGTGCCCGGCCTTCCACGGCACCTCGCCGGGCGGCACCGCGAGCCGAAGCCGGGGCAGCTCGGTCAGCAGCAGCGCGAGGGCGGTGCGCACCTCCAGCGCGCCCAGGTGTGCCCCGAGACAGTAGTGCGGGCCATAGCCGAAGGACAGGTGCGGGTTCGGATCGCGATCGAAGTCCATCCGTTCCGGGTCGGGGAAGACCCGTGGATCGCGGTTCGCGGCGTCGTGCGACGGAATGACGAGATCACCTTCGGCCAACCGCGCGCCGCTGGGCAACCGCACGTCGGTCATCACCCGACGCGGCATGTCGTCGCCGACGGCCGTGGAGTGGAGCCGCTCCAGCTCGGTCACGGCGGAGTCCACCTGTCCCGGGTGGTCGAGCAGATGCTCCCAGCCGGTCCGGCCGTCCCGGTAGGGGCGGCTCTGCAGCACGTACACGAAGGTGGCGATCGAACTCGCGGTGGTCTCCCAGCCGCCCACCACCAGCGAGATCGGCAGCTTGATCTGCACATCCATCGGCTGGTCCGCCGCGTTGGCCGCGATCCTGCCCAACAGGTCGTGGGCGGGGCAGCCCCGCCGGCGCTCGAGCTGCTCCCACAGGTAGCCGCCCATCTCGGCGGCCGACCGGGCGGCGTCGTCGCGGCTGAGGTCGCCGGCGCCGAGGAACATGTCGCCCCACCGCCGGAACTGGAGCCGGTCCTCGTGCGGCAGTCCGAGCAGGTCGCAGATCACGTCCAGAGCCAGCGGCACGGCGAAGTCCCGGACCAGGTCGGCCGGCCGCTCACGGGCGGTCATCGCGGCCAGGTGCGCCTCGGCCGAGGCCCGCACCACGGCAGCGCGTCGGGCCACCTCGGATCTGGTGAAGGCCTCCTTGACGGTGCCGCGTACCCGCGCGTGCTCCGCGCCGTCCATGCCGAGCACCGTTCCGGTCACGTCGATCTGGTCGGTGGGCACGGCGGCGGCCCGCGAGAACACGTCCTGCCTGCGCAGCACCTCCCGCACGTCGGCGTACCGGCAGATCAGCAGGGCCGGGACCAGCTCACCGGCGACCTGGCGGACCACCGGCACCACCCCCGAGCCGGTGGCGGCGAACCGGGCGTAGTCGGGGTGCTTGTCCGGGCCGGGCGGCCGGGTGACACCGTCCGCGTCGCCGTGGAAGGGGTGCAACAGCTGGACGTCGAGTTCGCGGCCGGAGGCGCTCATGGCCGCACATTGTCATCCGAGAACACGCATGGCAATCAATCAATCACATGACGTCACCTCCGCCGGGTAGACCGCATCAACCGACCGAACGCCCGATCGACGCATACCGATGCTCGCGGGTTGTCAGGGAATGTGCGCATGGGCCGCGACTTGCCGGGTACAACCCGAGACGCAGCAAAGATCAGCCACGACGGAAAGTTCCTGAGGAGATTCGAAGTGACTACCGCGCCCATCCCCTCGAACGTCTCCATCGGCCTCCGGGAGGCCGCCCACGTAGGGATCGCGGTCAGCGATCTCGACCGGTCGGTCGCGTTCTACCAGGCCCTCCTCGGCGTGGAACCGGTGGTCCGGGACGAGAACATGCACGGGCCGGGGTTCGCCCAGTCCCAGGGGCTGGCCACCACGAAGCTCCGGTACGCCACGTTCAACCTGGACAACCTCGGCATCGACCTCATCCAGTTCCAGGATCCGATCGGCGACCCGTCGGAACCGGCCGCCAACCGCCCCGGCTCGATGCACCTCTGCTTCAAGGTCGACGACGTACGTGCCGTCCACGATCGCATGCGCGACGCCGGGTTCGACTTCCTCGGCGAGCCCTACACGTTCGTCGAGGGCGAGGTTTATCCGGCGGAGGCGCACGGGACGGAGGTCGCGTACTTCAACGATCCTGACGGCACGAACCTGGAACTCATCGCGCCGAAGGGTGGATTCGCGCGGCCTTAGCGATCCGTCGGCGCCGGTAAACGTGGCGCCACCATCGCGGATGTCCCGGTCGCGGCCGTCGACCGGGGCATCCGCGGCGTTGGGCCACTCTCCGCGTACACCAGATCCATCGTGTCGGTGTGCCCCGACCATCGCAGCTCGAACCGCCAGCAGCCCGCCTGCGGGAGATCGATGATCGATGGACCTGGACCGCCGGCGACCTCCCGGGTCACCCGGGTGTCGGTGCCGTCCAAGCTGGCGGTGATCCGCAGGTCGGGTGACACCGTCGGATCAGGCGAGTTGACGGCATGACGGGAGACCCAGAGAATCTTGTTGCTCGATCCGTCCTTCCGGTCCACCCGCAGCGGATGACCGAACAGCGCCGCGACGATGTCACCGTTGTCGCCCATGACGTGGGCTATCCGGGCGTCTCCGCTGAACCCGGCGCGCGCCCACTCGGGCAGGGACCCGGTCTCGACCCGCGAGTCACAGCCGGTCCCGACACCACCGGCCGCGGTCGAGGCCGGTACGGACGTGGGCCCGGTCGGTCCGGTCGTCGTGGTGCAGCCGGCCAGCAGAATCACCGACGCCGCAAGCAGGAACCTTCGCCTCGCACCCATCTCGCCCTCCCGTTGAACGCCGGCTCGGCAGTTGCCCGCCACTGATCGGACACCGGTCGAGTGCCCCAGGTTCCGTACACCGCATCGACGTCCACATCGGATGCACGCCGCTACCACACCGAGGCGGCGATCCGGACGGCCTCCGCCTTGGGAAGATCACTTTCAAGCCGGTACGTCACACCGGCCTCCTCCCAGATCAGGGTCGAGGCAGCCAGCCGCGCGGTCTCCACCCGGGTCACACCGGAACGATCCACATAGGTGAGCTCGTGTGGGCCGGCGACCCAGACGGCGAACGCCCCGTTCACCTGTACCCACTCGGTCCCCGGGCCGGTCATCCGCTTCAGGTAGACGACGTCGAGCCGACCGTCGAACGCGTCGAGACGCAGGCTGCCTCCTCGGTAGAGCAGCGACGCCACCCGATACGCGCCCGTGCTGTCCGGATCGGCCACCAGCACCTGCTCGGGCGCTCCCAGTGCGGCCGGTACGCGCAGCGGGAACCGGACGTCCCGCTGCGCCTCGTCGAGAGGCAGGGACCGTTGGGACGGCAGGGGCGAAGGGGTACCTGCGGGCGGCTCCGGCGCGGGCCCGGTCGCGATGGTGACGCCAGCGAACCGTAGCAACCCCGCCACGGCTTCGGCGAGGGCGGCCCGTCCCGGCGGCAGCAGCCCGACGAGCAGCGCGACCAGCAGCGCGGCGAGGTAGTAGCGCCATCGGCGTGGCTGCGGCGCGGGCGCGGCGATCCGGGCGCGTACGCGGGCGGTCACGTCGGGCGTTTCCGGTGTGTGCAGCCACGGCGACAGGTCGCGCAACTGTCTCTCGAGGTCATCCATGACGGACCTCCTGGAGCTCGAGCATGGCGCGTAGCTTGGCGAGCGCCCGGGACGTCCGCGACTTCACCGTGCCGCGTGGCCAGCCGAGCATCGTCACCGTCTCGTCCTCGTTGAGGTCGAGGAAGAACCGGCAGACGATCACCTCGCGGTCCTTCGCGGGCAGCCGGCGGAGCGCCTCCACCAGAATCGTCCGACGCTCAGCGGCGAGGACGGCGCCGACCGCGCTGTCCCCCGCGACAGCCGGGTCCGGGTCGGCGGTGGCCGCCCGCAGGACGAGGCCGTCGCGCCGGGTGCGGGACCGGTGCAGGTTGCGGGTCTCGTTGGCCACGATGGCCAGCAGCCATGACCGGAAGGACGCCTCTCCCCGGTAGCGGGCCAGCTTGCGGTACCCCTTCACGAACGCCTCCTGGACGACGTCCTCCGCGTCGGAGCCGGCGCCGAGCAGGACCGCCGTCCGGTACGCGGACGCGGTGTGCCGGGCGACCAGGAGTTCGTACGCCTCCAGGTCACCGTGCTGCGCGCGCTTGACGAACTCGTCGTCGTCCAGTGGAACCTCCGGTTCGGTCACCCCCATGACACCGGCCACGGCGTACCGGTTCCACTCGGAGAACGTTCCGTTCGGCCCCGGCCGTACCGAGAGCCTCCGAACCGGTGCCCTCGGCGCGCCGTCAGGGAGTCCGCGGCGTGAGCAGGTAGTCGTCGGCGTCGGGGTTCCACGACAGGTGAACGGCGCCGGCCGTGGCGGCCGCCTTGCAGAACTGCAGGAAGCTGCGGTAGCCGAGCTTCTTCTCGCTGAAGTCGGGCCGGGCCCGGCGGAGCTGATCCTTCAGGCCGGAGAGGGCCACCGCTCCGCCCTCGCCCGCCACGTCGGCGACGACTGATCGGAGCAGCCCGAAGGCCGTCTCCCGGTCGCCGTGCTCGGGCAGGGACACCTCGGGGTCGCCCTTCGCGGGCCCCTCGGCCAAGTCGATGACGTTGTGCGCGGCGAGGTGACGCAGGAGTTCGCCGAAGGTCCGGAAGCCGTAGTCGGACTCGCTGAACGTCGGGTCTTTCCGCAGCAGGGTCCGCTTCAGCCGGGAGGCCGTCACCTCGCCGCCGGAGCTGCCTTGCAGGCCGGCGACCGTCTGCGCCACCAGCGCGGCGAGTGCCTCGACGTCACGTACGGACTCCTCGACCGCAGGCTGGGGCTCGGCTGCCTGCACCGCCTGCCGGGTCTCCTGGGTGGCGGCACCGGCCGGGGTACGGCGTGCCCGCGGGGGTGGGATCTCGACGCCCTCGAGGCGGTCGTAGAAGAGGAACTCGTCGCAGGCGGGAGGCAGCAGCGCCGAGGTGGACTTCTCCACCCCGACGCCGACGACGCGCTTGTTGAGCTCGCGGAGCTTGTGGACCAGCGGCGTGAAGTCGCTGTCGCCGGTGCAGATCACGAAGGTCGAGATGTAGTCCCGTTCGAAGGCCAACTCCACGGCGTCGACCGCCATCTTGATGTCGGCGGCGTTCTTGCGGGAGGCCCCCATCCGCTGCGGTATCTCGATGAGTTCGACATGGTTGCGGGTGAGCATGCGCCGGTCTTCGTCGAAGTACGACCAGTCCGCGTACGCTCGGCGAACCACCACGCGTCCCCGCTCGGCGAGAGCGTCGGCGACTGGCCGGAAGTCGAACGCCATTCCGCCATGGTGGTGGTCACGGAACCCCAGGGCGAGGTTCTCGTAGTCGAGGAACAGGGCAATCCGGTCTTCTTGATCCACGCAGGCAGCCTAGCGCGCCGCCTTTGAACGTTGATCGTGTAATCCGTCGGTTCTGAGCACCTATCGGTCAGGCAGTTTCCCGGCACTCGTCCCGCTACGACCGTCTGTCTCCTGGTGGGGCTGGCGGGTGCTTTCGCGCGTCCCACGCATCGGAGAGGACGACGGCGGCGAGGACCGCGGCGATGGCGACAGCGGCCAGCAGCGGTGGGGCGAGCAGCAGCGGTGCCGCCAGCCCGAGCAGGGTGAGCAGGGCGATCGGTCGGTCCGGCGAAACCCGACGGAAGACCGTGTGTTCCAGGAGGGCCCGTCCCACGATGAACAGCGCGGGTCCGCCGACAAGGACAGCGACCCACGCCGGGTCGCTGTGGCCGAACGGTTGGGTGATGACGAGTTCGTCGCCGACCGCAGTGACGACCACGCCGGCCACCATTGTCAGGTGGGCGAGTGCCATGGGGCGGGCCAGCCGTATCGGATCGGCGGCGACGTCGATGGCTTCGGAAAGTAGTTCTCCGGCGCGGAAAACGTAGATCCTCCAAAGGAGCACGGTGGTGAGGATCGAGGCCGCGAAGGCGCCGGTCCGGTCGGCGGTGAAGTCCGTCCGGGTGAAGGTGAGTCCCGTGACGAGGATCAGTTCGCCGAGGGCGAGGATGAAGAGTTGGCGGTGCCGCTCCGCCATGTGCTCGGCGGCGACGGGCCACTCGGGTGCGGTTATCCGCCCGAGCCGTGGGGTGGGAAACCGGAGGGTGAAGGCTGCGTAATTGATCGCCGCGGCGAGGGTCCAGAGCACGGCGCGTGCGGCGTCGCCGGTGACGCTGCCCGCGATCCAGAGCGCGCCGGTGCCGGTGGACCAGATGAGTAGTCGCCAGCCGGTGCGCCTTTCCGGTTGGGGCAGGGCGACGGCGAAGAAGAGCGCCATCGCGATCTGGAGTACGGCGTAAACGCTCGCGAACACGATGCTGCGCTCGTCGAAGGCGTCGGCCAGAACGGCTGCCATCGCGATACTGGCGATCATGGTGCCCAGGACGACCGCCTGGACGGTGGGGCGGCGAGGGTCCAACCGGTTCGTCAGCCACGCCGTAAGGCTCCAGACCCACCATACCGAGAGGAGCAGTACGAGCGTCTGGTACGCCCCCGTCCAGGTCAGCTCCGAGATCAGCTTTCGGGAGAGTTGGGTGAAGGCGAAGACGAACGCCAGGTCGAAGAAGAGCTCCAGGAGCCCCACCGGCTGCCGGTTCCGGGGCGCCCTGAGTAGCCCGCCTGACTGTTCGTCCCCCACCACCTGCGTCCTACCGTTCCGGGCTCCACGCCGAGGTCGGGACTCGGCAGACCACCCGAACGGGTGGAGCCGCACGTACACCGGTCGACGAGCCGTCGCACCCACACCGTGGCCAGTTGACGCCGTCGCAGGTCGGTCAGGACCTCCTCCGGCGGCTCACGACCGAACCGGACCGACCCCACACCCAGCTCGACATGGTCGGTCAGCGGTCCCACAGCCGCGACCCCACCCCCTGCCTGGGGGCGGAGCCCGGCCGAATCGTGACGCGATACAGCCGGCCACGCCGCCGTTGCCATCCGACTCCTTTCCCACGGCTCCAGCACCGGCGTCGTGTGCTCGATCAAGCGGATGGACGAAAGTGGAGCGCCGCGGCTCTTTGACTTGAAGCCGCCCGACGGACGCAATTCCCCGCACGTCGTCTTCCTGTCAATTCCGTTCACTTTCGCAGCTGCGACCCATTCACCTTCCCGCGCAGGATCTGTTGCGTCGCGAAATCCGTGCCGCGCGAATCCCAGCGACGGCAATCCGGGGCCGGGAGCCCGCATGCCACGCCACCTGAGGCACCGCGAGCAGCGACTACGTGCGGCAGCCATCAATGCGACGACGCATTGTCGGAGATACGACATCCGACACGATCCACCCGGGACCACTCACAGAATTGGATGATCGGACGAAACGCATAGCCTTCAGGCCGATCGATCTCCCCATTCGTGTCGCTCAGTCAATTTAGCCCCGTCTACATGTCACTAACCGGTCAAAGGCTTTGCCGAGCGACCCGGAATACCGATGCTCTTCTCGGGCCCGAATCGCGGTCCAGTCCACCGGGCCGAATACGGCCCACTGTGGGGGGGGAGGAGCATCAATGCTCGGTAGAAAGGCCACCAGACCCGCGAGAACGGCGCTCGCCGTGCTCGTGCCGGGTCTCCTGGTGGCGCTCGCGGCAGGGACCGGTCCCGCGTACGCCGGGGACCCGGACGAGGACGCGAAGGCGCGCACCACACCGGCCTATCAGCTGGCGAAGGGTGAGCAGTGCGGCCTGCGGCCGTCAGCCGGCAAGAGCGCGAAGGACGAGCACCTGAGCTGCCTCGGCGTCGAGGCGAAGCTCGACCGGACGCCGGCGGTGGGCGAGACCGCGACACTGCGGGTCGCCGTACGCGCCGCCGGGAAGATCGGGCCGAGCGAGATCAGTGTCGCCCTGCCGGCCGAACTGGAGTGGGTGCGGGCGCCGGCCGAGTTGGGCGTGCAGAAACGCAGCAGCGTCCAGCCCGAGCGGGCCGGCGCCATCTCCGTGGCGACCACGACCCGCACCCTGCGGGCCGGCGACAGTGTCGCGTTCAGCGGTGTGGTCCGGGCGGTCGAGGCGGGGCAGGTGCAGATCCAGGCCCGAGCGACCGCGCCGTACGGCAGGGACGTCCAGGCCGGACAGGACGACGTCTTCCTGACCATCGCGGAGAAGCCGGGGGCGTCCCGGCTCGGACACGCGGTCCCGGCGGGCGACAACGCCACCATGCGGGTACCCACCGCGGAGCGGGCGCCGCGGCCGTCCGGGCAGACGCCGAAGAGCGTCGGCGTGCAGAGCGTGACGGGCGAGGCGCAGGCCGAGGCGCGGGCCAAGGGGCTCAAGGTGATCGGCCCGCAGGCGCCGTGCGACACCCGGGTGGCCGGGAACTGGAGCTTCCAGGACCAGAACGGCACCTGGCACAACCAGATGAACATGCAGGTACAGGTCTGGGACGACGACGTCTTCGGTGACTCGCTGCTCGCCACGGGCGTGACGGACGGCGCCGGGAACTACGACATCTGCTTCGACTCGAAGGTCGAGGGCTTCCCAGACAGTGGAAACGCCGACATCTACCTTCGCTTCATCACGTCGAACTCGCTGTGGCGGGTGCAGCGCGGTGGCAACCCGCTGACGTTCCAGACCGGGACGACGAACGACGTGCCCACCGGCAGCATCCTGAACCTCGGTTCGCTCACCGCCGGGGACGGAGCGCTGCAGCGCGGCCTGCACGCCTACGACTCCGCGAACGACGCGTGGTTGTGGGTCCCGAAGCCGAACAACCTGTGCTGGGACCAGGACGACGCGAGCTGCCGCCAGGTGGTCATCAACTGGGCACCGGACTCGACCGACGGCACGTACTACGACCTGGGCGGCAACCAGGTCCACCTGGCCGCCGACGACCCGAACGCGCCGACCACGGTGGTGCACGAGATCGGCCACGCGGTGATGGACGATCTCTACAACGACAGCTTCCCCGCCGCGCCGAACTGCAACCCGCACAGCGTGACCGGCGCCAGTTCGGCCGGCTGCGCCTGGACGGAGGGTTGGGCTGAGTGGTTCCCGGCCACCGTCTACAACGACCCGTTCTTCCGGTGGCCGAACGGCGCCTCGCTCAACCTGGAGAACGCGAGTTGGGGAAACGGTTGGGGCGAGGGCGACACCACCGAGGGCCGGGTCGCCGCCGCGCTGATCGACATCACCGACTCGGCGAACGAGGCGACCTGGGACCGGTACGGCGAGGGGCCGTGGAACATCTGGACGACCTCCCGGCTGCACAATTCCACGACGTTCGCGAACTTCTGGTCCCACCGCACCGCCGACGGTTTCAACGTGTTCGACTCCGGCGCACTCGCCTCGGTCTACCAGAACACGATCGACTACCAGTTCCGGGACCCGCTGGGCAGCTACGCCCCGCTCACCCGGCCGACGCCGACGCCGCCGCACAACTTCGGCTACTCGACCACGTCGATCTACTGGTCGGTCGTCGCGCTCAAGCCCAACTCCGGTGACCTGGACCTGCAGCTCTACGACGATCGGCCGCAGGGCGCCTATCTGAGCGGCAGCGCCGCCGGTGGCACCGCCATCGACTTCGTGGCGATCGACTCCAACCGTCGGGCGCTGGGTGACTACTACCCGCGGGTCACCAACTGGTCCGGCGGCGGTGGTTACCGCCTCGAACTGGCCCAGGGCACCACTGTGTTGAACGCCGGCAGCAGCACGATCACGATGGGCACGAACAACGTGGTCACCGTACGGGACGCGTACCTCACCGCCGGGGTGCCGGTGACCATCTCGGTGGCGACCACCAACGCCGGCCAGGACGCCGAACTGTTCCTCATGGGCAGCGACGCGAACTCGGCCACCTGGATCCGCCCCCGGTCGGGTGCGGTGGCCGCCGCCACGGGCGGTGGCGCCGGCGCGACCGAGACGATCGTCTACACCCCGACCCTCAGTGGCTGGTACGGCGTGGTGGTGATCAACAAGGCGGGCTCCGGGAACTACACGCTCAGCCGGTCCTGAGGCCTGGCAGCTCCGACCGGTCCGGGAGCGCCCGTCGCGGCGCTCCCGGACCCGCTGTCCGGGACCCGTACGCGCTCCGTCCCGAACTGCACGGAACCGGTGCTCACGCCGTCGCGTCGGACCGGCGTTGACCCGAGGCGGGAGGGGACAGATGCACCGACTGCTTGCCCTGCTGGCCGTACTCGCCGCGCTGCCGACCGTGGCGGGCTGCGGCGACCGCGATGGCCGCGGGTCACCGCCACCGGCGGGCGCGACGACGCTGGTGCTGCGGCTGAGCGAGCTGCCCGGCATGCTGCCACCCGGTGGCATGGCCGCGGTCCCCCCGCGCTACTCCCTGTTCGGTGACGGCCGTCTGGTCAGCGTCCCTCACGGGCCCTCGCAGGGGTGGCCGCAGCTGCGCGAGGACACCGTCGCGCCGGAGGGCGTACGCGAGCTGTACCGTGCGGCCACCGCGCTGCCCGACCGACCTGCGGCGAACGTCCCGGACGGGCCTGTCGTCCAGGTGACCGTCGGTACGGCCGGCGGGCCGCACAGGATCACGCTGGACCGAACCAACCCGGCGGCCGCGCGGCTGCTGGCGGCCCTCGCCCGGCACGCCGACGGCCCGCCGGTGCCGTACGAGCCGGCGGCCGTCGCGATCGTGGCCACCCCGGCCGATCCCGCGGAACCGGCCCGGCCGTGGCCGTTGCCGACCCTGGCCGGCGAGCCGCTGGGCGCGACGTCGGCCGGTTCCAGCTGCCTCGTGCTCCGGGGCGCCGCCCTCGACACCGCGCGGCGGGCGGCCACCACCGCCGACGCCGCCGCCCGCTGGAGCAGCGCGGGGCAGGTGTGGCAGGTGGCGCCGCGTCCGCTGCTGCCCGACGAGACGGGATGCGCGGACCTCTAGCGCGGCGCCTCCGGGTAGCTCGGACGTGTGACAGGGCGGGAGCCCTGCCTCGGCCCGGCCCGATCCACGAGAGTGTGGGCAGGCGCAGTACGGGCAGCCGACGAGCATCGAGGGGGCGACGTGACAGGAGAGCCGAGCACCGCGGACAGCCAACCCCGCCTGCATCAGCACGGGCGGGAGATTCAGGCCTTCGGTAGTGTCCGGCAGCTGCCGGTCGCCCTCGCGTACGAGGCGCGGTTGTACTCGTGCGAGCGGTTGAACCGTGTCCTCGCCGACACCCGCATCCTGCACGCGTTGTACAAGAAGTACCACTGGCTCATGCGGGGGCACACGTTCTACCAGCTGCATCTCCTGCTCGACAAGCACGCCGACGAGCAGCTCGAACTGGTCGACATGCTCGCCGAACGGGTGCAGACCCTCGGCGGTGTCGCGGTCGGCGACCCGCGACACGTCGCCGAGCTGACCCGGATCCCGCGGCCGCCCGACGGTGTCGAGGAGGTTCCCGGGATGCTGTCCCGCCTGCTCGAAGCACACGAGATGATCCTGACGGACGCGCACGACGCGGCAGCCCGGGTCGTCGAGGGCGGCGACGACGGGAGCAACGACCTGCTGGTGTCGAACGTGATCCGCACCAACGAGTTGCAGGCCTGGTTCATCGCCGAGCACCTCGTGGACACACCGGCCGTACGCGCCTGAGCATCGGCCCGGCGGGCCGGGTGTCCCTGGCCGGAGTGGACGCGGCGTGCCGCCGGCCGTGCCCCCCGGTCGGACGGCAGGACACCGGTCGCGTCACACGACGTCGGCGCGCCCGAGCCGCCAGTAGCCCATGAACGCGACCGCATGCCGGTCGAGGCCCCGCTCCCCCACCAGGTGCCGGCGCAACGTCCGGATGACGCCCGCCTCCCCCGCCAGCCACGCGTACAGCGGCGACGAGGGTGCCTCGGCGGGCACCTCCCAGAGGATCTCGGTGTCCACGTCGACGTCGTCGTCCAAGCCGGTGGCGGGCTCGGCGGAGGCGGTGATCAGGTCGCCGGTGGCCGCGGTGACGGCCGGGACGAGAAGGCTGCCGTACGCGGCGGCGCCGCGCGGAAGCCAGGTCAGCTCGACACCGGGTGGCGTCACCAGCGGGAGCGCGTCCGCGGCCTCCGGCACCTCGATGAGTGCCCGGCCGCACGCGTCGAGCGGGAGGCGTTCCAGGATCGCGCCGATCGCCGGCGCGGCGGTCTCGTCCCCGGCGAGCAGCAGTCGACCGGTGGACGGCAACTGGAACTCGATGCCGCCGTGGTGACCGGGGTAGCCGGCGTCCGGGCCGACGAGGGCGAGCTCGTCACCCGGCCGGGCCCGCCGCGCCCACCGGGTGGCCGGGCCGCCGTCGCCGTGCAGGACCAGGTCGATGTCGACCTCGGCCAGGTGCGGACGGACGGCCCGGACGGTGTAGGTGCGGATGGGGTTGCGCTGCTCCTCGGGCAGGGCTCGCCATCGCGCGTACCAGTCGGCACCGTCCGGCAGCCGCACCCCGTGCTGGCCGGGCAACGGCAGCGCCAGCTTGATCCGCTGGTCCCAGCCGTTGTCGGCGAACCGGTCGAGGTCGGGGCCGGTGAACGTGACCCGCACGAACGACGGGCTCAGCCGCTGCACGGCCCGGACCTCGACGGTGAAGACGCGCCAGGGCGCGATGGGCAGGGTCTCGGTCATGGTGCCTCTCTGGGTCGGAACGGGCGCCGGATGATGGTTAGGGTAGCCTAACCTTCATCCCTCGGGAGAGGAAGATCCGCGATTCGCCCCGCCGATCGTCGTCAGCCCGCCTCCGCTCGTCCGGCACCGGCTCGAACGACGAAGCCTGGATCCGCCCCGTCAGACGTCACCAGCCGCGCGTCGGTAGCGCTCGCTGAGGACCCGCAGGTGCGCGACGAGTTCGGGTGGCTCGACGACCTCGAAGTCGGCGCCGAGAAGGCCGAACCAGACAGCCAGCTGCTCCAGATCGTCCGAGCCCGTCCGTACCCGGCACCGCGCTTCGTCGATCGCCTCGACCGGCCCGACCGCAGGGGGAAGCCGTTCCACGACAGTCTGGGCCGGAAGGTGCACGATGACGGTCGCGCAGTGTCGCCACAACGCCGCGCCGACGCCCCGCAGAACGTACGCACCGATGTCGGCGTCCGGCAACGTGCGGGGAGTGAAGCGCGGCCCATGAGGCGGCCGCAGGATCATCCGGTCGACACGATAGGTACGCCAGTCGTCCCGTACGGCGTCCCACCCGACCAGGTACCAGCGTCTGCCCCAGCTCACCAGGCGGTGGGGCTCGGTCTCCCGTCGCATGTCGGCGGAGTCGTGGCGGCGGTAGTCGAACCGAATCCGCTGCCGGTCCCGGCACGCTGCCGCGATGTCACTCACCACCGCCGCCGGGACGGGCTGACCACCGCCGACGACGGAGACGGCAACGCTGTAGTCGCGCAACGCGGCGATGCGATGGCGCAGCCGCGCCGGCAGCACCTGCTCGAGCTTCGCCAGGGCGCGGGAGGCTGCTTCCCCGATCCCCTCGACAGAGCCCGTGGCGGTACTGAGCCGGACGGCGACCGCCACAGCCTCCTCGTCGTCGAGCAGCAGTGGCGGCATGTGCGCACCCGCTCCGAGTCGGTAGCCGCCGTCGCGGCCGTAGGTGGCGTGCACCGGATAACCGAGCGTTCTGAGCCGCTCCACGTCGTTACGCACAGTCCTGGTGCTCACCTTCAGCCGCTCCGCCAACTCGGTGCCGTTCCACCGGCGCGAGGTCTGCAGGAGGGTGAGCACCTGAAGCAACCGCGCGGACGTCTCCAACATGTCAGCAGTTTCCCATCCTTATAGGAACCAACCCTTCCTACAGAGCTGTCAGAGTCCGCCCATGCAGAGAACACACATGTCGGAGCAGTCCATGGTCCTGGTGACTGCGGCTACTGCGCCGGTCGGTCGGTCCATCGTCGAGCAGCTGGTCTCGATCGGTGTGCCCGTACGGGCGCTGACGCGCGAGCCTCAACGCGCGAGCCTTCCTGCCGGCGCCGAGGTCGTGGCCGGGGATGTGAGCGACCCGGTGAGCCTCGCCGCCGCGATGAAGGGCGTGGACGGGCTTTTCCTGCTCGCCATCGGACCTGGAGCACAGACGACAGTCGACGCTGCGAAGGAGGCAGGCGTCGAGCGTGTGGTTTTCCAGTCGACCGCCGAGATCGATGACGACGCCGAACTGCAACCCAACGGCATCGCCGCGCTGCACCACGACATCGAAAAGTCGATCGTCAACTCGGGGATGGGGTGGACCTTCCTTCGCTTGGACATCAACTCCGCCGACGCCCTGCACTGGGCCTTCGACGTCCCAGGCCAACTCGCCGTGGGCGACGTCGTTCGTGGCCCCTACGCCGACGCCGCCGGCTCCCCCATACACCCCGCTGATTTCGCGGCGATCGCCGTCGCCGCGCTCACCCGGAACGGGCACAGCGGCCGGCGGTACCACGTCACCGGCCCGGAGTCGCTGACCCACCGGGAGCAGATCGAACTCATCGGCCGAGTTCATGGCCGCCAGCTTCGGTACGAGGAGATCGACGTCGCCACAGCCCGAAAAACGATCGCTGCCCACGCGCCGGCGGACCTGCTCCTCGACACCTGGGCGGCTCACCTTAACCAGCCGGCACCGATCACCGACACGATTCAACGCGTCACCGGGCGTACGCCGAGAAGCGGGTGGGAGTGGGCCGAGGCGCACTCCGCCTGACCCGATCCCGCCGGGCGGCGACAAGCTCGCCGCCCGGCAGGGGCTGTCCCGCGGGCGATGCCACGGCCTACACCTCGATGTACGAGCCCATGATGACCGTGCGATCGCGCGGCAGGCAGAAGTGTTCGGCGGCGTCGGCGGTGATGAACGAGGTCGTGATGAACAGCCGCTTGCGCCAGCGTGGCATGGTCGGCCGGCCGCCGGCGCGCAGCTCGATCTTCGACAGGAAGTAGGACGCCTCGTCGGCCTCGATCCGCCCCTCGACGTCACGCGCGTTCAGCCGCCGCAGCATCTCGGGAACGTCCGGGCTCTCCATGTAACCGAAGTAGGCACTCACGTGGGTGATGCCGTCGTCGGAGTACCCGAGATCGTCGACCATGATCCGCTGGTCCACGGAGACCCGGGGCACCGGCTTGGTCTCGATCGAGAGGATCACCACGTGTTCGTGGCGTACGTGGTTGTGCTCGACGTTGGCCCGCATCGCGAGCGGCACGGTCTCCTTGCCGCGGTTGAGGAAGATGGCCGTACCCGGGACGCGCCGGGCCAGCCTGCCGTCCTTGCGCAGTTCATCGACGAAGTCGCGCAACGACCCCTCATGCCGTTGGCGTTCCGTGGTGACGATCTCGCGTCCGCGTTTCCACGTCGTCATGATGGTGAACGCGGCGAGGCCGATCAGCAGCGGCACCCACGCGCCGTGCAGCAGCTTGGTCGCGTTCGCGCCCAGGAGCAGCAGGTCCCAGACCAGCAGCGGCACCGCGCCCAGACCGAGCAGCCACACCGGGACCTTCCACTTCCAGCGGCCCAGGTAGAACAGGAGGAGCGTGCTGATCGTGATCGTTGCGGTCACCGCCATGCCGTACGCGAAGGCCAGTCCCGCCGAGCTGCCGTAGGCGAGGACGAGGGTGAGCACCGCGACCATCAGCAGCCAGTTGACCCACGGAACGTAGACCTGGCCGATCGTGGACTCCGAGGTGTGCAGGATCCGCAGCCGGGGCAGGTAGCCGAGCTCCGCGGCCTGCGTGGCGACCGAGAAGGCCCCGGTGATCACTGCTTGGGAGGCGATGACCGTCGCGACGGTGGCGAGCAGGGTCAGTGGCAGTCGACCCCAGTCGGGCGCGAGCAGGAAGAACGGGCCACTGATGTTGCTGGGGTCCTTGAGGATCAGCGCACCCTGGCCGAGGTAGCTCAACGTCAACGCGGGAAACACCAGAGCGAGCCAGGCTCGGGTAATCGACCGCCGGCCGAAGTGTCCCAGGTCGGCGTAGAGCGCCTCGGCGCCGGTCACGGCGAGCACGATGGCCGCGAGGGCGAAGAACGCGACCTCGAAACGGCCGGCCAGGAACCCCAGCGCGTAGGTCGGGGACAGGGCCTTGAGGATGTCCGGGTGCGCCGTGATGCCCCGCACTCCGCATGCGGCGACGGTGAGGAACCAGACGATCATGATGGGCCCGAAGAGGCGACCGACCGCCGCGCTTCCCCGGCGCTGCGCGAGGAACAGCGCCGCGATGATCACCACGGTGATGGGTACGACGAGCTCACCCAGCGAGGGTTCGACGACCTTGAGTCCCTCGACGGCGGACAGCACGGAGATCGCGGGCGTGATCATGCTGTCGCCGAAGAACAGCGCGGCCCCGAAGATGCCGAGTGCCGCGAGCACCGGTACGACGCGCCCGCCCCGCCGTACGTTGCGGCGCAGCAGCGTGATGAGGGCCATGATGCCGCCCTCGCCGTCGTTGTCGGCGCGCAGTGCCAGCAGCACGTACGTGACCGTGACGATGATCATCACGGTCCAGAACACCAGTGAGACCACCCCGAACACGTTCTGCGTGCTGATCGGGACGGGATGTGGATCGCTCGGGTTGAACACCGTCTGCATCGCGTAGATCGGGCTGGTGCCGATGTCGCCGAACACCACCCCCAGCGCGCCGATGACCAGCGCGAGTCGCGCGCTGTCGCGTGCGGCCGCGCTGGTGGCCCCCAACGGCCGCGCCGCCGGTCCGGCCTCGGGCACGCCCGGTTGCTGCCGCTCGGTCACGGCGCTCCCCCCTGTAGCCGGCGACGACACCGGCTCGACGCCCAGGGCACGCGCCCTTGATGCCAGACGTCGGCATATCGGCACATTACCGGCACAACGGTAGGTCCGGCGGCCGGTCAGGGACAGACGTGTGGGCCGGCGGAATCGATCCGCCGAACGGTCGCCCGAGCATTCGGACCGGCGGGGCGCTCCGGACCCAGGAGCCTGGTCACGACAGGACGGGGTAAATGGCTGTCCCCGAGCGGCGGGATACCACGATCATGGGCCGGAAGCGGACCCGAGACGATGAGGAACCCATGCCCGTACCTGCCGACCCGACGACCCTCCATCCCATGCCGGAACAGCCGCGGGTGGTGTTGCTCAAGCCGCTGGTGACGTCCGCGCTGATCGAGGTCGGGGAGTACTCCTACTACGACGATCCGGACCAGGCGACCGCGTTCGAGACGCGCAACGTGCTCTACCACTACGGGCCGGAGAAGCTGATCATCGGCAGGTTCTGCGCGCTGGGCACGGGCGTACGGTTCATCATGAACGGCGCCAACCACCGCATGGACGGCCCGTCGACCTTCCCCTTCCCCACCATGGGCGGCTCCTGGTCCGAACACTTCGACCTGCTCACCGGCCTACCCAACCGGGGAGACACCGTCGTCGGCAACGACGTGTGGTTCGGCCACGGCGCAACGGTCATGCCCGGGGTACGGATCGGCCACGGTGCGATCGTCGGCGCCGGCGCCGTGGTCACTCGCGACGTGCCCGACTACGGCATCGTCGGCGGCAACCCGGCCCGCCTCATCCGCACCCGCTACGACGAGCAGGACGTCGCCCGGCTGCTGACGGTCGCCTGGTGGAACTGGCCGCCGGAGCACATCACCGAGCACATTCGCACCATCATGTCGGGCAGCATCAGCGAACTGGAGGCCGCCGCCCCGGAAGTCCCGCGGGAGTGACGCCGGCGCCGGCCTCCCCGTTCACCGTGCTCGGCACCCACTCCGTGGCCGGTAACCGTCCGCCCGCCACCTGCGCCCGGATGACCGCCCGGCTCGTGGTTGACTGGGTTCATGGGAGAGCTCCTGCTGATCCGGCACGGCGAGACGACCTGGAGCGCCAGCCGCCGGCACACCTCGTACACCGACCTGGAGCTCACCGCCGACGGAGAGCGGCAGGCCCGTACCCTCGCCGCCTTCCTCGCCGGCCGCCGTTTCGTCAAGGTGCTGGCGAGCCCCCGGGTCCGGGCGCTGCGCACCGCCCAACTCGCCGGTCTCACCGTCGACGCGGTCGACGAGGACCTCGTCGAGTGGAACTACGGCGAGTACGAGGGACGCACCACCGTCGACATCCACCAGGACGACCCGCACTGGAACATCTGGACCGACGGCTGCCCGGGCGGTGAGTCCCCCGGCCAGGTCGGCGAACGGTTGGACCACGTGCTCGACCGGGTCGCTCCGCTGCTCGACCAGGGCACCGTCGCACTGGTCGGCCACGCGCACAGCCTGCGGGTGCTCGGCGCCCGCTGGATCGGCCTGCCCCCGTCCGCCGGTGGGCTCCTCCGGCTGGACACCGCCACGGTGAGCGTGCTCGGTCACGAGCACGGGCGACGGGTCATCCTGCGCTGGAACCAGCCCGCTCCTCCGGCCCCCGGGACCGCGCCCGACTCGCCGGTCCGGCACTGATCTTCGGCGGCCGGTTCTCGTACGGCGTGGAGAGCACCACCGTCGTGCGGGTGGTGACGTTCGCCGCGGTGCGGATCTCCTGGAGCAGCCGCTCGAGGTCCGCCGGCCCGGCCACCCGCACCAGCAGCATGTAGAAGTCCTCGCCCGCCACCGAGTAGCACGAGTCGATCTCCGGTAGGTGCGCCAACCGTTCGGGCGCGTCGTCGGGCTGGGACGGGTCGAACGGCCGGATCGCCACGAACGCGGTCAACGGCAGGTCCAGCGCCTCGAACGCGACTCGCGCCGCGTACCCCTTGATGACGCCCCGCTGTTCCAACCGGCGTACCCGCTGGTGCACGGCGGACACCGACAGGCCCACCTTCTCGGCCAGATCCGTGTACGACAGCCGGCCGTCTGCGGTCAGCGCGGCGATGATGGCGCGGTCGGTCTCCTCCACGGCGTGCAAACTACCGGGAAAAACGGCGTACGGCGATGAGGCGGCACGGGCCGGCGCGATGATCGACGCGACGCGCCGGCCCGAGGACGCCGGTCGCCTCAGCCCTTCGCCAACGCCCGGGAGATCACCAGCCGCTGGATCTGGTTGGTGCCCTCGACGATCTGCAGCACCTTGGCCTCCCTCATGTACCGCTCCACCGGGTGGTCGACGACGTAGCCCGCTCCACCGAGCACCTGCACCGCGTCGGTGGTCACCCGCATCGCCACATCGGTCGCGAAGAGCTTCGCCTTCGCCGCCTCCGTGGCGTACGGCCGCCCGGCGTCACGCAGACGCGCGGCCGAGAGCAGCAGGGCGCGCGCCGCGGAGATCTGCGTGGCGAGATCGGCCAACGTGAAACCGAGCCCCTGGAAGTCGATGATGGCCCGGCCGAACTGGCGCCGTTCCTTGGCGTACCCGACCGCGTAGTCCAGCGCCGCCTGAGCCAGCCCCACCGCGCAGGCGGCGATGCCGAGCCGGCCCGAGTCCAGTGCGGACATCGCGATGGTGAAACCCATCCCCTCGCGGCCCACCAGCCGCTCGGCCGGCACCCGGGCGCCGTCGAAGGCGATCTGCGCCACGGGTGACGAGTGCAGTCCCATGGTCCGCTCGGCGGCCTGCGGTTCGATGCCGGGCGTGTTCCGGTCCGCGACGAGGCAGGAGATGCCCTTCGGGCCCGGCCCACCGGTACGGCAGAAGATGTTGTAGAAGTCCGCGGCGCGGGCATGGGTGATCCACGCCTTGGTGCCGGTCACGACGTACGCGTCGCCGTCGCGCACCGCTTTGGTGGTGAGCGCCGCGGCGTCCGAGCCGCCCTGCGGCTCGGTGAGGCAGTACGCGCCGAGCTGCTCCCCGCCGATCATGTCGGGCAGCAGCTTGCGCTGCTCGGCCGTGCCGAACTGGGCCACCGGGTAGCAGGAGAGGGTATGCACGCTGACCGCCTCGGCGACCGCGAGCCAGCGGCTGGCCAGAATCTCCAGGACCTGCACGTAGACCTCGTACGGCTGGGCCGCCCCGCCGTACTCCTCCGGGTACGGCAGGCCGAGCAGGCCGGCCCGGCCCAGAGTGCGCAGCACCTCGCGAGGGAACTCGGCGCGCTCCTCGTGCCCGGTGACCTTGGGCGCGAGCTCCCGGTCGGCGAGCTCGGTGGCGAGGTCCAGCAGGTCGTGGGCCTCGTCGGTGGGGAGGATCCGGTCGACAGTCATAGTGCGATGAGCTCCGTGGAGGTGATGTTGAGCCGCTGAACGCCGTCCGTCGTGCAGACGACGATGTCCTCTATCCGGGCGCCGTGCCGCCCCGCCACGTAGATGCCGGGTTCGATCGAGAACGCCATGCCGGGCTCCAGCGGCCGGGTGTTGCCGGCCACCACGTACGGCTCCTCGTGGCCGTCCAGGCCGATGCCGTGCCCCGTACGGTGCAGGAACGCGGGGCCGTAGCCGGCGGCGGCGATGATGTCGCGGGCCGCCGCGTCGACCGCCTCGGCGCTCACCCCGGGGCGTACGGCTGCCACCGCGGCCCGCTGGGCCTCCGACAGGACGGCGTAGTAGTCGTTGAACTCGGTCGGCGCCGAGCCGCCGGAGACGTATGTGCGGGTGCAGTCGGAGCGGTAGCCCGACGCCATGGTGCCGCCGATGTCCACCACGACCGGCTCGCCGGCTCCGATCGGCCGGTCGGAGGTGTCGTGGTGCGGGCTCGCGCCGTTGGGGCCGGCGGCGACGATGACGAAGTCCACGGTGACATGGCCGGCTTCCCGGATCGCCGCCGCGATGTCGGCGGCCACCTCCGCCTCGGTGCGTCCGGGACGCAGCCACTCCCCCATCCGTCGGTGCACGGCGTCGATCGCCGCGCCGGCCTCGGCGAGCGCCGCCACCTCGGCCGGCGACTTGCGGATGCGCAGGTCGCGCAGCACCTCGCCGGCGAGTCGCTGCTGGGCGCCGGGCAGCGCCGCGCGCAGGGCGAGCACCTGTTCGGCCCACATCCGGTCGGCGAGCCCGACCGTGCCGACCGGCCCGCCGAGGGCAGCGGCGACCAGCGGGTACGGGTCGGTGCCGTCGGCGTGGTCGACGATGCGTACGCCGGTGGCCGGGGCGGGGGAGGCTTCCGCGGCGGGTCGTTCCAGCGCGGGCACGATCAGCGTCGGCTCCCCCTCGGCAGGCAGCACGAGACAGGTCAGCCGCTCGCCGGCGCGCGCTTGGTAGCCGGTCAGGTAGCGCAGGTCGGCGCCGGGGGTCAGCAGGAGGGCGTCCAGCCCGGCTGCGACGGTGGCGCGGCGGGCGGCGACCAGCCGCTCCGGCGGATAGAGCTCGTCGGATTCCACGCCGTCAGCTTAACGGTCGTTTGGGGACCGGCCTAGCCGACAGGCGTGCCGGGAAGCGCCCTCCCATCCATCGAACTACATCATTGACTCGGATAGTTAACACTCTTTAAGATTTGGCTGCCTCGAGGCAGACGTCCCTGTATCCACCCGTACGCCCCGGCCGGGGCGGTACGCGCCGCGACCCGTCCACGGGAAGGCCCTCGATGTCCAGACCACGACCCCGCCGCTCGGCCCTCGCGGCCGGCCTGCTCGCGCTGACCACCGTCGGCGCGACTCTCGCCCTGTCCCCCGCCACCGCCTCGGCGGCGGTGCTGCCGAACAACTTCAAGAGCGTCGGCTACATGCCGTCCTGGAGCGGCAACGTCACCAGCGTCCAGTACAGCAAGCTCACCCACATCAACTACGCGTTCGTGCTGCCGAACAGCAACGGCACCCTGCGCGCCGTGGAGAACCCGAGCAAGCTCTCCCAGCTGGTGTCGCTCGGCCACTCGAACAACGTCAAGGTGTCGATCGCGATCGGCGGCTGGAACGACGGCGACGACTCCGCCTTCGAGGCGCTCGCCGCCAACTCCGGCAGCCGCACCACGTTCGTCAACAGCGTGGTCAGCTTCGTCAACCAGTACAACCTGGACGGCGTCGACATGGACTGGGAGTACCCGGACCCGGGCGCCTCGGCCAACAACTACAGCCTGCTGATGCAGCAGCTCAGCAACGCGCTGCGCCCCCAGGGCAAGCTGCTCACCGCCGCGGTCGTCTCCGAGGGCTACTACGTCCAGGGCGTGCCGACGGCCGTGTTCGGCTACGTCGACTGGCTCAACATCATGGCGTACGACGGCGGCAGCCCGCACGCCAACTACGACTGGTCGATCAACAGCGTGAACGGCTGGAAGGCACGTGGCCTGCCGGCCGCCAAGGCCGTGCTCGGCGTGCCGTTCTACAGCCGGCCCGGCTACTACACCTACACCGCGTTGGTGGGCATGGACCCGGCCAACGCCAACCGGGACTGCACCACGGTCGGCGGTGTCCAGCAGTGCTACAACGGCGTACCGACGGTGAAGCGGAAGACCCAGTGGGCGATGGCGAACGCCGGCGGGATGATGAACTGGGAGCTGTCGCAGGACCGCAACGACTCGACCTCCCTGGTGAGCGCGATCTACGACACCGTCATGGGCGGCGGCGGCGACCCACCGCCGACCGGCCGTACCGGCCAGATCACCGGGATCGGCGGCAAGTGCGTGGACGTGGCCGCGGCCGGCACCGCCAACGGCACGCCGATCCAGCTCTACACCTGCAACGGCACCAACGCCCAGCGCTGGACGGTGGGCAGCGACGGCACCCTGCGCGCGTTGGGCAAGTGCGCCGACGTCACCAGCGCCGGCACGGCGAACGGCACCAAGATCCAACTGTGGGACTGCAACGGCACCGGCGCCCAGGTGTGGCAGGCCCAGTCCAACGGCACGCTGCGCAATCCGGCGTCGAACAAGTGCCTCGACGCCACCGACAACAGCTCGGCGGACGGCACCCGGCTGCAGATCTGGGACTGCTTCGCCGGCGCCAACCAGCGGTGGGTCCTACCCTGACCCGTGCCGAACGGCCCCCTGCCGACGCGGCAGGGGGCCGTTCATGACCGTCGTGCCGGACGAACGGGCCCGACGCGGGGGTCAGGCCGAGCCGCGCCGCCGGACCAGGTCGAGCATCTCGTCCACCGAGCCGCCCGGGTCGGTCACCGGGAACTGGACCGCACGGACCACCGCGGCTGCGTCGACGAGCAGGGTCAACCGCTTCAGCCGCGCGACGCCGCCGGCACGGAACGTCGGCAGCAGCAGCCCTGCGGCGAGGCGGCCGTCCTGGTCGGACAGGAGCGGGAACGGCAACCGGGCGTACGCGCCGAAGTCGGCGAGCTGGTCGGGGCGCTGGGTGCTGATGCCGCGCACTTGGGCGCCGGCGGCCCGGAAGTTGGCGTACCGGTCGGCGTAGGTCGTCGACTCCAGGGTGCAGCCCCGCGCACCCGGGATCTCGTCCCATCCCGGCGGATAACCGGCGCTGCCCGGCGCGTACGCCCCGGGGAAGAAGTAGAGCACCGTCCACTCGCCCGCGGCCGCCGGTGCGACCGGTCGGCCGTCGGGTCCCAGCAGGCTCACCTCGGGCAGCCGCCGTCCGACCAGGTCGTGTGCCCGCCGCGCCTCGGCCGACCCGGCGTCGGCCGTGGCGGTGAGCTCGCCGTCGCCCATCAGGTGCCGGGTGCCCCAGTCCTGCAGGGCGAGCAGTGCCGGCAGCAGCCCTTCGCCCTTACGGGTGAGCAGGTAGTCGTAGCGCGGTGGATGCTGCGAGTACGGCCGGCGCTCCAGCACCCCGTGCTCGACCAGCGCGCCCAGCCGCTCGGTCAGCGCCCGCCGGCTGACGCCCAGTTCCCGTTGCAGCGCGTCGAAGCGGGTGGTCCCCCCGGCGACGTCGCGCACGATGAGGAAGGTCCACCAGTCACCCAGGACGCCCAGTGCCTGCGCTATGCCGCAGTCCGCGTCCGCGAGGTCGACCCGTCGCACATCCCACCTCCACCGCTCGGACCAGCCTCGACTATAGTCCGTTTCAATTTGGAACTCTCTGGTTCGGGTCAACGGGGGTGGATGATTTGGGCAGCACAGGCCGAGCCGGGGCGTTCTGGCGTTGGTGGACCGCCTTCACCACGAGCGCGGTCGGGTCAGCGGTCGGCGCCGTGGCGCTGCCGCTGACCGCACTGACCGCGCTCGACGCCACGCCGTTCGAGATGGGCCTCATCGCGGCGGCCAACTACGTGGCCTGGATCGTCATCGGCCTGCCGGCCGGGGTGATCGTGCAGCGGCTGCCCCTGCGCGGCACCCAGGTCTGCGCAGACCTCGCCCGCGCCGTGGCCGTGGCGTCGGTGCCGCTCGCCTGGTGGTGGGACCAGCTCACGGTCGCCCACCTGGTGGTCACCGCGCTCGTGATCAGCTTCGCCAACGTGTTGTTCGACGTGGCCAACGCGACCTTCCTGCCGAGCATCGTCGACCGCGACCAACTGCAATCGCGCAACAGCCTCACCTCCGCCACCCACGCCGCGACGCAGCTCAGTGGCCCCTCCATCGGCGGACTCGCCGTGCAGGCGCTGGGTGCGGTGCCGACCCTCCTGGTGGACGCGCTCAGCTACCTGGCCTCGGCGGTGCTGCTGCGAACCCTGCCCGCCCGCCGCGCGGACGCACCGGAGCACTCGCCGCCGATGGGCGAGCTGATCCGGCAGGGCTGGCGCTTCGTCGCGCACCACCCCGTCATGGGCCCGGGCATGTGGGCCGCGACCGCGGTCAACTTCGTCTGCGGCGCGCAGTACGCGCTCTACCCGCTCTACCTGTTCCGGGACCTGCACACCCCGGCCGGACTGGTCGGTCTGCTGATCGCGGTCGAAGGCGTCGGCTCGCTCGTCGGGGCGGCGCTCACCCCGCGGATCACCGGTCGGCTCGGCACCGCCCGGGCGCTGATCATCTCGTGCCTGGTCTCCGTCGGTGGAGCCTTCCTCGTGCCTTTGGGCACCGGCTGGCCGGCCTACGCCGCCTTCGCGGCGGGCAACGTCGTCTTCGCCAGCGGCGTGGTGGTACTCAGCGTGACCACCCGGACCTACCGGCAGATCGCCAGCCCACCCCACCTGCTCGCCCGGGTGATGGCCACCGTCCGCTTCGTCTCCTGGGGCGCGATCCCCGTCGGCGGTCTGGTCGCCGGTGCGCTGGCGGGCGTCCTCGGGGCACGGACCACGCTACTGGTCTTCGCCGCCGCGGTGATCTGCGCGCCCCTGGCGCTGCTGCTCTCCCCCGTGCGCAAGCTGCGCGACCTCACGGATCACGACCGGGTCGCCGAGCCCGCGCCACCGCCACAGCCCGTCGCCGGCCCCTGACCTCCTCGGCCGCCGCCGCATCGCGGTTCTGGGGTTCCGCCGACGTCGACGTCGATAGCCTGAGGCGGGGTGTCCGCCCGGGCACCGGGACCGGAAGGATCGACGGTGACAGGCAACCGGCCAAGTCGTCACGTCGTACGTCGCCGGCGGCGACGCCTGTGGAGCGGCGTGCTCGCGCTGGCCGGCCTGGTGCTACTGGTCATCGGGCTGACGGTGGCGGACGGCGTGGCCGCCTGGGTCGAGATCGTCGTCGCCGCCGTGCTGCTGGTCGTGGCCTACGTGGTCCAGGCCATGGCCCGCCGGGAGACGCTGTACCGCCGCGACGACGACGGGCGCTGACAGCCACGACGGTTCCGGCGGGGTGCTGTCGTTCGTCGGAGGCCTGTGCCAGGCTGTCCGGCGTGGCACACCGACCCCCGATCCTGCTGATCGACTCCCCGAGCCTCTACTTCCGGGCCTACTTCGGCATACCCGAGTCCGCGGCCCGCGCCGAGGACGGCACCCCGGTCAACGCGGTGCGCGGTTTCCTCGACATGCTCGCGACCCTGATCCGTACCCGCCGGGCCGACCGGATGGTCTGCGCCATGGATCACGACTGGCGGCCCGACTGGCGGGTGGCACTGCTGCCGTCGTACAAGGCCCACCGGCTGGCGCCCGAGGGTGGCGAGGTGGTGCCCGACACGCTCACCCCGCAGGTGCCGGTGATCCTCGACGTGCTCGCCGCGATCGGCATCACGACCGTCGGCGCGGCCGGCTACGAGGCCGACGACGTGCTCGGCACCCTCTCGGTCACCCAACCGGCCCCGGTCGAGGTCGTCTCCGGCGACCGGGATCTGTTCCAGCTCGTCGACGACTCCCGGCCGGTGCGGCTGCTCTACGTCGGGCGGGGCGTGGCCAAGCTGGAGGACTGCGACGACGAGGCGGTCCGGGCCCGCTACGGGGTGCCCGCCGCCCGTTACGCCGACTTCGCCGCGCTGCGCGGCGACCCCAGCGACGGGCTGCCGGGCGTGCCCGGGGTCGGCGAGAAGACCGCCGCCCGGCTGATCGAACGCCACGGTGACCTCGACGGCATCCTCACCGCGCTCGACGATCCCCGCTCCGGTTTCGCACCCGGTCTGCGTACGAAGCTCGAGGCGGCCCGGGACTACCTGGCGGTCGCCCCGAAGGTGGTCCGGGTGGCGCTCGACGTGCCGCTGCCGGAGCTGCCCACCGCGCTGCCGAGCGCGCCCGCCGACCCGGACACCCTGCTGGAACTGGCCCGCCGGTGGAACCTCGCCGGCTCCACCCGACGCCTCGTGGACGCGCTCGCCAACCGCGGCTGAGCCGACGGTCACCCAGACGGCCCGGGGTGACCGTCAGCTCAGGCCGACCGGCCGGCGGTCAGGCGGCGGCGTGGTAGGCGAGCACGCCCCGGTTGATCTCGGTGATCGCCTGCCGGGCCGTGGAACGCAGCTCGGCCGACGCGCCGCCGGAGTCCTTGAGCTGGCCGAGCAGGTCGACCACCTGCCGCGCCCAGCGGACGAAGTCACCGGCCGGCATCTCCCCGTCGAACTCGTGACCACTGGCGAGCACCTTCGCGAGGGCCTCGCCCCGGGTCCACCGGTAGATCGGCCAGGCGAAGCCGAGATCCGGCTCCCGGGTCACCGACAGGCCACGCGCGGACTCGTCGGCCTCGATGTCGCTCCACAGCTTCAGCGTCTCGTCCACCGCGTCCGCGACCGCGCCACGCGGCAACGACGCCCGCTCGTCCACGTCGCGGCGCGCCTCGTAGACCACCACCGAGACCGCTGCCGCCAGCTCGGCCGGGGAGAGCCCGTCCCAGACGCCCCGCCGCAGGCACTCGGCGACCAGTAGGTCCGCCTCGCTCCAGATCCGGCCGAGCGTCCGACCCGCGTCGGTCACCTCGCCCTCGGTGCTCAGGTACCCGCGGGCGCTGAGCAGCGCGACGATCCGGTCGAAGGTGCGGGCGAGGGAGCCGGTACGTCCGGCCACCCGCTGCCGCAGCTCCTCGGTGTCGCGTTCGAGGCGACGCCGCCGCTCCGCCCAGCGGGCGTGCTCCTCGCGCTCCGGGCAGGCGTGGCACGGGTGCCGGCGCAGCTCCGTACGGAGCTGGCTGAGCCGGTGGTCCTCGCCGACCGGTTGACGGGACCGGCCGCCCCGGCGGCCACCGTGCCGGTCGAGCCCGGTGGCGGCCACGGCCGCGGCCAGGTCCCGCCGAGCAGCCGGCGAGCGGTGGTTGAAGTGCTTCGGCACCCGGATCCGGGCGAGCACCTCGGCCGGGCTGGTGAAGTCCCCGGGGCCGACGCGCCCCGCCCAACGGTCCTGGGTGAGCACCAACGGACGGGGCTCGCCGAACCCGCCGGTGGCCGGGTCCAGCACCACGGCCAGGCCGGCGCGGCGGCCGGATGGCACCCGCACCACGTCACCGACCCGCAACCGCTCCAGCGAGGCCACCGCCGCCGCCTTGCGCTGGGTCTGCCCCTGGCGGGCCAACGACCGCTCCCGGTCGGCGATCGCGACCCGCAGAGCGAAGTACTCGTCGAAGTCGCCGTGGTGGCAGGCCGCCTCCGCGCCGTACGCCTCGATGGTCTCGGTGTTGCGCTGCACCTGCCGGGCCAGGCCGACCACCGACCGGTCGGCCTGGAACTGGGCGAACGACGACTCCAGCAGCGCCCGGGCCGGCTCCGCGCCGACCGAGCCGACCAGGTTGACCGCCATGTTGTACGAGGGCCGGAAGCTGGAGCGCAACGGGTAGGTGCGGGTGGAGGCGAGGCCCGCCACGTGCCGGGGGTCGGTCTCCGGGGACCAGACCACCACCGCATGCCCCTCGACGTCGATGCCGCGGCGACCGGCCCGGCCGGTGAGCTGCGTGTACTCCCCGGGGGTCAGGTCGACGTGGGCCTCGCCGTTGTACTTGACCAGCCGCTCCAGCACCACGCAGCGGGCCGGCATGTTGATGCCCAGCGCGAGAGTCTCGGTGGCGAAGACCGCCTTCACCAGGCCCCGGACGAACAGCTCCTCGACGACCTCCTTGAACGCCGGCAGCATCCCGGCGTGGTGCGCGGCGAGGCCACGTTCGAGGCCGTCGAGCCACTCCCAGTAGCCGAGCACGGAAAGGTCCTCGCCGGGGATGGCTGTCACCCGCGACTCGACGACCTGGCGGATCTCCGCCCGCTCCTCCGGTGTGGTGAGCCGCAGTCCGGCGGCGAGGCACTGCTGCACGGCCGCGTCGCAGCCGGCCCGGCTGAAGATGAACAGGATCGCCGGCAGCAGCCCCTCCCGGTCGAGCCGGTCGACGATGTCGGCTCGCATCGGCCCGCGCCAGCGCGGCCCGCGCCGCCCGCCGCCCGGGCCGGCGCTGCGCCCCTCACCCAACTCCAGGCGGCGCACCGTGTCGCGCGTGTAGCGCAGCAACTCCGGGTGCACGTCGTGCTTGCGCGCGGCGTCGGCGTCGTGGAACAGGTCGAACATGCGCTTGCCGACCAGCATGTGCTGCCACAGCGGCACCGGTCGGTGCTCGCTGACCACCACCGCGGTCTCGCCGCGCACGGTGACCAGCCAGTCGGCGAACTCCTCGGCGTTGGAGACGGTCGCCGAGAGGGAGACGAGGGTGACCGAGGCGGGCAGGTGGATGATCACCTCTTCCCACACGCCGCCACGGAACCGGTCGGCGAGGTAGTGCACCTCGTCCATGACCACGTAGGCGAGCCCCTCCAGGGCGCTGGAGCCGGCGTAGAGCATGTTGCGCAGCACCTCGGTGGTCATGACCACCACGGGCGCGTCGCCGTTGATCGCGTTGTCGCCGGTCAGCAGACCCACCTGGTCGACGCCGTAACGGTCCACCAGGTCGTGGTACTTCTGGTTCGACAGCGCCTTGATCGGCGTGGTGTAGAAGCACTTGCGGCGGGTGCCCGCGTCGCCCTCCGCCGCCCCCTTGCCGCGCAACGCCAGGTGTACGGCGAACTCGCCGACCACGGTCTTGCCGGCGCCGGTCGGCGCGCAGACCAGCACGCCGCTGCCCCGCTCCAACGACTGACACGCCTCGCGCTGGAAATCGTCGAGATCGAACCCCAGGTCAAGGGCGAACTCGTCCAGCGCCGGGAACATGGAGGCCTGCGCGGCCCGGCGGCGCGCCGCGGCGTACCGCTCGGCGGGGCTCGACATGCCACCAAGATTAATGCGTGCCGGGAGACGACACCGGACAAGGCCGACCCGACGGGCCGTCGGAGGCGCTCGGTAGGGTGCACACGTGCCGGAGCAACCCGAACCGTCCCAGACCCCCACCGTGGGCGGCGCCGACGCGGTCGCCCCCCGACCCCGGCCGTCGCGCCGGCCGGTGAAAGCGGTGCTCTTCGACTTCCACGGCACGCTCGCCCAGGTGGAGGAGCCCCTGGAATGGGTGCTCAAGGCCGCGGCGACGTGCGGGGTCACCCTTGACCGGGTGAAGGCCACGATCCTGGCCGACCGGCTGCTCACCGCCGGCAGGGCCGGTGGTCCGATGCCCGCCCGGGTGCCGCCCCGGTTGGCTGAGCACTGGTCCGCGCGGGACCTCTACCCGCACGCCCACCGAGCCGCGTACACCGGCCTGGCCGAGACGGTCGACGCCGGCATCGACGGGCTCGCCGACGCGCTCTACGAGCGGCTGCTCCTGGCCGAAGGCTGGGTCCCCTACCCGGACACCACCCCGACCATCGCCGCGCTGCGCGAGGCCGGGATCCGGGTGGCCGTGGTGAGCAACATCGGATTCGACCTGCGGCCACACTTCGACGCGTGGCAGCTCACCGAACTGGTCGACGCGTTCGTGCTCTCGTACGAGGTGGGCCGCTGCAAACCCGACCCCGGCATCTTCCTGCGTGCCTGCGGGATGCTCGGCGTCGACCCGGAGGAGACGCTGATGGTCGGCGACTCACCGGCCGACGCGGGAGCCGCCGCCGCCGGCTGCGCCGTGCTGGTGCTGCCGGCCGCCGAACCGGGCCGGGAGAACGGTCTGGGCGCGGTCCTCGACATCGCCCTGCCGACCTGACCTCACCCCGCACGTCGGAAGTGCACGGCGGGCGTGGCCGTAGGAGCGCCACGGGCGGCGCGAGCGCCTCCCACACCGGCACGACCGAACGCCCGTTGAACACCCGGCACCGCGGCAAACCTCGCGACGAGGGCTGGCTCACCCCCGACGGAGGCGACATCCGCCCAGCTCGCGGCGGCCCCTACCGTCACCGCTATGACCGACACGCTGATCGCCGACCGGCCGGCGCCGGCTGCCGCACCGGCCCGCCGCACGAACGCGGGAGCGGTCGGCCTGGTGCTCGGCGGGGCGCTGTCGGTGCAGTTCGGCTCCGCGGTGGCCACCATGCTCTTTCCCCGTACGGGTGTGGCCGGCGCGGTCACCCTCCGGCTGGTCATCTCCGCCGTACTGCTGCTGATCGTCTGCCGGCCGCGGCTACGCGGACACGACCGGGCGGACTGGCTGGCCGCCGGCACGTTCGGGCTGATCCTCGCCGCGATGAACTCGATCTTCTACCAGGCCATCGAGCGGATCCCGCTCGGTCCGGCCGTCACCCTGGAGGTGCTCGGCCCGCTGGCGCTGTCGGTGTTCACCGCGCGACGGACGGCGAGCTGGGTGTGCGCCGGAGTCGGCCTGGCCGGTGTGGCGCTGCTCGGCCGGGGCGGCTTCGACCGGCTCGACCCGCTCGGCGCGACCCTCGCCCTGATAGCGGGCGCGACGTGGGCGGCGTACATCGTGTTCAGCGCCCGGGTCGGAGCCCGCTTCCGGGGTGCCGACGGGCTGGCCGTCGCGCTCGTCGTCGCCGCGGTGCTGACCCTGCCGGCGGGGCTGGCGACCGCCGGCACGGTGCTGCTGGACCCGTCGGTCCTGGCCCTCGGGGTCTCGCTGGCCGCGCTCGCCTCCGGGGTGCCGTACACCCTCGAACTGCTCGCCCTGCGGCGGCTGCCCACCGCCACGTTCGCGGTGCTCATGAGCCTCGGTCCGGCGGTCGCCGCGCTAGCCGGCTACCTGGTGCTCGGCCAGCAGCTGACCCTGCTCGAAGTGGTGGCGATCGCCCTGGTCATCGCGGCCAGCATCGGTGCGGTGCGGGTCAACGCAGCAACCGGAGCGCGCCCGGCACGGCGGTGACGGTCACCGGCAGGTCCAGCGACCGCTCACCGTCGGCGTACGTCGTGATGCCCTCCGCGGCCAGCTCCACCGTTCTGACCCGGTAGCTGCTCACCAGCGGGTGCCGCAGATGGGTGCCCTGGTAGATGCTCGGCTTGACGCGGATCAGGGTGCGCCGGTCGAGCCGCCCACCGACGACCACGTCGAGCAGGCCGTCGGCCGGGTCGGCGTCGGGGCAGATCCGCATCCCGCCGCCGTAGCTGGCGCAGTTGCCCACGGCCACCAGCACCGCGTCCAGCTCGTACGGTTGGCCGTCGAGGCGCAGCTTGTATCGGCGCGGACGCAGCCGGGCCAGCTCGACCATGATGGCCAGGTCGTACCGGCGGGGTCCGCGCGGCCAACGCATCCGGTTGGCCCGCTCGTTGACGATCGCGTCGAAGCCGGCGGCGAGCACCGCGCCGTACCAGCGCGGTGGCCCGGTGGGGCCGGTCAGTCGGGCCAGGTCGACCGGGCGGGAACGACCGGCGTGCAGTGCCCCGGCGATCACCTCAGCGGCGGCGAGCGGGTCGGCCGGGTAGCCGGTGTCGGTGGCGAAGTCGTTGCCGGTGCCGGCCGGGATGGGCCCGAACGGGATCGAGGTCCCGGCGACGGCCTGCAGAGCCCGGTGCACCGTGCCGTCGCCGCCCACGGCCACCAGCGCGGCCACTCCCCCGGCGACCGCGGTATGGCAGACGGTCTCGGCCTGCTCGGCGCTGTACGCCTCCAGCAGCCGCACCTCCCGGCCCGCGCCGGCCAGCCGGGAGATCAGCGGTGCGAGCAGGCCGCGGTGCCGGCCCCGGCCGGCGGTCGGGTTCGCCAGCACCGCGACGGGACCGTCGGGATCGACGGAGGGGTGATCGACCACGGTCATGGCGAGCAACCTACCGGTACGACGAACGCCGCCCGTCCGGGCGGCGTTCGTCATTCCAGTGCGGGTGACCGGCTCAGGTCATGTCGTCGTAGCGGCGCTCGATCGGCGTCGGAGCGGTGATCGGTTCCGGCGCGTCGATCGGGCTGGCCGCCTCGACCCGCTGCCCGGCCTCGACCGGATCCGGGGTCAGGTCGAGCGGCGACACCTCGTCGTCGTCGATGCCGGCGTAGATCTCCTTGCCCCGCCCTCGCCGCTTGTCGTTGAGGAACGCGACACCGACCGCCACGAAGTAGAGCAGGCAGAGCGACGCCGCCAGCAACGTCATGCCGAACGGGCCCGGGTCCGGCGTGGCGATGGCCGCGAAGGCGAACGAGATGAAGATGACCACTCGCCACCAGCTCAGCAGTCGGCGTGCGCTCGCCACCCCGGTGAAGTTGAGCATCAGCAGGATGAGCGGGAACTCGAACGCCACACCGAACAGCAGAATCATGTTCGTGATGAACGCGATGTAGGCGCTGACCTCGAACTGGTTCGACAGCCCGCCGACCCCGGAATCCATCAGGAAACCGAGACCCTTGTCCACGACCAGGTAGGCCAACACCGCCCCAGCCGCGAACAGCGGAGCTGCGATCGCCACGAAGACGTAGGCCCACTTGCGCTCGTGGCGGTGCAGGCCCGGCGCGATGAACGCCCAGAGCTGATAGAGCCAGACCGGCCCGCCGATAATCAGCCCGAGCCAGAGCGCGAGCTTGAGCTTCAGCACGAATCCGGTCGTCGGCGCCAACGCCAGCAGGTCCTGGCAGTTCCCGAGTGCGTCGGTCGTACCCGGCAGCCTGCAGTAGGGCTGCTTGAGCAGCAGGAAGACCGGGTCGGCAAGCCAGAAGCCGACGATCAGACCGCCGACGACCGCCAGCGAGGCGCGGAACAGGCGGGTGCGTAGTTCCCGGACGTGCTCGATGAGGCTCATCGAGCCGTCGGAGGCCCGCTCAAACTTGCTCGGGCCGCGCTTGCGCAACGCGAAGGCCGCCACAGTCTTCGGGCCCCTCGATCAGTTGTCGCGGACGCGCTGCACCGGGTCGACGACCGGCTGCTGCGGCGCGGCCTGGTACGGCGCGGTCTGGGGCTGCTGCGGCGCGGCCTGGTACGGCTGCTGCGCGCCCTGCGGCGGCAGCGGCTGGTAGCCGGCCTGCGCGTCGGCCTTCTCGGCCAGGTCGCGGTCGTCGTCCTGCAGGCTCTTGGTCTCAGCCTTGATGATCCGCAGCGAGCGGCCGAGCGAGCGGGCCGCGTCGGGGAGCCGCTTCGCGCCGAAGAGCAGGATCAGCACGACCACGAGGATGGCGATGTGCCACGGCTTGAGGGCACCCATGGGAAGCTCCAGTCGCTTGTGAGACAGCAGGGGTGTGTGTCGAAGCCATCGTACGTGCGTATCGGCCCGATGCCACCCGCCGGGGCGGAGGTGGTTCGTCCCAGCGGATGAAGTGTTGACCAACCCAGGATGTCCAGTCAACAGCCGGTGACCGATCCGTACCGGAAGATCCATTCGGATCGCGCCGCGCGGGACACCGGCCGCGGCGTCGAGCGGGGTCGGCGCGGCGACGGCTGGATCGCCCGCCGGAGGCGGCTCAGCCGTGCCGCTTCGCCTTGATCAGCTCAAGCCGCCGCTGGGTGGTCGTGAGCTGCCCCTGCAGCGCCTCGGACCGTTGCTGCAGCACCTGGGCCGCCCCGGCGAGCTCGAGGGCCTCGGCCTGCCGGCGCTGCAACGTCAGCGCCGCCCGGTGCAGCCCGGGCAGCCGGGTCAGCACCCCGCGCACGGCCGCCGCGAACAGGACGAGGGTGGCCAGCACCACCGCGAGCACGATCCACCACAGCACGGCGGTCAGCCTACCGGGAGCCCGCGGTCATCGCCGGGTCGGCGGCGGCCGGTTCCGGGTCGCATCGGGCCGCCGGCGTCGGCCGGGCGTACGCCTCCAGGGCGGCGCCCGCCGCTGCCCGCACCTGCTCGGCCAGTTCGGCCGGGGCGACCACTGTCACGTCGGGGCCGAGGCCGAGGACGAACCGGCGCGCCCAGCCCAGGTCGGTGACCCGCAGCGACACCAGCCACTGGTCGGCGTCACCGGGCCGGACGTCCTCGCACGGGTAGTACTCGGTGATCCACCGCTCGCCACGACCGACCCGCAGCGTGATCAGTGGCAGGTCGGGAGAGGGCCGGAACGCCCCGTCGCTGAGATCGTGCGGGCGGGCCTGCGGCGGCACGACCGCCGGCTCGTCCAGCTCGGTGACCGCGTCGATCCGGTCGGCCCGGAACAACCGGACCGCCTCCGCCCGGCGGCACCACGCCTCCACGTACGCCCGGCCACCGACCATCAGCATGCGCAGCGGGTCGATGGTGCGCTCGGTGGTCTCGTCCCGGGCCGCCGTGTAGTAGGTGATCCGCAACGCCCGGCCGCCCTCGACGGCCCCGCGCAGTGCCTCCACGTGCCTGATGTCGGCGGGCAGCCGTACCTCCACCGGCGCGCCGACCAGGTCGCCGGCCGCGCTCTCGATCTTGGCGAGGGCGCGTTCCACCGCCTCCCGGTTGGTCACCCCGGGCGTCTCGGCGAGCATCCGCAGAGCCACCACCAGCGCGAGCGCCTCGTCCGGGGTGAGGCGCAGTGGGCGGTCGATGCCGGCGTCGTAGGTGATGGTCACCCGGTCGCCGTCGAAGGCCATGTCGATCAGGTCACCCGGCCCGTACCCGGGCAGCCCGCAGACCCAGAGCAGTTCCAGGTCCTCGCGCAGCTGCCGCTCGGTGACGCCCAGGTCCTCGGCGGCCTCGGCCACCTCGATGCCGGGGCGGGCCAGCAGGTAGGGCACCAGGTTGAGCAGTCGAGCCAGCCGGTCGGCGGAGGCTCTCGAGCCGCCCTTGGCGGCGGGTCGGGTCATCTGGTGCCTCCGGCGGTCGCCAGGTCGTCGTGCCGGGTCGCGATCTCCTTCAGCCGTTGGATCACGGCTTCACGCACCTCGGGCGGGTCGAGCACACGTACGTCCGGGCCGTAGCCGACGAGATGGCCGGCGAGCGACTCCGGGTCGGCGTACGGCAGGACCAGCCGGTCCCCGTCCGGCCCGGTGACGGTCTCCACCGCCCAGCGGCGCAGCCCGGCGGCCCGGCCCGGCGCGGCGAGGACGGTGGCCCGCCCGGTGCGCTCCACCGGCCCGGACCAACGTGCGACGTGGCTGATCAGGTCGACTCCCGCCGGTGGCTCGTACGCCCCGGGCTCGCCGGTGGCTCGCACCGAGCCCACCACGCGGGAGAGCCGGAAGCAGCGGGTGGCGTCGCGATCCAGGTCGTGGCCGACCACGTACCAGCGGCCGCGCCAGCAGACCACGCCCCACGGTTCGAGCCGGCGGCGGGTCGGCGCGTCCTGGTCGGGCACCCGGTAGTCGAAGCCGACCACCCGGCGGTCCCGGGCGGCGGCGGTCAGCGGAGCGAACGCCGGATCCACGGTCACCATCGGCTCCAGGCCCAGAGTGGCCTGCGGATCGACGTCCACCCCGGCGGCGCGCAACTTGGCCAGTCCGGAGGACGCCGCGGCAGCGAGCCCCGCATGCTGCCAGAGCCGTGCGGCGATGCCCACCGCGGCCGCCTCGTCCGGCTCGAGGGGGATGTCGGGCAGGGCGTATTCGCGGCGGGCGATGCGGTAGCCCGGCTCGGAGTCGAAGACACTCGCGGTGCCGGTCTCCAACGGGACACCGAGCTCGCGCAGCTCGGCCTTGTCGCGCTCGAACTTGCGCTGGAACGCCTCGTGGTCACGGGCGTCGTCCGGATCGTGTTCGTAGCCGGGCACGGTCGCGGCGATCTGCGCGGCGGTGAGGAACCGGCGCGTGGAGAGTAGACAGATCACCAGGTTGACCAGGCGTTCGGTACGGGTACGGGACACGCATAGACGCTAGCAGCCGACGCGACGCGTCCGCGCACCCACGCGGGCGCAACGTGTGATGAACGTCGGACCCTCCGGTACGGCTCCCGCGCGGCGGGCCCGGGGCGGGGGCCATAGGGTCGTCTCATGGCACAACCGGAGGTCAAGACCGAGAGCGCCGGGACGGTCGTCGTGGCCGGTGCGGCGAACCTCGCCATCGCGGCCGCGAAGCTGGTCGCGGGCCTGATCTCCGGCTCCGCGGCGATGCTCTCCGAGGCCGCCCACTCGGTGGCCGACACCACCACCGAGGTGCTGCTCTTCACGGCCCTGCGCCGCGGCGCACGGCCGGCGGACGCCCGCCATCCCTTCGGCTACGGCAAGGAGAGCTACGTCTGGGCCTTCTTCGCCGCCCTGTTCACCTTCGTCGGCGGCGCCGGCTTCGCGATCACGCACGGGATCACCACGATCCTCGTGCACGAACACAGCGGCAACTTCCTGATCTCGTACGTGGTGCTCGCGGTCTCCTTCGTCATCGAGGCGATCTCGCTGGCCCGGGCACTGCGTCAGGTACGCCGTGAGGCCAGGCGGTGGGGCACCACGCCACGCCGCTTCCTGCGTCTGACCGCTGACACCACCGTCAAGGCGGTCTTCCTCGAGGACAGCGCCGCGCTCATCGGGCTGCTCCTGGCCGGGTGCGGTGTCGCGCTCTCCGAACTCACCGGCGACGAACTGTGGGACGGGATCGCCTCGGTGCTGATCGGCCTGCTGCTGCTGGTGGTGGCCGCCATCCTGGCGTACAGCAACCTGTCGCTGCTGGTCGGGCGCGCGGTGCCGGAACGTCTGCAGCACGAGATCGAGCGGTCCCTCGCCGGGCTTCCCGAGGTGACCCGCGTCGGCATGCTCTTCACCATGCAACTCGGCCCGGAGGACATCCTGGTCGCCGCTAAGGTCGACTTCCACGACGAAGCGACCGGGGCGGACATCGAGGCCGCCGCAGACGAGGCCGAGCGGCGGCTGCGCCAGCGGTACCCGGAGGTGCGGTACCTCTTCCTCGACCCGACCGACTCGATGCCCGGCGCCACCGCCGGAACGTACGGGGAACCGGAACCGCCGATCGGCGACGGTCCCGTCGACCCGGGCCGCCGCTGACCCGGCCCGGACCCGGGTGGACGTGACCGTCTCGTGGACCCGGTGCCGGAGAGTACGGGGCGCGGACGCTAGCGTGCCCGTCATGGTGCGATGGCGATCCGGGACGGTGGTGGCGCTGCGGCGGCAGTGGGCCGGGGCGGTGGAGCTGGACGTGACGCTCCCCGACGGCTCGCCCATGCGGGCCCTGGCCTACCCCCACCTGGTCGGCCATCCCGAGCCGGGCGACCGGGTGCTGCTCAACGCCGGCGCGCTGCTGATGGGACTCGGCACCGGCGGGTACGCCCTGGTGGTGGCGCTGCCGGACCGGTTGCCGCCGGACCCGCCGCAGGCCGTCGACACCCGCGACGCCGGCCACCTGGTGAAGGCGCGCTACACCCCGCTGCAGCCGATCCTGCTCGGCGTGGACGAGGAGGCCTCGCCGCACCGGGCGGTCCTGGAGACCGCCGAGGACCTGGTTGGCATGCCCGTGGTCACCGCCGACCTGCACTCGGCCCTGCCGGCGATCCTCGCCGGCATCCGCGCCGACGCGCCCGGCGCCCGGGTCGTGTACGTGCTCACCGACGGCGGGGCCCTGCCGGCCTGGTTCTCCCGCACCCTCGCCGGGCTGCGGGACGAGCTGGCCGGCACGATCAGCGTCGGTCAGGCCTTCGGCGGCGACCTGGAAGCGAGCACGCTGCACAGCGGGCTGCTCGCCGCCCGGTACGTGCTCCGCGCCGACGTGGCGATCGTCTCGCAGGGCCCGGGCAACCTCGGCACCGGCACCCGGTGGGGGTTCTCCGGCGTCGCCGTCGGCGAGGCGGTCAACGCGATCGCGACGTTGGGCGGGCGCCCGGTCGGCTCGCTGCGCATCTCCGACGCCGACGCCCGATCCCGGCACCGCGGCGTCTCCCACCACAGCCTCACCGCGTACGGCCGGGTGGCGCTGGCCCCGGCCGAACTGGTGGTGCCCGACGGCCTGGACCCGGCGCTCGCCGCCGACATCGACGCGGCGCTGGAACCGCTCGCCACCCGGCATCGGATCGTCCGGGTACGCACCGACGGCCTCGACGCCGCGCTGCGGGCCGGCCCGGTACCACTGTCCACGATGGGACGGGGCCTGGACGCCGACCACGCGTACTTCCTCGCCGCCGCGGCCGCCGGCCGGCACGCCGCCACCCTGCTCGGCTGACCTCGCGGCGTCAGCGGACGACGGGCCGCTTGTCCCGAGGCAGCCCGGCGATCACCTCCCGGGGCAGGTTGAGGGTGTCCGCCACCACCTCGGCCGGGGTGTTCGCCATCCATTGGGTCAGCGAGATGTCGGCGAACCGCGGCTTGCGGAACATCTCCAGGTAGACCAACGGCTCCGGCCCGCGGTTCTCGATGTAGTGGCCGTATGCGAACGGCACGTAACCGACGTCGCCGGCCCGGAAGTCGAAGGTCCGCGCCACCCCCGTACTGGCGAATACGCCCATCCGGCCCTGCCCGGAGATGTAGTACTGCCACTCGTCGTCGTTGGGGTGCCAGTGCAGCTCACGCAGACCACCCGGCTCGACCTCCACCAGCGCAGCGCAGATCGTGGTGGCGGCGGCGAACGTGTCGACGTCGGCGATCCGTACGGTGCCGCCGGGGAACCGCTGCGGCTGCTGGGCCAGCATCCGGTGGCTGAAAGTGTTCGGCACGTCCCCGGTCGGACTGATCACCCGGTCCCGATCCAACGGCGGCGGGACCTGCCCGGCGAAGATGTACCTCTCCCGCTCGGGCAGCCGGTCCAGCAGCTCGGGCGCCCAGCCGAAGTTCTTCGCCAGCACCTCCCGCGGGGTGTGCGCGAACCAGTCGCTGATCAGGAAGGTGCCGTTCTCCGAGAACCCGCCGTCATCGAAGACCAGCAGGAACTCGACCCCCTCGTCGAGGGCCTGGATATGGTGCGGCACGCCCCTCGGGAAGAACCACAGGTCGCCGGCCCGCACGTCGTCGATGAAGTTGCGGCCCTCCTGGTCCACCGCGCTGATGCGGCAACTCCCCCTCAGCACGTACGCCCACTCCGACTGCTTGTGCCAGTGCAGTTCCCGGTACGCCCCGGGCTCCAGGGCCATGTCGACGCCGGCGAGCTCCGTGGCGATCGGCAGCTCCCGCTGGGTGATTTCGCGGGTCCAGCCGCCCTGTTCGATGCGGGTGTGCGCGTCGGCGAAGGAGAACCGCATGTTCGGCAGCGTCCCCGCATCAGTGGCCGGCGGTACGAGCAGGTCCGGGTTCTCCCGGTCCCGCGTGACGTCTCGCGGCCCGGGGTCGCGCCAGCCCTCGCCGGCTCGCTCCGGCTGCGGCGCCCTCCTGTCGTTCATGCCCGCCTCCCGCCTCGTCGCATCTCCCAATCACCGACGCGGCGGGCAGGAAGCTGTCGACCGCGACGACGACGGCGCGGGAGTACCCGCCTCGATGACCCGGCCGGGCCAACCGCTGGCCCGCGCGGGTCGCCACGACGTCGCCGACCGGCGGGAGTCGACTCACCCGGCGCGTGACGGCGGCGGTCCTGAGGCCGCCGCGGGGGTGCCGGAAAGTCAGGCGAGGTAGATCAGGGCGAGCCAGCCACCCACGATCAGCACCAGCGCGAGCGCCAGCACCCAGGTGGGCACCGTGTACTCACCGCGCCGGTTCCGTTCGATCTCGGCGCGGATCTTCGCCCGGCGGCGCTCGACCCAGTTCTGGCGCTGTCGACCGCTCTCGGTGGGCTCTCGGCCCGACTGCGGGCCCGGGGATGTCGTCATGGCCCGGCCAGCGTACCGGGACGGCCGATCCGTGCGGCACACCACCACCCACCCGGCCGGCCCGGTGGGACGTCCCACCGGGCCGGCCGGACGGCTGTCACATGCTGGCGATCAACCGCTCGACCCGCTCGTCGTACGCCCGGAACGGATCCTTGCAGAGCACGGTGCGTTGCGCCTGGTCGTTGAGCTTCAGATGCACCCAGTCGACGGTGAAGTCACGCCGCTTCTCCTGCGCGTGCCGGATGAACTCGCCGCGCAGCCGGGCACGGGTCGTCTGCGGCGGCGTCTCCTTCGCCTCGAAGATCTCCGGGTCGGTCGCCACCCGGTCCACCTCGCCGCGGCGCTCCAGCAGCGCGTACAGGCCGCGGCCGCGGCGCACATCGTGGTAGGCCAGGTCCATCTGGGCCACCCGCGGATGCGACAGCGGCAGGTCGTGCTTGCGCTGGTAGCGCTCGATCAGCCGGAGCTTCGTCACCCAGTCGATCTCCCGGGCCACCGGATCCAGGTCGCCGGTCTCCACCGCGCGCAGCACCCGGCCCCACAACTCCACCACCCGCTTGGCGGTCTGGTCGCCGCCGCGCCGCTCGACGAACTCGGTCGCCTTCGCCAGGTACTCCTGCTGGATCTCCAGCGCGCTGATCTCCTTGCCGGAGGCGAGCCGCACCTTGCGCCGGCCGGTGATGTCGTGGGACACCTCGCGGATCGCCCGGATCGGGTTCTCCAGCGACAGGTCCCGCATCACCACCCCGGCCTCGATCATGCGCAGCACGATGTCGGCCGAACCGACCTTGAGCAGCGTGGTGACCTCGTTCATGTTGGAGTCGCCGACGATCACGTGCAGCCGCCGGTAACGTTCGGCGTCGGCGTGCGGCTCGTCCCGCGTGTTGATGATGGGACGGCTGCGGGTCGTCGCCGAGGAGACGCCCTCCCAGATGTGCTCGGCCCGCTGGGAGAGGCAGTACACCGCGCCACGCGGCGTCTGCAGCACCTTGCCCGCACCACAGATCAACTGCCGCGTCACCAGGAACGGGATCAGGACGTCGGCCAGCCGCCCGAACTCGCCGTGCCGGGACACCAGGTAGTTCTCGTGGCAGCCGTACGAGTTCCCGGCCGAGTCGGTGTTGTTCTTGAACAGGTAGATCTCACCCGCGATGCCCTCGTCGTGCAGCCGCTTCTCCGCGTCGACGAGCAGCCCTTCGAGGATCCGCTCACCGGCCCGGTCGTGGGCCACCAGATCGACCACCGAATCGCACTCCGGCGTGGCGTACTCCGGGTGGGACCCGACGTCGAGGTAGAGCCGGGCCCCGTTGCGCAGGAACACGTTGCTGGACCGGCCCCAGGACACCACCCGGCGGAAGAGGTACCGAGCCACCTCGTCCGGGGAGAGACGCCGCTGCCCACGGTAGGTACAGGTGACGCCGTACTCGGTCTCAAGGCCGAAGATTCGCCGCTCCATGGTGTGACATTAGCCGCCCGAAGCCCGGATTGGGCAGGGCTCATCCGCGTGGCCTCCCACGGCGGCCCGGCGCCCGCGAGGTGGGCAGGCACGGACGGCGGCCCCACGCCGCCGGTGGGCCGGTACCTTGGCAGCCGTGAAGATCCTCGTCACCGGCGGCGCCGGGTTCATCGGCTCGGCGTACGTCCGGCGGCTGCTCACCGGTTCCGAGCCGCTGCTGCACCCCGACGCCGTCACGGTGCTCGACAAGTTCACCTACGCGGGCACCCAGGGCAGCCTCGATCCGGTCCGCGCCGATTCCCGGCTGCGTGTCGTGGCAGGCGACGTCTGCGACGGCCCGCTGGTCGACGCGGTCGTCGCCGAGCACGACGTTGTCGTCCACTTCGCCGCGGAGTCGCACGTCGACCGCTCCATCGCCGGCGCGGCGCCGTTCGTCACCACCAACGTGCTCGGCACCCAGACCCTGCTCGACGCCGCGCTGCGGCACGGCACGAGCCGGTTCGTGCACATCTCCACCGACGAGGTGTACGGCTCGATCGAGCACGGCTCGTGGACCGAGGCCGCGCCGCTGGATCCGAGCTCGCCGTACTCGGCGAGCAAGGCCGGCGCCGACCTGCTCGCCCTCGCCTACCACCGCACTCACGGCCTCGACGTCGTGGTGACCCGGGGCTCCAACACCTACGGGCCCTACCAGCACCCCGAGAAGGTGGTGCCGCTGTTCATCACCAACCTGCTCGACGGGCGTGACCTGCCGCTGTACGGCGACGGCGGCAACGTCCGGGACTGGCTGCACGTCGACGACCACTGCCACGGTGTCACCCTCGCCCTGCTCAAGGGCCGGGCCGGCGGCGTGTACCACCTCGCCGGCGACGTCGAACTGACGAACCGGGAACTCACCCGGCGGCTGCTGGACGCCTTCGACGCCGGGTGGGAGCGGGTCCAGCCGGTCACCGACCGGAAGGGCCACGACCGGCGTTACAGCCTCGACACCGGCACGGCCCGACGCGAGCTCGGCTTCGCCCCGCACGTCGGTTTCGAGCGGGGCCTGCACGACACCATCGCCTGGTACCGGGACAACCGGATGTGGTGGGAGCCGCTCAGGCGAACCGCCTGAGCGCGGCCGGCGGCTCGGGACTTCAGGCGGTACGGCGCACGTCGACGCTCAGGACTCGTCCTCCGGCTCCCGCCGCTCCAGGTCCGCCGAAGCCGCGGAGGTGGTCGGCTTGTGCGCCTCCCCCGTCGGCACCGCCGGGGTCTGCGGGCCACCCGCCGGTTCCTCCGCCGCGCCGCCGTTCAACAACGCGGTGAGCGCGGCCCCGGTGATCCGCCGGAACGTACGTCCGATCCGGCGACGGTCGAGGACCGCCACCTCCAACTGGTTCGCCGCGATGGTGCGGGCCGCACCACCCTCGCCGCCGACGCTGCCCAGCGCCTTGACGGCCACCTTCACCGCCTCGCCGAGCGACATGTCCGGACGGTGCTCCGACTTGAGCACCCCGGTGATCGCCTCCGCCTGGCCGCCCATCGCCATCCGGCCCGGCTCGTCGTTGACCGAGCCGTCGTAGGTGAGCCGGTAGAGCTCGTCCCCCTCGGGCGTCGACCCGACCTCCGCCACGCAAATCTCCACCTCGAACGGCTTCGACTGCTCGGTGAAGATGGCACCCAGGGTCTGCGCGAAGGCGTTCGCCAGGGCCCGGCCGGTGACGTCCCGCCGGTCGTAGGAAAGCCCGTTCAGGTCGGCCATCCGCACGCCGGCACGGCGCAGGTTCTCGAACTCGTTGTACCGGCCGACGGCCGCGAAGCCGATCCGGTCGTAGATCTCACTGACCTTGTGCAGGGCGCTGGAGAGGTTCTCGGCGACGAAGAGCACCCCGCCCTCGTAGCTCAGGACCACCGCGCTGCGCCCGCGGGCGATGCCCTTGCGGGCCAGCTCGGAGCGGTCGCGCATGATCTGCTCGGGCGAGGCGTAGAACTGCATGGCCACGGCGGCTGGTTCTCCTTAGCGCTGTGCGAGACGACTGCTGACGAATACGGACGGCCGGTCAGCCGCCGGGGTTTTCCATCCGGCCGGAGACCACGGCCTCCGCGATCGCCGCCGTCTCGGCGTCGGTGAGCCGGTGCGTGCCCTCCGCGGTCGCGGTCATCACGACCGGGTAGATGCGGCGGGTCAGATCGGGGCCACCGGTCGCGGTGTCGTCGTCGGCGGCGTCGTAGAGCGCCTCGACCGCGAGCTTGACCGCGTCGTCGATCGACAGTCCGGCCCGGAACCGCTTCTTCAGGGCCGACTTGGCGAACAGCGAGCCGGAGCCGATGGCGTCGTAGCCGGTCTCCTCGTAAGGGCCACCGGTGACGTCGAAGCTGAAGATCCGGCCGGCCTTGGCCGGGTCGGCGGCGGCCAGGTCGAAGCCGGCGAAGAGCGGGATCACCGCGAGGCCCTGCATGGCGGCGCCGAGGTTGCCCCGGATCATCGAGGCGAGCCGGTTGGCCTTGCCGTCGAGCGAGAGCATGGCGCCCTCGATCTTCTCGTAGTGCTCCAGCTCCACCTGGAACAGCCGCATCAGCTCGATGCCGATCCCGGCGGTGCCGGCGATGCCGACCAGCGAGTACGCGTCGGCCGGGTGCACCTTCTCGATGTCGCGTTGGGCGATCAGGTTGCCCATCGTGGCCCGCCGGTCGCCCGCCATCACGACACCCCCGGCAGCCGCGATGGCCACAATGGTGGTCGCGTGCGGCGCCATGTCGGCCGCCATGCCCGGCGGCAGCGGCCGCCGGCCGGGCAGCATCTCGGGTGCCACCTTGCTCAGGAACGCCGTGAAGGAGGACGTCCCCGCGTTGGTGAACACATCTGGTAGACGCCCGGATGGATCAAAACCCGCTGCCACGTGGTTCCTCTCAGGTACGTGATCGCCCTGGCCAGTCGCTCGGGACTGTCTCGGAACTGGCCAAGACCACCGTTGCAGTTGAAGCAGAGTATCCCGCGCACCCATCCGGTGCGATGATCGTGGTCCAGATGTTCCGGATCGGGGGTACCGCAGACCGCGCAGACGCCACCTTGCTCGGTCAGGAGTTCATCGAACTCCTTCTGCCCGACGCCGTATCGCCGCCGCAGGTGGTACTCCCGACTACCACCGTAGAGCCGCTGGGCGGTCTCTTTTCCGCGTGCGCTGTGGCAGGGCTTGCAGTAGCTGTGACGCCCGCTCGCCTTCCTGGTTTGCGGGAAGTCCTCGAGAGGCTTGACCTGATCGCAGTCCGGACACCACTTCATACCGTCAGGGACCGACACCGAAGCTTTCTTCTGCGGTCCGATCCCGCGCTTGCGACGGCTCGCCTCGGAGCGAGCCGCCGCACAGGTCTTGCAGTAGTAGGCGAGACCGTCGACCCGTCGCCGGTTTCGATGAAACTCCGCCGCGGGCAAGGTTCGCTCGCACTGGGGGCATTGCTTGCCCGACTCGCTGGACGAATCGGACATTCAGCTCATTCCCCCCCTTTCTGTACATATCCCCTCACGAACTCCTCGGCGTTCTCCTCGAGGACGGAGTCGATCTCGTCGAGCAGGTCGTCGACGTCCTCGGTGATCTCGGCGTGCCGCTCGGCGACCTCCGGGTTCGCCTCGGTCGTGACGTCCTCGACTTCCTCGTTCTGACGGGACTTGCCCGACTGCGACTGACCGCCGCTGTCACGAGTGGCCATTGCTGCCTCCTCCAACGATCTCTTGCGAGAAACTTACCCCGCGCAGGCGACGAAAAGCCCGCCGCGCGCCGTAGCCGCAACGCGACGGGCTTTCACACAATCGCCGGTCAGCCGCCGGTGAGCGTCTCCAGCAGGTCCTTGGCGCTGGCGCACCGGTCGAACAGCGCTCCGACGTGCTTGCGGGTACCCCGCTCCGGCTCCATCATCGGCACCCGCACCAGCGACTCGCGGCCCACGTCGAAGATGACCGAGTCCCAGCTCGCCGCGACCACCTCTGATGCGTACTGGGCGAGGCAGCGGCCACGGAAGTAGGCCCGGGTGTCCTCCGGCGGCTCGGTCATGGCGGTACGGGTCTGCTCGTCGCTGAGCAGCGTCTTCATCGCCCCGCGGGAGACCAGGCGGTGGTAGAGGCCCTTCTCCGGACGCACGTCGGAGTACTGCAGGTCGACCAGCTGGAGCTTGTGCGCCCCCCAGCCGAGCTTCTCCCGCTCCTGGTAACCGTGCAGCAGCCGCAGCTTCGCCACCCAGTCCAACTCGTCGGCGCAGAGCATCGCGTCCCGGCCGAGCCGGTCCAGCACGCTCTCCCAGCGGGCCAGCACGTCCCCCGTCTGGGCGTCCACATCGTCGCCGTAACGGTCGTCGACAAAGGACCGCACGCGCTCGTAGTACGCCCACTGCACGTCCAGCGCCGTGAGCCGCCGGCCGTCACGCATCCGCATCAGGTGGGTCAGCGACGGGTCGTGGCTGACCGCGCGCAGCTCGTTGACCGGGTCGGCGATTCCCAGGTCGGGGCCGAGCGCCTTCTCCTCGATCATGGTGAGGATCAGGGCGGTGGTGCCGACCTTCAGGTAGGTGGAGATCTCGGAGAGGTTGGCGTCGCCGATGATGACGTGCAGCCGCCGGTACTTGTCCGCGTCCGCGTGCGGCTCGTCGCGCGTGTTGATGATCGGCCGCTTGAGGGTGGTCTCCAGCCCGACCTCGACCTCGAAGAAGTCGGCCCGCTGGGAGATCTGGAATCCGCTCTGGCTGCCGTCCTGGCCGATGCCGACCCGCCCGGCGCCGCAGACGATCTGCCGGGTGACGAAGAACGGGGTCAGGTACGCCACGATGTCCGCGAACGGGGTCTGTCGCCGCATCAGGTAGTTCTCGTGCGCCCCGTAGCTGGCGCCCTTGTTGTCGGTGTTGTTCTTGTAGAGGTGGATCGGCTGGGTGCCGGGGATGGTGGCCGCCCGCCGGGCCGCCTCGGCCATCACCCGCTCGCCGGCCTTGTCCCAACGCACCACGTCCAGCGGGTTGGTCACCTCCGGAGTGGAGTACTCGGGGTGCGCGTGGTCGACGTAGAGGCGCGCGCCATTGGTCAGTATCACGTTGGCGAGCCCCAGGTCCTCGTCGGCGAGGGCTTCCGCGGGGTCGTAGGCGGCACCGGAGTAGGTGAAACCCCGGGCGTCGCGCAGCGGCGACTCCTCCTCGTAGTCCCAGCGGGCGCGGCCACCGCGATTGAGTTCCGGGCGCGCCCCGTAGGCGTTCACCACCTGTGAGGAGGTGACCATCGGGTTGGCGCCGGCCTGGCCGGGCACGGAGATGCCGTACTCGACCTCGGTGCCCATGATCCGTCGTACGCTCATCGACCTGCTCGCTCCGCTCGCCCGACCGGTCCCCCGTCCCGTCGAGCGTAGTCGGCCACACGGCGAACGGGGGCTTCGCCGGGGTTGCGCCGTCCGCGGGTGGCGTGGACGGCCCGCCGGCGCCGGGTGCGGCGGGCCGCGGCCCGGCGCGCGGAGATCCGGTTCGGGCCGGATGCGGCGATGGACGGGGCCCGGGGCGTACGCCACCCCGGGCCCCGTCGTCGCGCGCTGCCGGTCAGAGGTACTGGCCGGTGTTGCTCGCGGTCTCGATGGACCTTCCGGCGTCGGTGCCCTTGCCACCGGAGACGAGCGTGCGGATGTAGACGATCCGCTCGCCCTTCTTGCCGGAGATGCGGGCCCAGTCGTCCGGGTTCGTGGTGTTGGGCAGGTCCTCGTTCTCCCGGAACTCGTCGACGCAGGCGTCGAGCAGGTGCTGCAGGCGCAGTCCCTTGCGGCCGGAGGTGAGGAACTCCTTGATGGCCATCTTCTTGCCCCGGTCGACGATGTTCTGGATCATCGCGCCCGAGTTGAAGTCCTTGAAGTAGAGGACTTCCTTGTCGCCGTTGGCGTAGGTGACCTCGAGGAATCGGTTCTCCTCGGTCTCGGAGTACATCCGCAGCACGACCGCGTCGATCATCGCCGCCACGGTGGCCTGTGCGTCACCGCCGTGCTCGGTCAGGTCGTCGGGGTGCAGCGGCAGACCCGAGAGGATGTACTTGGAGAAGATGTCCTTGGCCGCCTCGGCGTCCGGCCGCTCGATCTTGATCTTCACGTCGAGCCGCCCGGGACGCAGGATGGCCGGGTCGATCATGTCCTCACGGTTGGACGCGCCGATGACGATGACGTTCTCCAGGCCCTCCACACCGTCGATCTCGCTGAGCAGCTGCGGAACGATGGTGTTCTCCACGTCGGAGGAGACGCCGGAACCGCGGGTGCGGAAGACCGAGTCCATCTCGTCGAAGAACACGATCACCGGGGTGCCCTCGCCGGCCTTCTCCCGGGCTCGCTGGAAGATCATCCGGATGTGCCGCTCGGTCTCGCCGACGTACTTGTTGAGCAGCTCGGGGCCCTTGATGTTGAGGAAGAAGCTGGTGTGCTTCTCCTCGCCCCGCCGCTCGGCGATCTTCTTGGCCAGCGAGTTGGCCACCGCCTTGGCGATCAGCGTCTTACCGCAGCCGGGCGGCCCGTAGAGCAGGATCCCCTTGGGCGGGCGGAGCTGGTGCTCACGGAACAGGTCGGCGTGCAGGAAGGGCAGTTCCACCGCGTCGCGGATCTGCTCGATCTGCGCCTGGAGGCCACCGATGTCGGAGTAGTCGACGTCGGGCACCTCCTCGAGGACCAGTTCCTCGACCTCGCTCTTCGGGATCCGCTCGTACGCGTACGCCGAACGGGGCTCGATCATCAGCGAGTCGCCGGCCCGGATCGGGGATCCGATCAGGCTCTCGGCGAGGTGCACGATGCGCTCCTCGTCGGAGTGGGAGACCACCAGCGCCCGGTCACCGGGCCCTCCGCCAGGGCTCTCCAACACCTCCTTGAGCATGACCACCTCGCCGACCCGCTCGTAGCCGAACGCGTCCACGATGTTGAGCGCGTCGTTGAGCAGGACCTCCTGCCCGCGCCGCAGTTCGCCGACGTCCAACGACGGCGACACCGCGACGCGCAGCTTGCGGCCACCGGTGAAGACGTCGACGGTGCCGTCGTCGTGCCGAGCGAGGAACACTCCGTAGCCACTCGGTGGCTGAGCGAGGCGGTCGATCTCCTCCTTGAGCGTCACGATCTGCGCGCGAGCCTCCTTGAGGGTGCTCACGAGCCGTTCGTTGTTCTCGGTCAGCCGCGCCAACTGCGCCTGGGTGGCGGCCAGCCGCTCCTCGAGCTGCCGGACGTGTCGGGGGCCTTCGGTCAACTTGCGCCGCACCAGGGCGAGTTCCTCTTGGAGGAAGGCGACCTGCGTGGAGAGATCGTGGGCCTCCTTCTCCCACCGTGCGGCGCGCGAGTCCGCGTCGTCGCTGCGTGCCACGTCCCACCTCCCCGGGGGGCTTGAACGTTCTGGCCTAACACTAGCCGCTATGAGCCCGATTCGGTCCCGCGCAACGCCCCTGTCACCGAACCTTGATCGCCAAGGGTGGGCATCGGGACCGGTACGGGCGTTCGGGTACCGTCGGGGCGTAGGACGGGAGAACATGGGGGGTGCACCGGTGGCGCAGGTCGCGACGGACCAGCTTCAGGTCTGGGTGGACCAGGATCTCTGCACGGGCGACGGGCTCTGCGTGCAGTACGCGCCGGAGGTCTTCGAGTTCGACATCGACGGCCTGGCCTACGTCAAGGGCCCCGACGGCGAGCTCCTGCAGACCCCGGGCAGCCGCGTCGACGTGCCCGAGCACCTGCGCCTCGAGGTGATCGACTCGGCGAAGGAGTGCCCGGGCGAGTGCATCCACGTGGTGCGCGCCGGCGACGGCGTCGAGGTGGCCGGCCCCGACGCCGAGGACTGAGCAGACCGAACGGACGGCCCTGGCGGTGCGTGCCGCCGGGCCGCCTCGTCAATTCCCACCGGGCGCGCCGGAGTGGACCCTCTGCGGTGAACGCGCCGGGCGGTCAGAGCATCGGCCGGCCGACGACCGAGGCAACCAGCCGCGCGAACTCCTCGAGCCGGGCGATCTGTCCGGCGCCGCCGTCGTCGAGGGTCTTGCCGAAGCGCAGCGCGTCGTGGCGGGGCGCGCCGGTCACCTCCTCGGGTGGCGGCGCCTCGTCGAGCGAGGTCAGCAGCAGGTAGACGTCGATGCTGTCGACGCGGACCTCGCCGTTGTCGGAGCGGGTGAGCCGCCGTCGGCAGCCGACCTCGGTGACCGTGGAGACCGGCACCACCCGTAGCGACGAGGTCATCGACCCGGGCGGCCCCTCCCCCGGCGGCACGTCCTCGCCGTGCCAGAGGATCAGCCGGCTGCCGTCGCAGACGACGACCTCCTGCCACACCCCGTTGACCTCGTTGACGAAACGTTCCAGCGTGAAGCCGAGCACCGACGCGCCGCGCAGCACCCCGCCGAGCGCCTCCAGAGCGATGTCCGGGTCGCGCAGGTAGGCCCGCGCCGCCGACTCCAGGTCCTGGTACGGCGACCAGTCCGGGAAGACCGCTGGCAGGTCACCGCCGCCGTAGCCCGGGCTGCTCATGCCGTTTCCTCCCTCTGCTCGAGGCCCCCTGGACCGTTCGCTGCCGGAACGACCCTGCACTCATGCCGGATGGCCCGTCACGGCGTCTCCATCTCCTCCGTAGCCTCGGGCGCTGTGACCGCCGCCTGGGCGGCTGCCTGCCGGGCCGCCTCCGCCTCCCGCAACACCTGGCGGCGCTGGACGTACGCCTCGGTGCCCTTGCTCGGCTTGCGCCGGCGGGGCGGCGCGGTGACGCCGGGGGCGAGCTTGCGGGCGGAGACGAGGAACGCGGTGTGGGCGACCATCCGGTGGTCCGGGCGGACGGCGAGGCCCTCGGCGTGCCAGTCACGCACCAGGGACTCCCAGGCCCGGGGCTCGGTCCAGCCGCCCCGCTCGCGCAACGCCTCGACCAGCTCGGACAGCTGCGGGGTGGTGGCCACGTAGCCGATGAACACCCCGCCGGGCAGCAGCGCCCGCTCGACCATGTCCAGGGTCTCCCAGGGGGTGAGCATGTCGAGGATGATCCGGTCGAAGCCGGTCTCCCGGCACTGGGCCACGTCGCCGACGTGCAGGTTCCACGCCGGGTGCGGGCCGTTGAAGAACGACTCCACGTTGCGGCGGGCGATCTGGGCGAAGTCCTCGCGGACCTCGTACGAATGCAGCTCTCCCTCGGTGCCGACCGCCCGCAGCAGCGAGCAGCTGAGCGCGCCGGAGCCCGCGCCGGCCTCGAGCACCTTGGCGCCGGGGAAGATGTCGCCCATCGCGACGATCTGCGCGGAGTCCTTCGGGTAGATGACCTGCGCGCCGCGCGGCATGGACAACACGTAGTCGGCGAGCAGCGGGCGCAGGGCGAGGAACGCGGTGCCACCGCCGCTGGTGGTGACCACGCTGCCGTCGGGCTGACCGATGAGCGCGTCGTGCTCGAGGATGCCGCGGTGGGTGTGGAAGGCCTTGCCGGGCTCCAGGGTGATGGTGTGCATCCGCCCCTTCGGGTCGGTCAGCTGCACCCGGTCGCCGACCTGGAAGGCGCCCCGGCGCGCCGGTGGCAGTCCGGGGCGGTCGGCGGGTGCCGGGGCACCCGGGTGGGCCGGGACGGCGGAGGGAGTTGCGCTCACGTGTTCATCTTCCGGTCGGGTTCGAGGAGCTGGGCGAGATCCGCGATGTGCAGAACGCCGACGACATCTTCGCCTGAGGTCACCACGTACTGCGCGCCCGGGTGGGTCTGCACGGCCTCCATCACGCGTTCCCCGTCCAACCCGACGGCAAGGACGGGCAGCGTGGACAGCGATCGGGACACCGCGTCGACGGCGAGCCAGGGTCGGCGCTCGACGGGTACCGCCGCCACGGCGACCGGGTCGACCAGGCCGACGGGCCGGCCGGCACCGTCGGTGACGAGGAGCGCCGCGCCGGTCCGCGCGTCCTCGGCTCGGCGCTGCGCCTCGGCGAGCGGGGTGCCGGTCGGCACCGGCCAGACCGGCCGGGCCAGGCGGGCCAGGTCGATCAGTGGGAAGCGTCGGCTGACCTTCGCGTACCGGATCGACTGGCCGGCGCCGCGCCACAGGGTGAACGCCACCAGCAGCATCAGCGGCAGCGCCAGCGGGGCGAGTTGGTGGTTGAGGGTGAGCACGGCGACCAACCCGGCGGTGCCGGCGGCGACGATCCGCCCCACCCAGCCGGCCACCTCGGTGCCCCGGTGCCGGTCACCGGTCGCCGCCCACACCGCGGCACGCAGCGCCCGCCCGCCGTCGAGCGGCAGCCCGGGCAGCGCGTTGAAGACCGCGACGATGACGTTGCTCACCGCGAGCTGGAACGCGAGCTGGTTGGCGACCGTGTGGTCGGGCAGGGCGAGGGTGACCACGACGGCGATCGCGCCGAGGACCGCGGAGACCGCCGGCCCGGCCAGCGACACGAGCAGGTCCACGCGGGGGGACGGGGCGTCGCGGTCCATCTCCGTGTAGCCGCCGAGCAGTTCGAGGGTGATCCCCCGCACGCCGATGCCGTACCGGCGGGCGGTGAGGGCATGGCCGAGCTCGTGCAGCAGTACCGAGCCGAGCAGGGACACCACGAACCCGACGCCGATGACGTAGCCGCTCAACTGCGACAGGGCGAGCTGGTGGCGGGCGAACTCGCCGTACAGCACGGTCACCAGCAGGGCGAGCAGGAGCATCGAGCCGTTGAGGTACAGCGGTACGCCGAACACCCGTCCCACGGTCAGGCCGGGACCACCGCGGGGCCGGCGCCGCGGCCGGGACGTCTGCTCCATCGGGTCGATGCTACGTACTGCGCCTGAGACGGCGCGCGGGGCGGCGGGGGCGGAAGGTGTCACACCGGTGCCCTAATCTTCCCCACATGACGGCGGACCCGGTGACCACGCGACAGTCCACGGCCACGGCGGAGGTGCCGGCGACAGTGCGGGCCTCGTTGTCGCCGTCGCGGGCGGCGGATTTCAAGACCTGCCCCCTGCTCTACCGGTTCCGCAGCATCGACCGGCTGCCCGAGCGGCCCACCGTCGAGCAGGCCCGCGGCACGCTGGTGCACGCGGTGCTGGAGCGGCTGTTCGACCTGCCCGCCACCGGCCGCAGCCCGGACGCCGCCGGCGACCTGGTCGCCCCGCAGTGGGACCGGCTGGTCACCGAGCAGCCGGAGCTGGCCGGGCTGTTCCCCGCCGACGGCGACCCGGCCGCCCGCGCCGAGTTCCTCCGGTCGGCCGCGGCGTTGCTCGAGGGCTACTTCGCGGTGGAGGATCCGCGGCGATTGGAGCCCGCCGAGCGGGAGAGCCTGATCTCGGCGGTGGTCGACGACGAGCTGCTGATCCGCGGCTACCTCGACCGCCTCGATGTCGCGCCGGACGGCGCGCTGCGGGTGGTCGACTACAAGACCGGCGGCGCGCCGCGTGAGGCGTTCGAGGCGCGGGCCCTGTTCCAGCTGAAGTTCTACGCCCTGGTGCTGTGGCGTACCCGGGGTGTGGTCCCGCGCGTGCTGCGCCTGCTCTACCTGCGCGATGCCGAGATCTGCGACTACACCCCCGACGCAGATGAGCTGGTCCGGTTCGAGCGGACGGTGGTGGCGCTGTGGCGGGCGATCGAGCAGGCCACCGAGCAGCAGGATTTCCGGCCCCGGCCGAGCCGTCTCTGCGACTGGTGCAACCACCAGGCGCTGTGCCCGAGCTTCGGCGGCACACCGCCGCCGTTCCCGGCCGCCGCGTCGACGCCCGACCCGCTGCTCGACGCCCGGTCCCGGCCCGCGCAGCCCGGGGCGGACGAGTGAACCCTCCTCGCCACGGAGGAGACCGGCGGCGTCCTCGGCGGTGATCGGCACCGCCGAAAGGCGGCTACCCGTCGCGGTACGACCGGGCGCCCGTGGGCGGTGCTGCGTACGGACGCGGAGCCGGACGGCGACCTCACCCCACAGCCGGGGCTCGCCGGCATCGACGCCCTGACCGAACAGGTACGCGAGGCGGGCCTGCCGGTGACGCTACGTGTCTCGGGTGACCCGGTCGAACCGGACGAGGGTGCGGCGTCGGCGATCTTCCGGATCGTGCCGGAGGCGTCTGACCAACTCGCCCAAGCAAGCTGGCGCGGAGGTGCGCATCGGCTACGGGGCGGCCGCCGTGTCGGTGGAGGTCACCGGCGGACAGGGCCCGGCTCCCGGCTCCTGCGGCGTGGGGCACGGTCTGGTGGGCGTGCGGGAACGGGTCGGGCTCTACGGTGGTGTCCTACGGGCCGGCGGCGGTTTCCGGGTGTACGCGACGAGCCCCCGGTGGAGCAGCCGGGGGCGGGTGCGGCGTGACGGGCGGGACAGGAGGGCGCAATGACCGATCGGACGCCACGGCCGGTACGTGTCCTGCTCGCCGACGATCAGCCGCTGCTGCGCACCGGGTTCCGGATGGTGCTGGGCGCGGAGCAGGACCTGGACGTCGTCGCCGAGGCCGGTGACGGCGTGGAGGCGGTGGACCTGTCCCGCCGGCTGCTGCCCGACGTGGTGCTGATGGACATCCGGATGCCACGGATGGACGGGGTGACGGCCACCCGGGCGATCGTCGGCGCCCGCCTGCCGGTGCGGGTGCTGATCCTCACCACCTTCGACCTCGACGAGTACGTGGTGGGGGCGCTGCGCGCCGGGGCCAGCGGCTTCCTGGCCAAGGACGTGCCCGCCGAGGACCTGGTCACGGCGATCCGCACCGTGGCCGCCGGCGAGGCGGTGGTGGCGCCGCGCATCCTCAAGCGGCTGCTGGACCTGTTCGCCGAGGTGCTGCCGGACCCGTTGGCCGCGCCGCCGCGCTCGCTGGCCGCGCTCACCGAGCGGGAGCGGGAGGTGCTGGTGCAGGTCGCCCGTGGCTTGTCCAACTCCGAGATCGCCGCGGAGCTGTCGGTGAGCGAGACCACCATCAAGACGCACGTCGGGCACGTGTTGCTGAAGCTGGGTCTCCGCGACCGGGTGCAGGCCGTCGTGCTGGCGTATGAGACGGGCCTCGTACGCCCCAGGGGGTAGCGCGGCCGGCGGACTACCCCCGTCGGCGTATTCGAAGATCCGCCCTCGGCGCGAGGTATCTGTTGCCGTCGTCACCTACCGTGACCGCAGACGGCCCGACACGGTTGACCCTCAGGCGGCGTGAACCCAACGACGTCGGGCCCGGGTGCTCGATGACGACGCCCCGTGGTCGATCGGCCGCGGCGATCAGGGGCAACCCTGAGTCGGGATGGGGGGCACCCGCAGCGCGGAAATCCGCCATGACTCCGACCGAGGTCGGAGAAGACTGGGGCGGTGAACGCGGAGGATGGGACTGCCGCGCCGAACGCAGCGGGGGGCGGCGCGGACCGACCGCACGACAGAGGGAGAACACGTGACCGCGACGGTAGGCCAGCAGGCGCAGGCCGCGGCCCGGGCGAGCGACGTATGGAAGGTGTACGGCAGCGGCGAGGCGCAGGTCGTCGCGCTACGGGGGGTCAGCGCCGAGTTCGAGCGGGGTCGCTTCACCGCGATCATGGGTCCGTCGGGGTCCGGCAAGTCGACGTTGATGCACTGCCTGGCCGGGTTGGACTCGGTGACCCGGGGGACGGTGTCGATCGGCGACACCACGGTCACCGGCCTGGGCGACGCCGGGCTGACCAAGCTGCGCCGGGACAAGGTGGGCTTCATCTTCCAGCAGTTCAACCTGCTGCCCACGCTCAGCGCCAAGGAGAACATCCTGCTGCCCTTGTCGATCGCCGGGCGCAAGCCGGACCCGGCCTGGTACGACATCGTGATCGACACGGTGGGGCTTCGTGACCGGCTGGACCATCGGCCGGCGCAGCTCTCCGGCGGGCAGCAGCAGCGGGTGGCGTGCGCCCGGGCCCTGGTCTCCCGCCCCGAGGTGATCTTCGCTGACGAGCCGACGGGAAACCTGGACTCCCGCGCCGGTGCGGAGGTGCTGAACTTCCTGCGCGACTCGGTACGTGAGCACGGTCAGACCATCGTCATGGTCACTCACGACCCGACCGCCGCCGCGTACGCCGACCGGGTGGTCTTCCTTGCCGACGGGCAGATCGTCTCGGAGTTGATCGAGCCGACCGCCGAGACGGTGCTGGACACGATGAAGAAGCTGGACGTCTCGGCCGAGGTGAACGGCTGATGCTCCGGGCGACGCTCAAGAGCCTGCTGGCACGCAAGCTGCGGCTCACCCTCTCCGGCCTGGCCGTCGTACTCGGCGTGATGTTCGTCTCCGGCGCGTTCGTGCTGACCGACACCCTCGGCCGCACCTTCGACGCGATCTTCGCGGACGCGTACGAGGGGGTGGACGTCAACGTCGCGGCCAAACCGAAGATCGCGATGTCGGAGATCGAGGGCGAACAGCAGGCGCCGCCGTTCCCGGCGGGCACGGTCGAGAAGGTCCGCACGGTGCCGGGGGTGGCCGAGGCGACCGGGGTGGTCGCCGTCGACGGGGCCCGGCTGATCGGCAGCAACGGCAAGGCCGTCGCCTCGTTCGGTCCGCCGCAGCTCGGCGAGAACTGGACCGGCGAGACGGACCTGATCCAGCTGCGCGAGGGACGCGGCGCCGACGCCGCCGACGAGATCGTCATCAACAAGGGGCTCGCCGACGCGGGCAAGGTGAAGCTCGGGGACCGGGTCGGGGTGCTCACCCCGATGGAACCGAAGCAGGAGTTCACGATCGTCGGGATCTTCGGTTACAGCGGTGGCCGGGACTCGATCGGCGGCTCCAACGAGATCATGTTCACCACGCCGGTGGCCCAGCGGCTGATGCTGGGCGAGCCGAACACGTTCAACAGCGTGAGCGTGAAGGCCGCCGACGGCGTCACCCCCGAGTCGCTGCGCGACTCCGTGACCACCGCGGTGGGCGACGCGTACGTGGTGAAGACCGGCAAGCAACTCTCGGAGGAGGCCGCCCAGGGCTTCAAGGAGGCGCTGTCGTTCTTCAACCGGATCCTGCTCGGCTTCGCGGCGGTGGCGTTGCTGGTCGGCACGTTCCTGATCCTCAACACCTTCTCGATCATCGTGGCGCAGCGCACCCGTGAGCTGGCCTTGATGCGCGCCATCGGGGCCAGCCGCCGGCAGATGATCGGCTCGGTGGTGCTGGAGGCGATCGCGGTGGGCCTGATCGCCTCGGTGCTCGGCCTGGCCGCCGGCATCGGCATCGGCGCGCTGCTCGCGTGGGCGTTCGGCAACCTTGCCGGCGGGCTCACCCTGGCCGGGATCGGCGTACCGGTCTCGGCCGTGATCAGCGCGTTCGCGGTGGGCCTGATCATCACCGTGGTGGCGGCGCTGCTGCCGGCGCTGCGAGCGTCGCGGATCCCGCCGATCGCGGCGATGCAGGACGTGGCCACCCCGGACCGCCCGCTGACCCGGATCACGGTGGCCGGTGGTCTGGTCAGCGCGGTCGGTGCGGTGCTGCTCTTCCTCGGCCTCTCCGGCAACGCGGGCGGCAACACGCTGGTGACGATCCTGGGTGGGGTGCTGTTCGCCTTCATCGGTGTCGCGTTGCTGACTCCGCTGATCAGCCGGCCGGTGGTGAGCCTGCTCGGGGCGATCTTCGCCTGGTCGGTGCCGGGCAAACTGGGACGGCTCAACTCGGGGCGCAACCCGCGCCGCACCGCCATCACCGCGGCGGCGCTGATGGTCGGTATCGCCCTGGTCACCGGCGTGACGGTGATCCTGGACTCGGCCAAGAGCAGCATCAGCGGCCTCGCCCAGGACACCATCAAGGCCGAACTGGTCATCGCCGGCGTGCAGAGCGGCCCGCGGCCGCCGACGTTCGACCCGGCGGTGCTCGAGAAGGCCGCCGCGATCCCCGGCGTCCAACTGGTCGACGGCGAGTACGGCGACCTGGCCGTGGTCGGCGGGGAACGCACCTGGGTGGCGGCGAGCAGCAACGACACCGCGCTCCGGCAGATCTTCGGGGTGCAGCCCACGGCCGGTGACATCGACCGGCTCGGGCCGAACCAGATGCTGATCAGCACGGACACCGCGGAGGACCGGGGGCTCTCGGTCGGTTCGACGGTGCCGGTGCAGCTGTCCCGAGGCGAACCCAGCACGTACACGGTCACCGGCATCTACACCAGCAGCCAGCTGACCAACGGTGTCGTGCTCCCGCCGGAGGCGGCCCGCGACTTCGCCATCCCGCAGCCGGTCCAGGGCTTCATCCAGCTGGCCCCCGGCACGCAGGTCGCCGACGTGCAGCCGCAGGTCGAGGCGCTGCTCGCCGACTCTCCCGAGGTATCGGTGGCCGACCGGGACGCGTTCATCGAGCAGCAGGCCGGTCAGGTGGACGGGTTGCTCACGATGATCCAGATCCTGCTGGCCCTGGCCATCGTGATCGCGGTCCTCGGCATCATCAACACGCTGGCGCTGTCGGTGCTGGAACGCACCCGCGAGCTGGGGCTGTTGCGGGCCATCGGGCTACGCCGGGCGCAGACCATGCGGATGATCACCGTCGAGGCGGTGGTGATCTCGGTGTTCGGCGCGCTGCTCGGCGTCGTCGTCGGCACCGGACTGGGTGCCGCGGTGGTCGAGGCACTGAAGGACGAGGGCATCACCGACCTGGTCCTGCCGTGGACGCAGATACTGGTCGCCCTCGGGCTCGCCGCGGTCGTCGGAGTGGTCGCCGCGGTCCTGCCCGCGGTCCGGGCCGCCCGGATCAACGTCCTGGGCGCGATCGCGCACGACTGACCCGTGCGGGGCGGTCCCCGGGCCTCGCTGGCCGGGGACCGCCCCGCATCGGGGCCACCGAGGGCCCCGCACGAGCTCCACGGGGCCCCGCCGACCGGTGGGGCCCCGGCGCGTCACCGGCCGGCGGTCGGCTTACCGAGCAGCGCGGCGAGCAGCTCCAGGTCCACGGCGGTCAAGCTTTCGAGCTGGTGTACGCCGTCCGTCGGCGGCAGCGGCACCTCGCCGGGTACGGCCAGCACGGCGGCGCCGGCGGCCAGGGCGCTGGCCACCCCCGTCCTCGAGTCCTCGATCGCCACGCACCGCTCGATCGGCACACCGAGCAGCCGAGCGGCGGTCAGGTACGGCTCCGGGTGCGGCTTGGTCGCGACCACCTCGTCGCCGCAGACCACCACGTCGAAGCTGTCCCGCCCGAGGGTCTCCAGGGCCACCTCGACCAGCGGCCGGCCGCTGGAGGTGACCAGAGCCGTCGGGATGCCGGCCGCGCGTACCGCCTTCAGCAGGGCCATCGCCCCCGGCCGCCAACGCAACCCGGAGCGGAACAGCTCCAGGATCCGCGCGTCGATCCACGCCGCGCTGACCGCCGGATCCCGCTCCGGCTGGCCGAGATCGTCGTGGAGGATACGCATCGAATCGGCCATGGCCGTGCCGATGATCGCCTTACGGGCGGCGTCGGACAGCGTGCCGCCGTACGTCTCGGCGAGCTCCTGCAACGCGACGTCCCACAGCTTCTCGCTGTCGACCAGGGTGCCGTCCATGTCGAAGAGCACGGCGGCGGGATGACGGCTGGTGTTCGGATCCTCCACGGACATGCCGGGATCCTCTCAGGGGCATCCCGGTTCGGTCGTCGCGGTGCCCGCCCGGGTGACCCACGCAATCGCCCGGCCCACCGCGGCCTAACGGCCGATCAGCGGAGGTCGCAGGCGGCGAGCGACCGCTCGTAGCCGCGGAAGAACGACTCGGTGCGCTGCTCCGCGGTGCCGTGCGAGCCCTCGGCGAACCAGGGCTGGTCGGGGTCGTCACCGACCGCCGCCAACCCCTCCCGGAACTCCTCCAGATCGCCCTCGCCGAGGGTGAGCAGACGGGACCGCACCGAGTCGCCGAGGTACGCCCCGGCCATACAGTCGGCCTGCAACTCCTGCTGGATGGTGAAGCTGTAGCGGATGCCGAGGCGCACCTGGATGCCGTGGGCGTACTCGTGGCCGAGCAGGTAGAATACGAACGCGTCGCCGACCTGCCGGAACGCGGCCACCGACCAGGCCACGTCGTACGCGATGAAGTCGCCCTGCGAGCAGTAGACGGCGTTGTTGCGGGGCAGCGCCTGCCCGCCGCAGGAGACCTCACCGGCCCGCTGATAGGGAATGATCCGGCGGATCGGCTGGAACCGCTCCCCCGACGACCGGAACTGGGCCGCCCAGTAGCGCTCGGCCACGGCCTCCGCGTCGGCGACGTCCTGGGCGAACTCCTCGACGCTGGTGGTGCCGTCGGCGCGGGTGGTGGCCGTGCCCGGCGCCGCCGTCGGCTCGACCGGCGCCGGCTCGCGGCCCTGCGGGTCACCTACACCGCCCACGAAGCAACCGCCGACCGCGACGAGCGCCACCAGCAGCCCCGCCAGCGGCCCTCGGAACCGACCTGTCGACCGTCCGTCCACATCGTCCTCCCCGGCAGCGTGCTCGCGCACGCGATACCCCGACGGTACGTGCGCCATGCCCGCCGGGGGCACAGCGCGGCGCCCGGCATGTCAGGAGTGCGACCAGGGTCACGTCGATGACCAGATTCGACGATCATGAACATGGACGGTGGGCGGGGCGCGCCGAGGCGTACGCGCGCAGTTTCGGCCGCCTCTGCGCGTACCCGGCACCCGCTCTGCTGGACGCGGCGCAGGTGGACGCCGGCACCCGGCTGCTGGACGTCGGCACCGGGCCGGGCACCGTGGCGGCGCTCGCCGCCACCCGCGGCGCCACGGTGACCGCCGTGGACGCCGAGGCCAGCATGATCGCCAAGGCCCGTACGGCCCGTCCGGCCGGCCACTTCGCGCAGGCCGTGCTGCCGCTGCTGCCCTTCCCCACGGGCGTCTTCGACGCCGCGGTGGCGAACTTCGTGATCAACCATGTCGGCGATCCGCAGGCCGCTGTCGCGGCGCTGCGTCGGGTGGTACGCCCCGGCGGATGGGTGGCGGTCACCGTCTGGCCCCACCCGCAGCCACCGCTGCAACGGCTCTGGGGGCAGGCGTACGAGGCCGCGGGCGGGCCACTCCGACCGGACCTGCCGCGGGTGGCCGCCGACCGGAACTTCGACCGTACGCCCGCCGGCCTGACCGGGTTGCTGTGCGACGCGGGCCTGGACGCGGTGCGGTGCGAGACGCTGTCGTGGGTGCACCGCACCGACCCGGAGGACTGGTGGGCCGGACCGGCCGCCGGCATCGGTCAGCTCGGGCTGTTGCTCGACGGCACCACGACCGAGTTCCGCCGGCAGGCCCGGCACGAGTACGAACGGGTGACCGCCGCGTACCTCGACGTGGACGGGCTGCTCAACCTACCCACCGCGGCACTGCTCGCCACCGGCCGCCTGCGGTGACCCGGCCCGGCCGCTCTCCGCGGGCCGCTCGTAGTAGCCGTTGATCAGGTCGGTTTCGTCATCCGCGGCGTAGAGACGTCGAGACGTGTCTCGTACCGGTAGAGCTCCCCGTTGGTGCCTGCTCGGCGGAAACCGGCACGTTCGAGGGTCCGCTGGGAAGCGACGTTGTCCCCGGTGGTGTCGGCGACAACTCGGGTCGACCCGTGATCGGCCGCGACGTTCAACAGTGCGACGAGTGCCTCCGCCGCATAGCCGTGACCACGGGCTGACGAGACAAGGCCGTACCCGACCTCGACACATCCGTCGACCGGCTGCCCCTTGAATCCGATTCCGCCGATGGCCTTCCCGTCGGCGATCCGGGTGATCCGGTAATGCCCGAAAGGGCGCTGCTCCCCGTGGGCGGCGGTGGCTTTGAGGAAGGCCATGACGCCGAAGACGTCACCGTCGAACGGAAAATCCTCGGCCCAGGCGTCCCCGGCTCCGGCGCGCCGCCCGACGATGCGTTCACCCTCTGCTGCGTCGATGGCGTACAGGCACAGCCGCTGCGTTCGAAGTTCGATCACGGGCAACAGCGAAGCAGCCCTCGACACACCCCACAAGCCGATTACGCCACCTCGGCAGAGCCCGACATCGCCGGCAGCCGGCAGGCCTCACGTCGGCGGCTGGGGCCTGTCACGTTCAGGCGTGCGTTGCAGGAACGTCGTGGTCGGGCTTGGCGACCGCCGCCTTGGCGGCCCGGTCGATCCTCACGCGTTGGGCCGCCCAGAACGCCGCATCGCGCTGAGTGTCCGCGTAGCGGGCTGCGGTTCCGGTCGAGCCGTCGAGTTGTTCGCGCAGGATGTCGGCGTGTCCGGCATGCCGGTTGCCTCGCCGAAGTAGCGGGACTCCCAAATCGACAGATGCTCGACCAGGCCGAGGAGGTTGGTCCCGGTCAGGGTCAACGGACGGCGGATGTCGTACTCGGGCACCCCGTCGAGCTTCCACAGCATCGTCTCGCGGATCTCTCGCAGGCCGCTGTGCAGGTACTCCTTCGCGAACTCATCGATCACAGTGCACGAGCCCGCCATCGACCGTCGGCGGTCTCAACCCGGTCCAGCGCGGCCGTCGGACCAACAGGCGAGCGTTGCAACACCCGTAACGGCCTAGCGACGGCCAGGCAGGCCACCGAAAGTGGATCGCTCAGCTCAGACGGGGTGGCAGCCTCACTTGGCGTTGTATTGATCTCGCTGATGGGCGTAGCCGATCAGACTGGACGAAACGCCCTGTGACCTGGACTCGGACAGGTCATCGACGGTCATCCGTGGTCGCTGCTGGTTCACCTCAGACGGCCTGGAGACGGCCTGATCTTGAGGGCTCGCGCGTAGTTGTCCGGCAGGTGAGCCGAACCCGGGTGTGCAACGATGGTCGGCATGTCGACTCCACGAAAGGGCAATGCCGCGTAGGCGCCCCGCACAACTGCGTGCCGACTCCATCTACCGGCGACCGCTCGATGAGTCAACCTCCGTCATCCCCGGGCTCTCGGCCCGCGGCTTGAGAGCCATCGCCTACCTCGAACGCACCCGCCTGTGGAACCAAACCGTGTCTGATGCACTCCGGACCTGGTCATGGTTCGTGCGCCACCCATGGCATCGACTGTGGGACCCGACGGCCGGCTGCGGAGTGATGGAGTGCTGCCCTAACCCGCCCGAGCTGCGCTGGATCCTGGACGTCGCCGTTGCCGTCCTGCCGCCGAAGGATGCCCGAACCCTCCGCAAGCAGATCGCGGCCCTCGATGAGCTGTGGTGACTCGTCGCAACGGCATCTCGTCGGGCTCGGCCCGCGAGTAGACCCCTCGTTTGTAAGTTCTGGGCAGCCTTCGGACCGCGTCCATCCCCGGTCGGCCCGTCCCCGTCCGACACGCTAGGAGCACGTGATCGTGCGCCGTCGTCCGTCATCGTTGCTACAGGCGCTGCTACACCCGGCATTCGCCGGAACCAGCGGATTAAGAGGCATATCCATAGTCACGGTCCGACGAGCGTGACCTCGGTCGTGGTGGGAGCCAGTGTCGGATGCGATCCGGAATCGCCTGCCTCGGTTGCTGTCACCGTTGCTGTCGGGTTGACCCGGTCGGCGAGGGTTCCTCACGTGGGTGCTTCCGCCCGCGTATCGTGTCCCACGCCGCGACCCCGGCCAGGACGGTCGCTGCGGTGCTGGTGACGATCAGCGACGGCAGGCGGACCATCACCAGCGCCAAAGCGGCAAGCGCGAGAAGTCCGACGACCCGGGACGCGGACACCCGGGCGAACACCTCGTACTCGAGACGGGACCGCCCGGCCAGGAACAGCGCGGGCCCACCCAGGATGACCGCGAGCCACAGCGGATCCTGGTGTCCGACCGGATGGTCGATGACCAGTGCGTGGCCGACGCCGGTGGCGAGGATGCCGGTCATGATGACCATGTGGGTGTGGAACGCAGACCGACCGAGGCGGGCTGAGCTGGGGACGGCCTCGAGGGCGGCGGGCAACACCGTCCCAGCGCGGTGGAAGTAGATTCGCCACATCAGCATCGTGGTGGCGAACGACACGACGCTCGGCACCACCCGATCGGGGGTGAACTCGCCGGCGAACGTCAGTCCCGTGAGCAGGATCGACTCGCCGAGCGCGATGACGATGAACTGCTGATAACGCTCGGCGAGGCGCTCGCCGGCGAGCCTCCAGTCTTCGATACGGGAGCGGCCAACTCCCGGAACGGGCCAGCCGAGTTGGAGTCCCGTGTAGTCCAGCGCCAACGCCAGCGTCCACAGGACCCCGCGCGCAGGACTCTGCGGGAAGAAAACCGCCCCGGCGATCCAGGGTACGGCGGATACCGCTGCCCAGCAGAGTATCCGCGCGCAGCGGTGCCGTTCAAATTCGTACCGGCCGAGCAGGAGGACGAGGGGCTTGCCAAGTTGGATGGCGACGTAGGTGACCGCGAAGACCACGCCTCGATCGCCGAACGCGAAGGGCAGCGTAACCGCCATGATCATGCTGCCGAACATGACCAAGACGAGCGCGAGCCGGATCGCCCGATTTCGCGGATCGTAGGAGCTGGTCAGGACCGCCGCGCGGACCCAGGCATACCAGAGGGCCAGCAGCAACAACACCGTCTGACCGAGTTCTGGCAGAACGACCCGCCGCTGTGTGGTGAAGTCCGCGATCAGCCGCTCCGAGATCCGGGTGAGCGCGAAGACATAAACCAGGTCGAGAAGGAGCTCACCCCCCTCGCGGCCACGGAGCAGACCACGCACGCCACCGACCGTCATCTTCCGCCCGTTCCCGTCCGCCTCGCGCCACTATTGACGCAGTCGTACCACGCCGGTCAGGGCCTCCGACGCGGATAGGCGGAACCCTAGGGGGCTGACTAATCCGCTGCGACACCCACTCGGCGGCCCCCGCCCGGCGCGCATGTCGCGCACAGCCAACGATCGACGACCCAGGTCATGCGACTTCGGTCACTGTTTGGGAGGTGTCAATGCCTCCCCGACATACCCAGCGTCTGACCTGCCATCCCGTCTGCCGTCGACCCGCCCTCCTGGGGAGCGGGCCACCGCCCGGCCCGCCATCGTCAAGCGGACCTTGACGGCTCGTACGGACGCTGGCGGGCCGGGCGGTGGTCTGCTCGGCTCGCCCGGGTCGATGGCAGACGGGATGGCCAACCGCAACCACCCACGGACCGCGACCCGCCGACGCAGCCCCGGCCATCCTGGAGCCGGAGCGCCCCCGCCGGAGGCGCACTAACCGCAACCCGGCGAATCGCCGCCAGCTCGCCGACGCGGCCGCGTGCGCTCCCCTGCGCCGCGCGGGCTCGTGACCGCGCGGCCCGGCCGGCTGCCGGCCCACCACAACCACCGGTCAACGGTCTGTCGCTATGCGGCGGCCCCTCCGGGCTTCCCGCCCTTCGCGCCAGCCGCCGGGCGTCCGGCGTGACGGCCGCAGAGCGACAGCGGCCGCGGCCGGCGCGCGCCTTGGCGGCGGCGTGTGCGGCCCGTTGCGGGCCGCCTTGAAGACGCACAGAAACTTTGAACGGGGATTCTGGGGAGGTGTGTCCGGTCTCAGGACCTGCGTGACTGATCGTTCTAAGGACCTGCGTGACACTTCTTGCCGAGCAGGGCTCATCATGAGAGGCATGGCTGCACCCCAGCCCGCCGCTCCCAATGCCCTTGCCGAGGCGGTCCGACAAGAGTTGTTTGCCGCTGGCCTGCACGTACTGCCTCGGGAGGCCTTCCCTAGCACCGGTGTCTCGGTTGAAGGCAATGATGATGAGCCAGGGGTATGGATCGCTTGGATGGTCAGTGACGCCTTGGGCGACGCGGCCGTCAGGGCCCTCCAAGCGGGCGCTTACCGGCGCGACGGCTCGGAGATGCATCCCGCCATCCGGCATTCCTCGGTGGTCAAGTTGGCGATGACTGCGGCGATTGCGGAGATTCTTGAAGCTGCTGGATTCCGGGTGGAGCGAGACGCCGATGACTATCGGCCGGGTGAGTTGCTGGTGCTGGACCGGCAGTCCGGGCCCACCTGGCGTGACCCGGTAGGTCCACCGCTCGCTGGCCTAGGCGGGTACATGCCCGGCGTGCGGGTGCGGCTCACTGACGGCGAGTATGCCGGGTCCATCACCACGGTCAGGGAAGCTTGGCATACAAGGTCGCTGGAAGAGCCGCCAGATGTGTATCTCGTCGAGCATCCGCTTGGCAGCGGCGAGATCCAAGTCCCCGCGTCGGCCGTCGCGCTTGTCTGTGAGGACAACTAGCGGCCGGGGGGTCGATGGGCTGCGTCCAGGGAAGTGGTGTACGACTTGCCCGTGATGGGCGTGTTGCGTAGATAGGAGACGGCCACCGCGCGATCCTTCGAGACGGCTAAGTCGAACGAAGGAGAGTGATGCACGATGGCCGCATCTGAGAGTGTGAACCCTGTTGACCTGCTGTGCGAGCAGATTGCGGGCGCGTCGCCGGATCTGTTGCAGACGATGATCAAAACGTTCGCGCAGGCAGTATGTCCGCGGAAGCGGACGCGATCTGCGGTGCCAGCTACGGGCAGCGCAGCGATGAGCGGGTCAACTCCCGCAACGGCTACCGGCAGCGCGAGTGGGACACCCGGGCCGGCACGATCGACCTGGCGATCCCGAAGCTGCGGCAGGCCTCCTACTTTCCGGACTGGCTGTTGACGCACCGGCGGCGGGCCGAGCAGGCCCTGGTGTCGGTGGTGGCCACGAGCTATCTGCTGGGGGTGTCGACGCGGAGGGTGGAGAAGCTGGTCGAGCAGCTCGGTATCCGGCAGCTGTCCAAGTCGCAGGTCTCGGAGATGGCCGCCCACCTGGACACCCAGGTTGAGGCGTTCCGCAACCGACCCCTCGACAGCGAGCACTACACGTTCGTGTGGATGGACGCTCTGACGATGAAGGTCCGCGAGGCAGGCCGCACCGTCAACGTCCACGCGCTGATCGCTGTCGGGGTCAACGCCGACGGTCAGCGTGAGGTGTTGGGCCTCGATGTGGCTTCGGACGAGGACGGCGCCGGCTGGCTGGCGTTCCTGCGCAGCCTGACCGCACGTGGTCTGACCGGGGTGCGGCTGGTCATCTCCGACGCCCACGCCGGCCTCGTGGCCGCCATCGGCGCCGCGCTGCCCGGGGCCTCCTGGCAGCGATGCCGCACTCACTACCTGCGCAACCTGCTGACAAAGGTGCCGAAATCAGCGCAGCCGTGGATCGCGACCCTGGTCCGCACGATCTTCGACCAGCCCGACGCCGACGCCGTCCGCGCCCAGTTCGACCGGGTCGTGGCCACGATCGAAGCGAAGTTCCCCACCGCGGCCGAGCACCTCGACGCCGCCCGCGACGATCTCCTGGCCTTCACAGGCTTCCCCCGCGAGATCTGGCGCCAGATCTGGTCCAACAACCCACAGGAACGGCTGAACAAGGAAATCCGTCGCCGCACCGACGTCGTCGGGATCTTCCCGAACCGGTCGTCGGTCATCCGCCTTGTCGGCGCGGTCCTCGCCGAGCAGACCGACGAGTGGACCGAAGGACGCCGCTACATGGGCCTGGAACTCCTCGCCAAAGCCCGCCTCATCACCGTTCAGCCAGACCAACACGACACCGACCAGCCCAACCCCACCCCGATCGCCGCATAACATCAGACCGGATCCCGCGATAGCCGTCTCCTACACCACCAGCGCGGACGCGACCGGTCGATGAGGGGAGCGCATGCTGACTGTCACCCATGTCCTGATACCGATCTGTCACGCACGCCCCGAGACCGGACATCGCCGGCAGCCGGCGATCGCGCCCACAAGCCCTGTTCAGGCGTCCGCGGGAACCGCTCTCTCTTCGAGATACGCAGAGCCTCGCTCTCAGGCCCGCATGCTGACTCGGAGCCGGCGCGCGAGTCTCGGGATGGTCAGCTCGTCGAGTTGTCCGTCCTCCACGAACGCCCATTCCGCGATCTCACCGTCCCGGGAAGAGACGGCTGAGAGCTGGTCGGCGGTGAGCGTGCCGCCGTCGAAGACGAAAAGGAGTTTGTCGCCCTCATCCGGCCTGGGAGCCCAGTCGACTGTGAGAAGGGGTCCGATCGTGAAGAAGATCGTCAGCAACCCGTTCTCCGCCAAGACCATCCAACGCCCTCGACCCGTTTCAAACAGGGTGCAACCCTGGTCGGTCGATCGACTCACAGGGTTTCGGGCGAAAATGCCGGACCGCTACCGGGTCACCGTCGACCTCGGCGCAGGCTGCGGACTGCGTCAGGGCGAGATCTTCGCGGTGAGTCCTGCGGACCTGGGTGCTGCTCGCCCTCTGCTCACCGTCAACCGACAGATCAAACTCGTTCGCGGCACGCTGATCTTTGCTCCGCGCAAGGGCGGCAAGACCCGAGAGGTTCCCCTACCCGATTCGGTGGCCCGCCGCCTGGAAGCTCACGCTGCCAAGTACGAGCCTGTAGAGGTCACCCTCCCGTGGGGAACCCCAACCGGCGAGCCGACGACCGTCGAGCTCTACCTGACGATGCCGGTCGAAGTTCAACCCGGGCGTCTGGAAGCCTGCGATCCGCGCGACCGACGTGCCGGACGACCGGCGCAACGGGATGCACGTGCTGCGGCACACCTACGCCTCGGTACTCCTGGACGCCGGGGAGAGCATCAAGGCCCTCTCGGCCTGCCTCGGTCACGCAGATCCCGGGTTCACACTCCGGACCTACACCCATCTCCTGCCCAGCAGTGAGGACCGTACCCGCCGGGCCCATCGACGAGGCGTTCGGTGAGTTCCAGGCCCCGGTTGACGGCCCGAACGTCGGTGACGGCCTGGAGACGGCATGATCATGATTCTGAGGCGGCCGAAGGGGGTGGAAGTGCAGGTCAGAGCACCTGCCCCGACTATTTGGCGTTGAAGTAGCTTGCCTCCGGGTGGTGCACCACGATCGCGTCGGTGGCCTGCTCCGGCATCAGCTGGAACTCCTCCGACAGCTGCACGCCGATCCGGTCCGCGCCGAGCAGCTCCACGATCTTGGCGCGGTCCTCCAGGTCGGGGCAGGCCGGGTAGCCGAACGCGTACCGGCAGCCCCGGTAGTCGTTGCGCAGCAGGCCGGCCAGGTCCGCCGGGTCGTCGGCGGCGAGCGTACGCCCGCCGGGCAGCGTCAACTCGGCGCGGACCCGCTTGTGCCAGTACTCGGCGAGCGCCTCGGTGAGCTGCACGGACAGTCCGTGCACCTCCAGGTAGTCGCGGTACTCGTTGCGGGCGAAGAGTTTCGCGGCGTACTCGCTGATCGGCTGCCCGACCGTGACCAGTTGCAACGCCACCACGTCCGGCCCGTCGCCGCGGGGACGGAAGAAGTCGGCCAGGCACAGCCGACGCTCCTGCCGCTGCCGCGGGAACGAGAACCGGGCCCGCTCGGCGTGCCCGTTCTCGTCCAGCACCACCAGATCGTTGCCCTCCGAGTACGCGGGGAAGTACCCGTACACGACAGCCGCCTCGAGCACCTGGTCGGCGATGAGCCGGTCCAGCCAGTAGCGCAGCCGCGGCCGCCCCTCGGTCTCCACCAGCTCCTCGTAGGACGGACCCTTCCCGCTCCGGGCGCCACGCAGCCCCCACTGGCCGAGGAACGTGGCCCGCTCGTCCAGCAGCGCCGCGTAGTCGGCCAGGGGTACGCCCTTGACGACCCGGGTGCCGAAGAACGGCGGGGCGGGGACCTCCACGTCCACGGCCACGTCGGAGCGGACCGAGGCGTCGTCCAGCGGCGGCAGCGACTCGGTGACGATCGCCCGCTGCCGCTCGCGGCGGGCCCGACGGGTGGCGAGCGCCGCCTCCCGGTCCGCGTCGACGACCGGTACGCCGCCACGCTTGGCCGCCATCACCCGGTTCATCAGGGACAACCCCTCGAACGCGTCCCGCGCGTAGTGCACCTGCCCGGGGAACATCGACCGCAGGTCGTCCTCGACGTACGACCGGGTGAGCGCCGCGCCACCGAGCAGGACGGGCCAGCGCTCGGCGACCCCGCGGCTGGCCATCTCGGCCAGGTTCTCCTTCATGATCACCGTGCTCTTGACCAGCAGCCCGGACATCCCGATCGCGTCGGCGCGGTGCTCCTCGGCGGCGTCGAGGATGGCGCTGATCGGCTGCTTGATGCCGATGTTCACCACCTCGTAGCCGTTGTTGGACAGGATGATGTCCACCAGGTTCTTACCGATGTCGTGCACGTCGCCGCGCACGGTGGCCAGCACGATGCGCCCCTTGCCGCCGTCCTCGACGGCCTCCATGTGCGGCTCCAGGTACGCCACCGCGGTCTTCATCACCTCGGCGGACTGGAGCACGAACGGCAGCTGCATCTGCCCGGAGCCGAACAGCTCACCGACGACCTTCATCCCGTCGAGCAGGATGTCGTTGATGATCGACAGCGGCGAGCGCCCCTCGGCCATCGCCGTGTCCAGGTCGGCCTCCAGGCCGTTGCGCTCACCGTCGATGATCCGCCGCTTGAGCCGCTCGTCCAGCGGCAACGCGGCCAACTCCTCGGCCCGCCCGGCCCGCGCCGAGGCGGCGTCGACCCCCTCGAAAAGCTCGATGAAGCGCTGCACCGGATCGTACCCCTCGCGGCGCCGGTCGTAGACCAGGTCGAGGGCCGCCTCGCGCTGCTCATCGGGAATCTTCGACATCGGCAGGATCTTGCTGGCGTGCACGATCGCCGAGGTCAGCCCCGCTTGCACGCACTCGTGCAGGAAGACCGAGTTGAGCACCTGCCGGGCGGCCGGGTTCAACCCGAAGGAGATGTTCGAGATGCCGAGAGTGAAATTGACCCCCGGGTAACGGCGGGCGATCTCCCGGATCGCCTCGATCGTCTCGATGCCGTCGCGGCGGGTCTCCTCCTGGCCGGTGGCGATGGGAAAGGTCAGCGCGTCGATGAGGATGTCCGAGCGGTCCAACCCCCAGCGCCCGGTCAGGTCATCGATCAGCCGCGCCGCGACCCGCACCTTCCAGTCGCGGGTACGGGCCTGCCCCTCCTCGTCGATGAGCAGCGCCACCACCGCCGCACCGTGCTCCTGCACCACCGGCATCACCCGCGCGTACCGGGAGTTCGGGCCGTCGCCGTCCTCGAAGTTCACCGAGTTGACCACGCAGCGCCCGCCGAGCATCTCCAGTCCGGCCTCGATCACCGCCGGTTCGGTCGAGTCCAGCATGATCGGCAGGGTGGACGCGGTGGCGAACCGGCCGGCCAGCTCCCGCATGTCGCGGGTGCCGTCCCGGCCGACGTAGTCGACACAGAGGTCCAGCAGGTGCGAGCCGTCCCGGGCCTGGCTGCGGGCGATCTCCACGCAGGCTCGCCAGTCCTCGGCGAGCATGGCCTCACGGAACGCCTTCGAACCGTTCGCGTTGGTCCGCTCCCCCACCATCAGCACCGAGGCGTCCTGGGCGAACGGCACCGGGTGGTAGACCGACGAGACACCGGGCTCGTGCTGCGGCGTGCGCGGCGCGGCGGTGGCCCCGTGCAGCCGCTCGGCCAGCACCTGGATGTGCTCCGGGGTGGTGCCGCAACAGCCTCCGACCAACGAGACGCCGTACTCGGCGACGAAGCGCTCCAGCGCGTCGGCCAACTCCACCGGAGTGAGCGGGAAGTACGCCCCGTCGGCGGTGAGCACGGGCAGGCCGGCGTTCGGCATCACCGAGAGCCGGGTCCGCGAGTGCTGGGAGAGGTAGCGCAGGTGCTCGCCCATCTCAGCCGGCCCGGTCGAGCAGTTCAGCCCGATCAGGTCCACCCCGAGCGGCTCGATCGCCGCCAGCGCGGCACCGATCTCGCTGCCCACCAGCATCGTGCCGGTGGTCTCGACGGCGACGTGACAGATGATCGGCACCGTCCGGTCGAGCTCGGCCATCGCCCGCTTCGACCCGACGATAGCCGCCTTCACCTGGAGCAGATCCTGGCAGGTCTCCACGATCAGCGCGTCCGCGCCGCCCTCGATCAGCCCGGCGGCGTTCTGCTGGTAGGCGTCCCGTAGGTCCGCGTAGCCGGCGTGGCCGAGGGTGGGCAGCTTCGTGCCCGGGCCGATGGAGCCGAGTACGAACCGGGGACGCTCGGGCGTGCTGTGCGCGTCGGCGGCCTCCCGGGCGATCCGGGCGCCGGCCTCGGACAGCTCGCGGATCCGGTGCGGGATGTCGTACTCGCCGAGGTTCGGCAGGTTGGCGCCGAAGGTGTTGGTCTCGACGCAGTCCGCGCCGGCGGCCAGGTACGCCTCGTGCACACCCCGGACCACGTCCGGCCGGGTCACGTTGAGGATCTCGTTGCAGCCCTCAAGCCCGTCGAAGTCGTCCAGCGTGAGGTCGGCGGCCTGCAACATCGTGCCCATCGCCCCGTCGGCGATGAGAATCCGGTCGGCCAGCGCGTCGAGCAACGAAATCCGCACGGCCTAAGGCTAGTGCGGAAGTGGGCGTTCCGATCCTCCCCGGCACGCTGTCCCACATTCTGTCAGCGGGATCACTCTGTCCGGTTCGACCGCCGATGACCGGTCGGCAGTGGCCCTGACCGGCGCGGCCGCCGGGCCGCACGCCGGAGCGGGACGTAGGCTGACGGACGTGAAGGAGAACAGGGACGCCACGATGCACCACCGGCGGACGACCGGGCGCGTCCCGGCCCGCCGCCACGAGCACAGTGAGGTGACGGCGTGACCGAGTTCGACGGGCTGCCGGTGCTGCGTTCCCCGGTCGCCATCGCCGCGTTCGAGGGCTGGAACGACGCCGCGGACGCGTCCACGGCGGCGGTGGAGCACCTGGAGCAGGTCTGGCAGGCCCGGCAGGTGGCCGAGCTCGACCCGGAGGACTTCTACGACTTCCAGGTGAGCCGGCCGACGATCACGATGGCCGAGGGCGAGACACGGCGGGTCGAATGGCCCACCACCCGCTTCATGGTCGCAAGTCCGGAGGGCACCGAACGGGATGTGGTGCTGATCCGGGGCATCGAGCCGAGCATGCGCTGGCGGACGTTCTGCGAGCAGGTGCTGGAGATCTGCCACAGCCTCGAGGTCGAGCGTGTGGTGCTGCTCGGCGCGCTGCTGGCCGACGTGCCGTACACCCGCCCGCTGCCGATCAGCGGCAGCGCCTCGGACGCGCAGGCGGCCGAGCGCTACCAGCTCACGCCCACCCGCTACGACGGGCCGACCGGCATCGTCGGGGTCCTGCACGACGCGTGCACCCGCGCCGAGGTCGACGCGGTCTCGTTCTGGGTGCACGTGCCGCACTACGCGAACAATCCGCCCTGCCCGAAGGCCACCCTGGCGCTGCTGCACCGGGTCGAGGAGGTGCTCGATCTGCCGGTGCCGATGGCCGACCTGGCCGAGGAGGCCGCCGAGTGGGAGCAGCGGGTACGCAACGCCGCCGAGCAGGACGCCGAACTCGGCGAGTACGTCCGTGAATTGGAGGAACGCGTCGGGGACGCGGGCATCACCCCGCTGACCGGCGACGAGATCGCCCAGGAGTTCGAGAAGTACCTGCGCCGCCGCGGCGGGTCCGCCGGTCCGACGGCCGGCTCCTGGTAAGCCGCCGCTCCCCCGCTTCGCGCCCGGGCGGTACGACTTCTGGTCGTACCGCCCGGGTTTTTTCATGTGGTCGACGCCCGCACGGCCACGGCGCAGCTCGGCCGCCGTCCGTGCCAGGGCTCGTCGGCATCGTGTGTCGGGGTGGCGCACCCCACCCCGACTAGGACATCCTAGGAACCTAGATGTGATCAAGGAGGCGGGCATGCAGATCAATCCGGGGGCGGCCGAGTTCCCGCACCGGCAGATCGCCGCGCAACTCACGACGCGGATCCGGCGCGGGGACTGGGCGCCGGGCGAGCGACTGCCGTCCATCCCGGCGATGGCCGAGATGTTCGGCGTCGCGAAGCAGACCGTGCAGCGCGCCGTCGACCAGCTGCGGGTCGAGGGCGTGCTCATCACCAAACCGGGCTCCGGCACGTACGTCCGGGGCACCCGGCGGCGGCTCAACCGCCTCTCCCGGGGACGGTACGGCGGGTTCCGCGGCTACCACACCGACCTCGCCGCGCGGTACCGCCAGCAACTCGTCTCGGTCGGTCGCTCCCCCGCCCCGGCCGAGGTGGCCGACGCCTTCGGCGTACCCGACGGCACGGAACTGATCTGCCGCCGGCACCTGGTCCGCACCGAGGACTCCCCGGTCGAGGTCGGCGCCTCCTGGTTCCTGCCCGCCGACGCGGCCGGCACCTCGCTGGAGCGGGCGGAGGCCTTCGGCCGGCCGCTCTACCAGGAGGCCGAGGAGGCCACCGGTCGGCGGTACGTCACCGCCACCGACACGATCAGCGCCCGCCAGCCCAGCCGGGAGGAGTCGGAGACGCTGCAGATCCGGCCCGACACGCCCGTGCTGCACCTGCTGCACGTCGCTTACGACGGCGCGCGCAAGCCGATCGAGGTCGCCCAGGCCACCTGGCCCGGCCCGATGACCACCCTCACCGAGGAGTACCGGATCCCCGCCCCCGCCCCGGACCCGGACCCGGACCCGGACCCGGGGCTCGTCCTCGGCTGAGCCCATGCCTCGCATGCCGCGTTGGCGAGAGCGCGGACGACGGCACCGCCGCGTCCGTACGACGGGACGGACAGGGTGCCTACCGCCACCCGTCCGTCCCGGTGCGGTGCTCAGTACCCGCCGGTGACCTGGTTGCGCAACGGCTCACCGGCCAGGTAGCGGCGCAGCTGCGCGGCCACCAGCCGGTACACGCGCGGCAGCAGGCCGTGGACCTGGGCACCGACGTGCGGCGTGATCAGGACGTTCGGCAGATGCCACAGCGGGTCGCCGGGCGGCAGGGGTTCCGGGTCCGTGACGTCGAGCACCGCCGAGATTCGCCCGGTGGACAGTTCGGCGAACAGGGCCGCCGGGTCCGCGACCGGGCCGCGAGCCGCGTTGACCAGCATCGCGCCGTCCGGCATAGCGGCGAGGAAGCGGGCATCCACGAGTTGCCGGGTCTCGGCGGTGAGCGGCACGAGCAGGACGACGATGTCCGCGGCGGGCAGCAGGCGGGGCAGGTCGGTGACGGCGTGCACCCGCTCGGCCGGACGCGCGGTGCGGGCCACGAAGGTCAGCTCCACCTCGAACGGAGCCAGCCGGGCCGCCACCGCCGACCCGATCGAACCGGCCCCGATGATCAGTACGCGCTTGCCGGCGAGCTCGTCGGTCGGCAGGTAGGGCTCGGTGGTCCACACTCCCCGATCCTGGGCGCGCAGGAACGAGGGGAAGGCCCGCAGCTGCGACAGGATTCCCGTCACCACCCACTCGGCGGTGGAGGAGTCGTGCACGCCCCGGGCGTTGCACAGGGTCACCCCGGCCGGTACCCGGTCGACCCAGGCTTCGGCTCCCGCGCTCGGCAGTTGCACCACCCGAAGGTCCGGCAACTCGGTGATGAGTCGACTCGTGTCGTGGGGCATACCGATGAACGTGGGCAGCCAGAACTCGACTCCGTCCGGTGCCGACGGGAGGTTCTGCGGATCGTCGGCGACCTCGACCACCACGCTGTCGGGCAAGTCGCCAAGAACCGGAATACCGAACTTATGAGGAATCCACACCTTCACGTCGGCCGACGCTAGCCAACCCAGGCTGTTCGATACCTGCCAGGCCACCGGAATGTGCTGGTAAACAGCATGTGAGGTCGGTCCTAGCGGAATGCCCGAAGCGCCGGATCGACGCCGGAAAGCGACCCGACGCCCTGCCCCCGGACGCCGGCGAGCCGCGCCACGACGCCGACGCCCCCGGTCCACGAAAGAACCGGGGGCGTGAGCTCACCACGGGCCGGGCCGACCTCGCACCGGCCGCCCGTGGCTGCCGCTGCGCGACCGGGGGCCCGGCGGGGACGACAAGTGGCGGAGGACTCGGTCGCGGACCCACCCGGCCGGAGCCGAGCTGGTGGGCCCGGGGCGGCGGAGGTCAGAGACGGACGCCGAGCAGCGCGTCGACGGTGTCGGCGAAGAGCGCGGGAGCGTTCGGGTCGTCGCCGACACCGGCCAGGGCCTGCTCCGCCCACGCGTCGGCCAGCACCAGCGCACCGGGACTGTCGAGATCATCGGCGAGACGTGCGCGTACGCCCGCCAGCAGCTCGGCCCCGGACGGACCGGACGGCGCGGCGGCGGCCTGGCGCCAGCGGGCCAGTCGCTCCTGCCCGGCGGCCAGCAGCTCGTTGGTCCAGGTGCGGTCGCTGCGGTAATGCCCGGCCAGCAGCGCCAGCCGGACCGCCATCGGATCGACCTGGTCCGCGCGAAGCCGCGAGACGAAGACCAGGTTGCCGCGGGACTTGGACATCTTCTCGCCGTCCAGCCCGATCATGCCGGCGTGCACGTAGTGCTGGGCGAACGGGGCTTCGCCGGTCAGCCGCTCGGCATGCGCCGCGGACGCCTCGTGGTGCGGGAAGAGCAGGTCATTGCCGCCGCCCTGCACGTCGATGCGGTCGCCGAGCAGGTCGAGGGCGATCACCGCGCACTCGATGTGCCAGCCGGGACGCCCGGCGCCCAGCTCACCGCCCGGCCAGGAAGGCTCGTCCTCGCGTGCGCCACGCCACAGCAGCGGGTCGAGCGCGTCGCGCTTGCCGGCCCGGTCCGGGTCGCCGCCACGCTCCGGGAAGATCTTCAGCATCTCCGCGCGGCTGAGGTTGGACTCGTAGCCGAAGCGCGGCGAGGCGGAGGTGTCGAAGTAGACGTCGCCGGTGCCGTCGTCGAGGCGGTACGCGGCGCCGTCCTTGAGCAGAAGCTGCACCTTCTCGGCGATGTTCGGAATCGACTCGACCGCGCCGACGTAGTGCTCCGGCGGGATGATCCGCAGGGCCTCCATGTCCTCCCGGAACAGTGCGGTCTCGCGCATCGCGAGGACCTTCCAGTCCTCACCGTCGCGCGTCGCCCGCTCCAGCAGCGGGTCGTCGATGTCGGTGACGTTCTGCACGTACCGCACCGTCCGTCCGGCGTCGCGCCACACCCGCTGGACCAGGTCAAACGTGATCATGGTAGCGGCGTGACCGAGGTGGGTCGCGTCGTACGGCGTGATGCCGCAGACGTACATCCGTGCCACGTCGGCCGGGTCGCTCGGGTAGATGCCCTGCCGCGCCGAGTCGTACAACGCAAGCGGCTCGCCCCTACCCGGCAGCCGCGGCACCTCATGTCCCGCCCACGCTTCCATGCCGTCAGCCTATCCAGCCGCACGGCGACGTATGGCGGCGCCGCCGAGTGATCAACATGACAGCGGGCCACTCCCACCGCAGGCGGTGGCGTCGCTCACGGGTGCGTCAGATCGGCGGCCACGGGATGGCCGGCCACTCCTCCGGCGGCAGCGGGAACCGGCCACCGTGACGCAGCCGATCGATCCGGGACGTCAACTCCGCGATCTCGCTGATCGTGAGATGCTCGGCCAACTCCTCACCGAGCGCGCCGGTGACCTGGGCGGCGAGCATGTCGAGCACCTCCACCGCGTCCGGCGGCAGCTGCCGGCCCGCCCAGCCCCACAGCACCGTCCGCAGCTTCTCCTCGACGTGGAAGCTCACCCCGTGATCCACGCCGTAGATCCGGTCGTCCGGGCCCACCAGCACGTGCCCGCCCTTGCGGTCCGCGTTGTTGATGACCGCATCGAGCACCGCGAGGCGGGCGAGCCGCGGGTCGTCGGCATGTGCCAGGGCGTACGGGGTGCCGTCGTCGTCGCGCGCCGCCGCGATCGGGAACCAGCGGGGCGGCACCGCGTCGGCCGGCACGAACCCGACCAACGGCTCGGCGTCGGCGGGCTCGTCGATCCAGAGCTGGCAGGAGCCGGGACCGAACGGACCCTCCCGCAGTACGGTCGGCGGGATCAGATCCCACCCGGTGGCGCGGGAGACCAGGTACGCCGCGACCTCGCGTCCGGCGAGGGTGCCGTCGGGAAAGTCCCAGAGGGGGCGCTCCCCCCGCACCGGCTTGTACACGCAGTGGGCGCTGACCCCGTCGAGCGTCAGCACCCCGCGCAGCGTGGCGTTCGACGCCTCGACCAGCCGCCCTTCGAGGGTCAGCTCACCGTCACGTAGCAACCGGAGAGCGGCGCTGCCGTCCTGCCGTGGCTGGATGCCGGACGACGTCACCGGTGGTAACCGTTGTGCCGCGGGCAGAGATGCCCGGCGGGATCCAGCGGCTGGCCGCAGAGCGGGCACGGCGGGCGGCCGGCGTTGACCACCCGGCGGGCGCGCTCGATGAACTCGCGCGTCGCCTGCGGGGTCAACCGGACCCGCAGACGGTCGAGATCCTCGTCCGGCTCGTCGTCGGAATCCTCGTCGTCGTCGCCGAGCTCGACCTCGGCCTCCGCCTCGCCGGCGGCGATCGCCTCGATCACCACGGTCGCGGTGTCCACGTCGAAGGCCAGGCCGAGCGTGCCGACGCGGAACTCCTCGTCGACCGGCGTGTCCAACGGGTCGTTGTCACCGAGCGTCCTGGGGGCCTCGGGCAGCTCCACCCCGAAACGGCGTTGCGCCTCGGTAAGCAACTCCTCGAGCTTCTCGGCGAGCAGGGACACCTGAACCTTCTCCAGCGCGACGCTGACCAGCCGGCCTCCTCCGCGGGCCTGGAGGAAGAACGTCCGCTCCCCCGGAGGCCCGACGGTCCCGGCGACGAACCGCTCCGGCGGCTCGAAGGCGTGCACCTGGTGGGTCATACTCACGACCCTATCCGGCCCGTCACGGCGTCGCGCACCCCACCGACCCGAATCGCCACCGCGCGCCGCGTCCGGCCCTCCGCTGTGTGATGCCCGCCTCCGAGCGGCGTCACGGCCCGTACCGTAGTGATCATCGAGCGCTGCCGGCGCCGCCACCCACCGCCGCGTCCGAGTCGACGCGTCGGGGCGCCCGCCGCCGCTTGCGCTGCGGCGGAACCAGGCCGCTCAGGTCGCCACCGGTATCGTTCAGCCGGACCAGGAACGGCCGTAGCGGTGTGTACCGGATCACGGTCACCGACGCCGGGTCGGCCACGATCCGCTGAAAGAGATCCAGGTGTACGCCGAGCGCGTCCGCCACGATGGCCTTGATCACATCGCCGTGGCTGCACGCCAGCCAGAGCGCCTCGGGACCATGCTCGGCGGTGACCCGGGCGTCCCAGGACCGCACCGCCGCGACCGCGCGCGACGCCATGGCCGCCATCGCCTCCCCCTCGGGGAAGACCACGGCGCTCGGGTGCTGCTGGACGACCGGCCAGAGCGGATCCTTGGCGAGCTTCTTGAGCGGCTGTCCCTCCCAACTGCCGTACCCGCACTCGATCAGCCCCTCCTCGACCACCGGGGAGGCGTCCGGCAGCGCCAACTCCAGGGTCTGCCGGCAGCGGATCAGCGGGCTGGTCACCACGGTCGTCAACGGCAGGCCGCGAAGTCGCTCCCCCGCCGCGGCCGCCTGCGTCCGGCCGGTCTCGTCCAACTCGACCGGTTGCCGGCCGGCAAGGCCGCCGTCGGCGTTCGCGGTCGTCCGGCCGTGTCGCAGAAGCAGAAGGGTCGCCACGGTCACCACCCTAGGGCCTCCCTCACCGCGCCGGTCCACCGCGCGACCGGTGTCCCGCACCCGGAGCGCGCCTGCCCGCTCGACCGGCACAAGGGTCGGGGCCGTTCGGGTTCCTGAAGGCCACGTCGGTGCCCCCAGTGGTTGATCGACTCGGGTCGGGACGGTGTCGGTAGCCGGGGCGGTCGGGTTCCGACTCGGGTTCCTTGATGTCGGGGTGTCCGAGGCGTGCCGATGCCCCGACTTCGTGGAAGTCGAGTTGACCATGGGCGGGGTGTGGGGGTGGCTGGGTGTGGTGTCCGGTTTGCGCTCGGGGGATGCCGGCTGCGGTTGGATGGTCGGGCGTTTGCGCCGTGGTCGGTCGGGTTTCGCCGCCGATCTCTCGGCTGGTTGATCGGCTCGGCTGGCCCAGAGGCCGTGTCGAGCCTCCGGGGCCGATCGAGTCGGTTGGGACCGTGGGTGGTCGCTGGGTGGGTTGACTGTCTCGGGTTGGGACCGTGGGTGGTCTCTGGGTGGTTGATCGACTCGGGTTCCTTGATGTCGGGGTGTCCTGGGCGCCCGGATGCCCCGACTTCATGGATGTCGAGTTGACCATGTGTCGGGTGTGGGGGGCTGGGGGTTGTGGCCGGTTCGTGGGGGTGGCGGCCACTGGCTGCGGTTGGGTGTCGGGGCGGTTGGGTGGTCGGGCGTTTGCGTGGTGGTCAGTTCTGGGATCGGCGCCGGTCTCCGGGCTGGCTGGTTGGCCCGGGTGGTTCCGGAGGGTCGTGTCGGGGCCTTCGGAGGGTTGATCGTCCCGGGTCGGGGCCGTGTGGGTAGCCCCTTGGGGTTGATCGGGTCGGGTTGGGTCGGGGTTGTGTCGGTGGCCGCAGGTGTTGATCGAACTCGGACCGTGGGTGGCCTCTGGGTGGGTTGATTGTCTCGGGTTGGGACCGTGGGTGGGTCGCCGAGCAGGTTGATCGACTCGGGTTCCTTGATGTCG